>NZ_JBYCKM010000061.1:0-26484 GCF_057473385.1 Alkalihalobacterium sp. TH-98 | reverse complement strand
TCATCGGCTCCAGCAGGCTCTTCTGATGGGCTTGCCTCAGCTTCTTTTTCTTTCATTTTTTTCAGCGCTTCCGCTTTCGCTTTGGCAGCAGCGGCTGATTTTGCTTTCGCATCATCTGCGCTAGCTTTTTCTTCCGGCACTTCCTTATTTTCACTTGAAACCGTTTCCGATTGTTTAGCCATTTCGAGCTCTTTTTCTCTTAATTTCTTCAATGCTGCAGCTTTCGCTTTAGCGGCGGCAGCGGCTTTTGCCTTTTCATCACTCATCGGCCAATCACCCGCTTCCCAGTCTTAGCTTCATAGCGGATTTTTTCTTGTAATTTATTAATTCCATAAATTAAAGCTGCCGGATTCGGTGGGCAACCAGGGATATACACATCAACTGGTACGATTTGGTCAACCCCTTTAACGACAGCATAGGATTTTACGTACGGTCCACCCGCAGTTGCACAGGAGCCCATAGCAATTACCCATTTCGGTTCTGGCATTTGATCATAAAGACGCTTAAGGATTGGTGCCATTTTCTTTGTCACCGTTCCAGAAACGATCATACAGTCTGATTGTCTTGGAGACGTTCTAAAAATAACGCCAAAACGGTCTTGGTCATAGTGAGACGCACCCGTTCCCATCATTTCAATGGCACAACAAGCTAACCCGAAGGTCAATGGCCACAACGAGTTACTTCTAGCCCAAGCTTTCACTTGTTCTAATGTGGTAAAAAAGACGTTACGTTCTAGCTCTTCCCGCTCTGCCTTAGTGATGCTATCCAAATTTAGATCCATGTTAACACCTTCTTCTTCCACGCATAAATTAATCCGATTAATAACATAATCATAAAGATAACCATTTCAATTAAAGCAAAAATTCCTAAATAATCGTAAGCAACTGCCCAAGGATATAGAAACACCGTTTCTACATCAAACAATACGAATAATAACGCAAACATATAGTATCGAACATTAAACTGAACCCAACTGCTCCCAGTTGGTTCAATACCACTTTCATACGTTGTTTGCTTTTCTTTGGTTGGGTTATTCGGTCTTAGAAAACGTCCTGCTGTAAGCGCAACCAAAGGTAATATTATTCCTAGTAAAATAAAGACGGCTACAACTAAGTAGTTGTTTTGATACAAGTGATAAAGCGGATCCATCTTGCCTCACCTCACCCTCCATGCCTTATTCCAAAGTCGTATTTCTTGTGCAACTCCCGTGACCATGCTATTTTATGTATCTATTTAGTTGATAACGGATGTTACACCTAAGTATTGTAAAACATCCAACAGTAATTTCAAAAACCAGTTCTTTTTCCAATGCTGGAAGTTTCACTTTATGTAATCGTAACCATTATAGCAAATCCTATATATGGTGTCGACTGTCACAAAATTGTAAAAAACTTTATAAGGAAATGATTTATTGGTAAATTAACATAGTAGAAATCCTCTACCACATTATGTAAAAGCCTTAGTATATATACTTCTGCAACTTAAATGGTTTCGGTTTCTTTCAAACTCGATTACCAATTATTTTACTTATATAATAATTGAAGAAAAAATTATTTTAAAGTATTTTTTTCAATTACTGATAAATGTAGTATTTGATACAATATCTTACTACAGTTAGTTTATATTACAGAATTTCGGATAATAAATATGTATTTGGTAGCGAATAGAAATGGAGGTTCATATGGAAAACGTCAAGCATTTAAAGGTTGCTCGTCGCATAGCTGAACGAATTTGGGCTGTCAATAAATATGAAGTAATGGCTAAAGGCTATGAACAATATATAATGATTTCTAAGTCATTTCGTTCACTCGACTCTTTTACTAGAATAGAGGGGCTATACTTTCAGATCAACGAGGTTTTAAGCCTTCCCTATAAAAAAGGAGCAGTCATTACAACACTTGAACACATATGGGGTTACTTTAAGAAACAAGCATCCACTGAAGAAAAAGAAGCATTTTTTCAAGCTTTAGAGAAATGTAAATTACTAGACTGTATATCGTTTGATGATTTTCCGACTGAATTTATTCATTGCAGAAATATACTTGGTAGCTTATTGGATCAATATCCGAATTCCTATTTACAAGTGTCACGCTTTTTACACCCTGAACGTCCATGGAATGAAGTCACAGTCAAAAATAGAAGATTTGTTTGGAACAATGGCATCGTTTTTATAGATGAGGTCGGGTAAGTCGGGTTTTTCGCGTATATTTCGATAGTGTTGATAGATAAACGTAATAGAACATGGACATGATGGGCATTTTGATGAACTTTCGAGGTGCGCAGTCTAACTTATTGTCGGATTTCTCTACTTTATTGTCCAGTTTCAAAATTTATTAGCGGATTTGACTATTTATTGTCCGTTTTAAAAATATATTGTCTGTTTTGGTTATTTTATTTGCGAAAATGTGAAAACACAAAGATATGACTACTATTCACGTTATGCTGCATAACAATTATGCACCGGGTCAGCAAAATCACATTCTTGTTAGTTCAAAGCCTCCCACACGTAATTTATATTTGGAAATCCAGCCCCAATCAAGCCGCTGTGCAGTCGTAAAAAAAGATCCTGCACCACTGCGAGGCTTAAACCTTTCAATATCTCAAACAATTTAAAAAAGCTCCTACAACAAAAAAAGCACAAAGGCTTCACTAGGCCTTCGTGCTTTTTCTATTACTTCTCAGTAACTCCTAAGCGGTTAACAGCACGGCGTAAGGCTAACTGTGCACGCTTAAAGTCAATTTCATCTTGTCTTGCTTCGCTAATGCGACGCTCTGCACGTTCTTTTGCAGCACGAGCACGAGCAACATCGATATCTGATGGCAGTTCAGCAGCTTCCGCTAAGATCGTTACTTTGTCAGGACGTACTTCAATGAAGCCGCCAGATACAGCAACGAGTTGAACATTAGAACCGTTCTTAAGGCGAACAGCTCCTATGTCTAGTGGAGCAACTAAAGGAATGTGTCGAGGAAGAATACCTAGCTCTCCGCTTTGTGCGCGAGCGCTAACCATTTCTACTTCGCCTTCATAAACCGTGCCATCAGGAGTTACGACACTGACAGTCATTGTCTGCATGTAAAACCCTCCTCAATAGCAATACGGGTTTGATCTATTTTTATTCTCAAAAGTAGTGGTGAGTGCTGAACACCCACCGCTACGCTTAGTTGTTGATTATGCAAATTGCTTAGCTTTTTCAACCACTTCTTCAATACGTCCAACTAGACGGAATGCATCCTCTGGAAGATCATCGTATTTACCTTCTAAGATCTCTTTAAATCCTTGTACTGTTTCTTTTACTGGTACATAAGAACCTTTTTGACCAGTAAACTGCTCAGCTACGTGGAAGTTTTGAGATAAGAAGAATTGGATACGACGTGCACGGTGTACAATAAGCTTATCTTCTTCAGAAAGCTCGTCCATACCAAGGATTGCGATAATATCTTGTAACTCTTTATATTTTTGAAGAGTTTGCTGTACTTGACGAGCAACTGCATAGTGCTCTTCTCCAACAATTTCAGGAGATAATGCACGAGAAGTTGAAGCAAGTGGATCTACCGCAGGGTAAATACCCATCTCAGAAAGCTTACGCTCAAGGTTCGTTGTTGCATCTAAGTGAGCGAAAGTTGTTGCTGGAGCTGGATCCGTATAGTCATCGGCTGGTACGTAAATCGCTTGGATCGATGTTACTGAACCAACTTTTGTCGATGTGATACGCTCTTGTAGTTTACCCATTTCTGTTGCTAACGTAGGCTGGTAACCTACCGCTGATGGCATACGTCCTAATAGTGCTGATACCTCTGAACCGGCTTGTGTAAAGCGGAAGATGTTATCAACGAAAAGAAGTACGTCTGCACCTTGTTGATCACGGAAGTGTTCTGCCATTGTTAATCCAGTAAGAGCAACACGCATACGTGCTCCTGGCGGCTCATTCATCTGACCGAATACCATTGCCGTTTTCTTGATAACACCAGAATCCGTCATTTCGTGGTAAAGGTCATTTCCTTCACGTGTACGCTCACCAACACCAGCAAATACCGAGATACCGCCATGCTCTTGAGCGATGTTATTGATTAATTCTTGGATTAATACCGTTTTACCTACACCGGCACCACCAAATAGACCGATCTTACCACCCTTGATGTAAGGAGCTAGTAAGTCTACTACTTTAATACCTGTTTCAAGAATTTCTGTTTGTGTAGAAAGTTCTTCAAACTTAGGTGCCTCACGGTGAATTGGTGATTTTTGTACATCTTCAGCAAGAGCCTCATCAAGGTCAATTGCTTCTCCTAATACGTTAAATACACGTCCTAATGTAGCTTCCCCAACTGGTACTGAAATTGGAGCACCAGTGTCAAGTACATCTACGCCACGTACGAGACCGTCCGTAGATCCCATCGCAACTGTACGAACTGTATCGTCACCAAGATGTAAAGCAACTTCAAGTGTTACTGTTACATCAACCGCATTTTTCGTTGAACCTACTTGTTCAACTTTAAGTGCATTATAGATTTCAGGAAGTTGACCACTTGGGAACTTTACGTCAACAACTGGACCCATAACTTGAGTAATGCGACCTTTATTCATCAGTTTCCCTCCTAATACTTGCTTTTGAAACACTCATGATTGTGCGCTCAGGATAGGTACCGTCTATTAAGTTCTCACGCCCACATGAAACATGCATTTGTGAGAACTTAATGACGTATCAGCCCTGCGTTACATTTCTATCCATCTTCTTATGGACCTCATAGAAACTAGATATATTCTTTATTCAAGTGCTGCTGCACCGCCGACGATCTCTGTAATTTCTTGAGTAATGGCAGCCTGACGTGCACGGTTATACACTAGAGTTAAGCTGTCAATTAATGCTGATGCATTATCTGTCGCTGCACTCATCGCTGTCATACGAGCACCGAACTCACTTGCTTTTGCATCAAGGAGTGCACCGTAGATTAAGCTTTCTGCATATTGTGGAAGAAGATGCTCTAAAATGGCTTCTTCTGAAGGCTCATACTCATAAGATGCTTTCGCACTTCCTGTAGAGATGTCCGTTAGTGGCAATACTTTTTGTTCTGTTACTTCTTGTGTGATTGGGCTGACGAAATGGTTATACCAAATATACAGCTCATCAAAGATTTCATCCGAGAACATTTCAACCGTTGTACGAGCTAGGTTTTTAATGTCATTGAACGTTGGTTGGTCACCTAGGCCAGTAATCTCCTGAATGATCGGAAGGTTACGGCGCTTTAATAGATCACGTCCAATTTTTCCAATTGCAATAATCCCATACTCGTCCGGAGAACTATGACGCTCTTGGATTGTATTTAAAACACCACGAATAATGCTAGAGTTGTACGCACCTGCTAAACCACGGTCAGACGTAATAACGATATAACCAGTCTTCTTAACAGGACGCTCTTGAAGCATTGGATGATCTACATCCGTGCTTCCTGAAGCAATACTCGCTACAACATCGCGAATTTTTTCAGTATAAGGAAGGAATGACCTTGCCTTTTCTTGAGAACGGTTCAGCTTTGCAGCAGATACCATTTCCATCGCTTTTGTGATCTGTCTCGTTTTCTTTGTCGAGTTGATCCGCGTTTTTATATCTCGAAGTGAAGCCACTTAATTTCACCACCTTTTCGCTAACTGGTTTTCCTAGAAGTTGTTCACGTATTCAACGATTACTTGCTGCTTGTATTAAAGCCTTTTTTGAACTCTTCAATCGCAGCGTTAAATGCACTTTCTTCTGGAAGTTTACCAGTTGTACGAATCGTATCTAAAAGATCTTTCTTGTTATGGTCTAAGAAAGTAAACATTTCAGCTTCGAAACGACGAATGTCTTCAACTGGAATATCATCAAGGAATCCTTTAGTTAATGCATAAAGAATTGCTACTTGCTTCTCAACCGCTAACGGCTCGTGAAGACCTTGTTTTAATACTTCAACTGTACGTTGACCACGGTTTAACTTCGCTTGAGTTGCTTTATCTAAGTCAGATCCGAACTGAGCGAATGCTTCAAGCTCACGGTAAGACGCTAAATCTAGACGTAATGTACCTGATACTTGTTTCATTGCTTTGATCTGTGCTGATCCCCCTACACGAGATACAGAAAGACCTGCGTTGATCGCTGGGCGTACCCCTGAGTGGAATAAGTCAGATTGTAAGAAGATCTGTCCATCTGTAATAGAGATTACGTTTGTTGGAATGTATGCTGATACATCCCCTGCTTGAGTTTCGATGAAAGGAAGAGCAGTAATTGAACCGCCACCTTTAGCATCACTTAACTTCGCTGCACGCTCTAATAAACGAGAGTGAAGGTAGAATACATCCCCTGGGAATGCTTCACGACCTGGAGGACGACGAAGTAATAAAGAAAGCTCACGGTATGCAGATGCTTGTTTTGTTAAGTCATCATACACAACTAGTACGTGCTTACCATTGTACATGAACTCTTCACCCATTGTTACCCCAGCATAAGGAGCTAAGAATAATAATGGAGCTGGTTCAGAAGCACTTGCTGTAACTACGATAGTGTAGTCTAAAGCACCTTTTTGACGAAGTGTTTCTACAACACCTGCAACTGTTGATTCTTTTTGACCAATTGCAACGTAGATACAAATCATGTTTTGGTCAGCTTGGTTTAAGATTGTATCGATCGCAACAGATGTTTTACCTGTTTGACGGTCACCGATAATTAACTCACGTTGTCCACGGCCAATTGGTACAAGAGCATCAATTGACTTGATACCTGTTTGTAGTGGCTCGTGTACTGATTTACGATCCATTACACCTGGTGCTGGACTTTCAATCGGACGAGTTTTGTTTGTTTCAATTGGTCCTTGACCATCAAGAGGTTGACCTAGTGGGTTTACTACACGACCTAGTAACGCCTCACCTACAGGTACCTCCATGATACGACCTGTACGTTTAACTTCATCGCCTTCACGGATATCCGTAAATGGACCTAAGATAACGATACCTACACTGTTTTCTTCAAGGTTTTGGGCCATACCCATTACACCATTTGAAAACTCAAGTAACTCACCGGCCATAACGTTTTCTAATCCATGAGCAAGGGCGATACCGTCACCGACACGAATTACTGTACCTACATCAGATACTTCGATATCAGATTGGAAGTTTTCAATTTGCTGCTTTATAAGAGAGCTAATTTCTTCAGCTTTGATGCTCATATCGTTCACCCCTATCTTCTTCTAACGGTTTCCAGCGACTAATGTGCGCTGTAATCGATCTAACTGGCGCTTGATGCTTCCGTCATATATACGGTCACCAATACGAATTTTCATTCCACCAATAAGTTCAGGATCAATAATGTTTTCAATGTGAAGTGTTTCAACTCCAACCTTCTTAGCGAAAGTTGCAGAAACTTGCTGTTTGTCTTCTTCAGACAACGGCTTCACTGTATAAACCTTTGCTACTGCCACACCTTGTGCTTCGTAAGCAAGCTCTTGGTATTTATTAATGAATGGAATAACTAAGTTTCCTTTTTTTTGTTTCACCATAATTAAAAGTGTATTAAGAACGTAAGCACTTACTGCATCTGCAAAACTGTCCTTAATCAACTTTACTTTTTGCTCTTCTAGAACTTTTGGATGTTCAAGTACATTACTTAAACGCTCTGTTTGTTCGAAAACCGCTTTTACAAGCTGGAGCTCATCACCAATTTGCTTCAGAATATCCTTTTCCTTTGCCAATTGAAAAAGAGCAACAGCATAACGATTAGCTACCGCTTTGTTGCCCATAGCTCTTCGCCTACCTCTTTAAGATATTCTTGAATCAACTGATCTTGTTGTTTCTCATCTAATTCTTTTTCAATTACTTTAGTAGCAATTAGAACTGATAATGATGTAACTTGTTCACGTAAAGCAGAAACAGCTTGTTCTTTTTCACGTTGGATTTCAGCTAGAGCACTATCTTTCAAACGTTCAGCTTCAGCTTTTGCTGTAGCAACGATTTCTTCACCTTGCTTTGCACTAAGTTTCTTCGCGTTTTCAACGATTTCTTGTGCTTCTTGACGAGCTTCCTTGATTGCCTCGCGTTGCTCTTCTAGATATTGCACAGCTTCTTTACGGTTCTTTTCAGCTGTGTCGATTTCATTTGCAATATGTTCTTCACGTTGTTTCATCATGTTCATAATCGGTCCCCAAGCCCACTTACGAAGTAACGCCATAAGGATGAAGAACATGATTAACTGATAGATTGCGTCGAACCAGTTAATACTACCAAACATAGAATTCACTCCTTTCAATGGTTATACAAAAGGAATGGCGAAGCTTCTATTACATAGAACGGACTCCGCCATTTATAAACTTCAAAGGTCTATTAGTTACCCATTACTAAGAATGCAATAACGACCGCGATGATCGGTAATGCCTCTACTAGTGCAACCCCAATGAACATAACTGTTTGTAAAGTACCTTTTAATTCTGGTTGACGAGCGATCCCCTCAACTGTACTTTTTACGATCATTGCGTTACCGATTGCCGCACCAAGTGCCGCTAAACCTACTGCGATTGCAGCTGCTAAACTTCCCATGAATAATTCCTCCCTTAAAATGTATAAAATAAAATTTTTATTAATTTAAGCTCTTAACAATAAAATTTGTAGAGCAAAATGAATGAACTGATTGATTAATGGTCGTCAGCCACTTTATGTGCCATGTATACCATTGTTAGCATTAAGAAGATGAAAGCTTGAATTGCCCCAATGAAAAGACTGAATGCTTGCCAAGCAATTGTCGGTAACGCTGCTGCGAAAAACCCGAAAAATCCACTTACACCTAATGAAACAAGAAGCGCCATTAAAATACCTTTTGCATAAATATTACCGAATAGACGCATTCCAAGTGTTAATGTGTTTGCAAACTCTTCAATTACTTTTAACGGGAATAAGAATGGAACAGGTTTGAAATAATCTTTTCCATATCCACCAAAACCTTTAATCTTAATTCCGTAGAAGTGTGTAAGAACAATGATAGTTGCCGCTAGCGTTAATGTGATTAGCGGATCATCTGTCGGTGCTTTCCACCAAACTACGTGACCAGGTTCTGTAGTAATAACAAACGGAAGCTTTGATAAGTTGGCTACTAGGATGTAAAGGAAAATTGTTAAACCTAAACCCAAGAAGCGTTCCCCAGTCTTCCAATCCATCGTATTATTAATAATTCCTTTTACGAAATCGATTAACCATTCGAAGACATTTTGCATACCCGTAGGTTTCATTTGAATTGCTCTTGCACTAAGAACTCCAATAAGAAGAACGATAGCTGAACATACAGTAATCATTAAAATGTTAGCCAGGTTAGCGTTAAGCCCTGAAATACCAAAAATATTCTCTACGACAGGATAACTTTTGTAATCCAAATGTTTTCACCTCTCTTCTTGCTTAGAACGTATTTTTTGAATAAGAAAATCTAAAAATATGATAATATAGGTTGACATTAAACCTATTACCACCCCATAAAGTTGGATCGCATCTGGATATCTTGTTGCGATAATAACTCCAATAATGGCTAATGCAAATCTTGTCAGCATCCCTAAGGAATACATTTTCCTACCCTCTGTTACTGCTTGTCCAAACCGCTTCACTCTGCTGTACAAGCTCCAAAGGATGAGCAAGCTTAGTACTGCTCCTACTATAAATCCTAGAAAAAAAGATTCGTACGGAGTAAAGCCCCAACCTAAGACGAGTAACGCCAATAAGTAAAGCGTGTATTGGACATATCGTCTCATGTTTTCACTATAACTAGTCATGAATCATCTTCTCCTAAGTAACTCCCGAGCAGTCGGATTAAACCGTAAATACCAGATCCTAAACCTAAAAACAAGCCGATGATCATAAACAATGGACTTTTATCAAAATAGCCATCTAACCATCTTCCTGCTAAAACACCTACTAGAACTGGTCCTACTAAATACGATGTGATTGCTGTCATTAAGGCCATTGCACGATAAGGTTTTTGAGGCTTTTTATCTGCCATTCCTTGACCCCCATGGACTTAACACGTATTTTTCGTTTTCATGATGAGGTTTACGTGTTGTCTTTTTATTTCAATTCAATATGTAACAAATTTCTTAATCCTTGATATAAATATGTAAACCCTCTCATAACATCCTTTGTAATCGTACAATAGGGAAAACCTGATGTCAACGTGTTTTAGCAATAAAAACACAGGTGAATTATGCTAATTATTTCTGTTCACATTTTTGTCATAATTCACACCTTTGTAATATTATGTTTCCAAAGTTTTACTGTACTATTCATTACGTATACCTACTAACTTCTTTTTGTAAACATTATAATTATATTCGTGTGAACTATATTTTAATATAACATAAAAAAATAATCGTGATGGAGCAAAAAACTGCTACTCATCACGATTATTTTTATTCTGCATTAGAATGGATTTCATCACCTATGAAAATCATCGTTTCCAATGTATCTTCTTTTCCATCTTGCTCAGCAAATACCAATGCTTTATAAACACCATTCGGCAGGTCGACTCCTTCAAGCTCGACTTCCATTAACCCTCTACCAATATCTTTCTTAGCATCGAGGTACTTAATAAATTCAAACGTATCCGGATCATATAAAGCGATTCCAACCTCTGATGCACCTCCTGGTAAGTACATCTCGTATCGGTATGAATCTACCGAATCTCCTCTTTCAAAGCCAAAAGCCATTACACGTGGGTAATCTGGTTCTTCGATAAAAAAGAGGTAAGGAACTCGGATATCTTCACTGCCGCCTTTTATGAAAATATCTCCATGGTGAATACCTTCCTTCAGAACAGCCGGAAAGATGTCCATTACAACTTCCACTTCTTTTTTCTCACCAGCTTCGATTTCAAAAGAAAAAGGTACTTTCCATTGGACACCATCTGGAGCATCAAATGGCGGTGAGACATAATACGTCTTCACTTGGTTGCTATGATTTTCAACGGTTAGCTTTACACGTTTTACTTCACGACGATCATCTGCTGCCCATTTACCAAACGTTACAGCTCCTGGGTATACGAGTGTATCTGTTCGGACGGCTTTATCGACTTGAATGCGCCCTGCCCCTTGTTCGTGAGGCATGTATGGTTTGCCTTCCGGGTCAAAGAGTTGCTTTCCTGTATTCATCAGCGCTGCTTTGATTTGTTCCGGACTCCAATTTGGATGTGCTTGCTTAATTAATGCCGCTGCACCTGCCACGTGCGGCGCCGACATACTTGTTCCGTTTAACCCTAAGTATCCTTTTGGAATGGTACTATCAATGGATACACCGGGTGCGACAACATCCGGCTTCACTTCCCATGTGTGAGTAACAGGACCTCTTGATGAAAAAGGTGCAAGCAAGTCTTCCTCCTGACGGAAGACCGTTCTTAGTTGACGTTTTTGCTTTTCCTCAAGCTGTTCCCTCATCCATTCCCCATCTTCTTTTGAAATCGTTGCTACCGGGAATTGGAGTGGATCACCGTCAATAGCCCCCATAAACGGACCTGACGTATTATTATAGATGATCACACCTTTCGCACCGCTTTCCATCGCATTCCTTGCCTTTTCAGCAAAAGGAATAATTCCTCTGCGAACTAAGACAATTTTTCCTGCAGCATCTTCCATATCCTCTTTCCTGCCTAATCCAGCAAATACAAGCGGATGGTCGCGACGTAAGTTCCACGGTAAGGCGCCCGACATCGAGTTGACGGAGATTTCACGGTCTTCTCCAAATATAGTGATGTAAGGCGTTTTTAATGGCGGTGAAGACGCTCCTACAGATATAGCTTTTGTTGATGTTCCCGGCGAGCCGACGGTCCACATATTCGGCCCGCTGTTACCGTTGGATGTTACTGCAACAACCCCTAGTTCGACTGCACGGTCCAATGCAACACTTGTTGGCCAGTCTGGTCCATTCACCGAATTACCAAGTGATAAGTTGATAATATCGACTTCATCTTCTACAGCTCTTTCAATCGACTCAATGACTTGCTCTGTCGTTCCTTGTCCTCCAGGTCCTAGCGCACGATAAGCGTAAATTTCAGCTTCTGGAGCCACGCCTTTTATTTTTCCATTGGCCGCTATAATTCCCGCAACATGCGTACCATGAATAGTAATTCCACCTTGACGCGGCATCGTCTCCATTGGATCTTTATCGTTATCGACGACGTCATAACCGCCTTTAAAATTCCGTTTTAAATCTGGATGACTATAATCAATACCAGTATCTATCACTGCTATTTTTACACCTTTACCTGTCAGCTTTTCACCATCTCGATCTAGTTGATTTCTAATGTTTTCCGTTCCAATAAAAGGGACGCTGTCATCGATTGTCGTCTGATAGGTCATGACGTGGTCAACTCGTGTGACCCCTGTCATCTTTTCTAATTGAGCCACGTCTTTTTCTTTTACTTCTAGCGAAAATCCTGAGTAAACGAGTTTAAATCGTTTTCTTACGTTACTTTCAGGGATCGCTTTTTGGATTTTTTTGATCACGCGGTCCATGTTTTTTTGACTGACTTCTACCATGACAATTTGTTTTTCTTCGCCTTTTGTTTCGGCCAAAGGTGGTCGCTCTGGAAATTGGCTCGCCCCTGCAGTATGGCTTGTTAATGCTAATATGACAAGTTGTACAATTACGATTACAGCAACTAGCCTCCGTTGTTTCATTGGGAGCTTCCCCTTTCTTTGAGAAGAATTGTTTAGTTAGTATGTAACAATTGGGCGTTTTTCATGAGTAAAAAAATAGAAAAAGAGGCCACAACTTGAAGTACATGCAACTCATTTCGCTGAAACGACAGTCTTTAAGGATTTCGCCTTCTGTCATTTGCTTTTTGAGAGATACACGGCACTTCGGTGGCCTCTTGGGTTTTTAATTTAAAACGTCTGCTCTCGTGAAATTGTAATATTTTTAACTAATCTTTTACTTTGGTATTTACTTCGTTCCAAACAAACGGTCTCCAGCGTCTCCAAGACCTGGAACGATATAACCTTTTTCGTTTAGTTTTTCATCAAGCGCAGCTAAGTAAATATCTACGTCTGGGTGTGCTTCTTTAACGATCTCTACGCCTTCAGGTGCTGCGATTAAGCACATTAATTTAATCGTTTTCGCGCCACGCTTTTTAAGACTGTGGATCGCTTCTACCGCTGATCCTCCTGTTGCGAGCATCGGGTCGATTACGATAAATTCACGCTCTTCCACATCCGCTGGTAATTTTACATAATACTCGACCGGTTGTAGTGTATCTGGGTCACGGTATAAACCTACGTGGCCTACCTTTGCTGCTGGAATAAGGCGTAAAATCCCATCTACCATACCAAGCCCTGCACGAAGGATTGGGACAAGACCTAATTTTTTACCTGCGATTGTCATCGATTTTGCTGGCCCAACCGGTGTTTCTACTGTAACCTCTTGCAGTGGTAGTTCACGTGTAATTTCAAATGCCATAAGGGCAGCTACTTCATCAACAAGTTCACGGAATTCTTTTGTTCCTGTAGATTTATCACGAATGTAAGTTAGCTTATGTTGAATTAACGGGTGGTCAAACACAAATACTTTGCTCATTATGTTAGCTCCTTTTCAAATGTTTTGACGAGCATTCTAGATATGTAAATCACTCCTCAAAATTCTACAAAAAAAAACAAAAATATTCAAGGTTACGATTTAATTAATCGAGAGGCATCATTGCTGACCGTCGTGTGGAGGGTTGCAGGGAGTGCTGTTTTGCACTGATAATGAATTTGCTTAGTTGCTGTTAATAGGATTACCAGATTCCAGTTGAGTTAATGCAGAAGCTGAGTGTAAATTAAGCTGCAACGGATATGAGTTACTACCACCAGCTTGAGTGAGTTAGATACTAGTCTATTTGAGTTTAGCGGACTGAGAGGCTCTTATTTCAATGAAAACGACTTGTTTTGGCGGCTTAGCGGACTCAGAAGCTCTTATTTGCCTAAAACGGCAAAGAAATCATCGTAGAACGTGCAATTAAGGGTCTCTCAGTCCGTTACTTTCGAAAATCACGGGATTTATGCAAAATAAGGGCCTGTGAGTCCGCTAACCTTACTCACTGTTACTATAACTTTTTTCCATGTGATCCTGCCCCGCCTAGCACTGATCGTCACCCCCACGTAGCAAGAACGCCAGCCGCTCCAAACAGAAATATAAAAAGGCTGCCTTTATCATATAAAGACAGCCTTTCGTACATTTACTTATAGGTTAGGATACATTGGGAATTTTTTTGTTAATGCATCGACACGTGCACTTGCTTCTTTCAGCTTTTCTTCGTTGTCGATGTTTTTCAATGTGAGCGCGATGATTTCGCCAAGCTCACCCGTTGCTTCTTCGTCAAGGCCGCGTGATGTTACTGCCGCTGTACCGATACGAATTCCACTTGTTACGAATGGGCTTTCTGGATCGAATGGAATTGTGTTTTTGTTCGTTGTAATTCCAACTTCATCGAGTGCATGCTCAGCTACTTTACCAGTTAACTTTAAGCCCGTTAAGTCTAATAGTAAAAGGTGGTTGTCTGTACCGCCTGATACGATTTGAATTCCCTCGCTCATCAGCTTTTCGCCTAGACGCTTTGCATTTTTGATGATGTTTTCTGCATATGTTTTAAATTCAGGTTGTAATGCTTCACCGAATGCAACTGCTTTAGCAGCGATCACATGCATTAACGGACCACCTTGAATTCCAGGGAAAATCGACTTATCAATTTTTCTACCGAATTCTTCAAGGCAGAGAATCATCCCACCACGAGGACCGCGTAATGTTTTATGTGTTGTTGTTGTTACAAAATGAGCGTGCGGTACAGGGCTCGGGTGCAAGCCAGCTGCTACAAGTCCTGCAATATGTGCCATATCGACCATTAAGTAAGCTCCAACTTCATCTGCAATTGAACGGAATTTAGCGAAGTCAATTTCACGCGGATATGCACTCGCTCCCGCTACAATTAACTTTGGCTTATGTTCTTTTGCTAGCTCAAGAACTTTATCGTAATCGATTGTTTGTGTTTCTTTATCAACACCGTACTCTACGAAATTGTATTGAACGCCACTGAAGTTAACAGGGCTTCCGTGTGTTAAGTGACCACCGTGAGATAAGTTCATTCCAAGTACTGTATCGCCTTGCTCTAAAATCGTAAAGTAAACCGCCATGTTGGCTTGTGCCCCTGAGTGCGGTTGAACGTTCACGTACTCTGCACCGAAGATTTCTTTCGCACGGTCACGAGCTAAATCTTCAACGATGTCTACATATTCACAACCACCATAATAACGGCGACCTGGGTAGCCTTCTGCATATTTGTTTGTAAGAACAGAACCTTGTGTTTCCATTACCGCTTCACTTACAAAGTTTTCAGATGCAATCATTTCAATTTTATCTCGTTGTCGACCTAACTCAAGTTGGATTGCTTCATATACTTTAGGATCTTGATTTTTTAACATTTCCATCTTTATTCCCCTTTCAGTAGCAAGCATTCTTCGTGTTTTTCGGTTAATACTTTTAAATTCAATTTCATTCTACCACAATATGCGACAAAATCCGTACCTTTTTTTAAAAATCAAAAACAATCTTCACCATTTCCTTGGTTTCTATAGACAGCACGCTCCCCACCGATTAGCTTCGGTCTCGTTTTCGCAAGCGTAACGTGCGCTTCACCAATGGAGCGGATCGTACTGCGCAACGGCACCGCCACACGTTTTAAGTGCATACCGATTAACGTATCCCCAATATCGATACCTGCATCCGCTGCTATCGTTTCAACAACAACAGGCTCTTTCATGTTTAAGTAGGCATGGGCAGCCATTGAACCGCCTGCGCCTTTGACAGGGATGACAGAAACGATTTCGAGACGGTGTTCTTTCGCTGTTTCTCTTTCAACGACTATGGCTCGATTAAGATGTTCACAGCATTGAAAGGCTAGCTGCACGCCTGTACGCTCTTTAAATTCAGCAAAAGCGGAAAAGAGGGCCTCACTGACACCCTCTGATCCGCTAGTTCCTATTTTTTTACCGATGACTTCGCTCGTACTCGTTCCAATGATAAGAATCTGTTCAGCTGATAACGGCATTTCTTCATTTAATTCGTCTAATACTTGCAGAATATCCTTTTTGATTTGTTCCATCAAACCGGCCATCCTGGGTACACCTTCTCTCGATTACTTATTTTCGTACTCTTTTATTTTACTCACACGACGCTCGTGTCTTCCACCTTCATACTCGGTTACTAACCAAACTTTCGCAATTTCACGCGCTAGACCTGGACCAATTACTCGTTCACCCATCGCTAAAACGTTACTGTCGTTATGTTCACGTGTCGCTTTCGCACTAAATAAATCATGTACTAATGCACAGCGAACACCCTTCACTTTATTGGCTGCAATCGACATACCAATGCCTGTCCCGCACACTAAAATTCCACGGTCCACTTTACCGTCTGCAACTAATTCAGCGACTGGTAATGCATAGTCCGGATAATCGACAGACTCTGAACATTCGCAGCCTACATCTTCAAATTCAATGCCCATTTCGCTCATTAATGATTTAATCTCTTCTTTAATATTTACGCCACCATGATCTGATCCAATTGCTACTTTCACTTCAATACCCCCATTTTTATGTAGAAAACTTTTCAATTGTTGCTTTTAACTTTTGAGCTTGTCCATTCAATACCTGTGCAGTCGCTGCAACCTCTTCGATAATCGTCGTTTGTTGATCGGTTGCCGTAGCCACTTCTAGTGCACCGGCTGAAGTTTCTTCCGCAATGGCGGCAACTTCTTGTGTTTCTTGTGTTGTTGTCATAATCGAACCTAACTGGTTATCAATCAACTGTGAGATTTCATGGATGGCCTCTGACACTTCTAATATTGACTGTTCCATAAGACCGATCGCTTGATTCGTTTCTGTCCCTTTTACCGATTGTTCGTTAGCGACTTTCACTTGATTTGTAATTTGCGTCACTACATTTTGTACTTCATGTTGAATATCATTAATTAGTTTTGTAATGCCTTGTACGGCTTTTGAACTTTCGTCTGCTAATTTTCTTACTTCATCAGCCACAACTGCAAAGCCTTTTCCTTGCTCTCCTGCACGCGCAGCTTCAATCGATGCATTTAGCGCCAGTAAATTCGTTTGCGCGGCTATGTCACCGACTAAAGAAATAATGTCCTCGACTTGTTTTGCTTGATGGTTTAACCGTTCTACCGCCGTTAACGAATGTTGATTATCTTCAGCTAATTTCTTAATCCCTGTTACGAGATGGTCAATAACTTGACGGCTATCTGTAAGCTTTGCCACCATATGTTCTGCAGAGTTCTTAGAAGCCGATGCACGGTCTTGGACTTGTGTTGCAATTGTCGATACATCTTCCATTGACTCCGCTGTATTTTGGATCGCATTCGCCGAGCCCTCTGCCCCTTTTGCAATTTCTTCAATCGTACGACTAATATTTTCTGCTTTTTCTGAAGCTAGTTCAGATGCAGTTGTAATTTCTGCTACTTTTTGATTGGTTTGTTGAAAATTTTCATCAATATCTCGAACCATGTGTCGCAGACTTGTCAGCATCTCATTAAAAGCTAACCCTAATGCACGTATTTCATCGTCTGATTTAGAAATAGCAACATCGACCCCAATATCGCCTGCAGCTGCTTTTCGTGCTGCATCTTCAAGTTCATGGAGGGGTTTTGTAATGAGCGGCGCTGCTAAAAATCCTAAAATCCCACACCACATCACACCTAAGACTAGCGTAATGATGATAAATAGATCACTGTTTACATTTAAAAGACTTTGTAAATAATCAGCTAAAAAGAAAATAAAAAATGCACTTGTTCCATATGTAATAATAGCAAGTCCACTTATTCCTAACACTAATTTCTTTCGAATACTAAAACTATACGATTTTTTCTCCCCCACAGTGCACCTCTCGCTCAATAATACGAATTTACTCGGATCTTAGTTATGAATCCGAAATTTTCTCTAGTAATTTTTCAATTTCATCGGCTGTTGCACGATATTGTTCAACCGAACCACCAAATGGATCGGCGATATCCCCCGTAAAACTTTCTTCCCCTAACGCAAATTCCTTTAATGTAAATACTTTGTTAATGAGCTCGGGAAATTGCGTAATGATGGCTTGCTTATGATTTGCTGTCATCGTTAATACGATCGTTGCCCAATCTAATAACTCCTTTGATAATGGTTGAGACCGGTGATCGGAGGTGATACCTCGCTCTTTAAGAACTTCGACCGCCTGATAACTCGCTTCACTTCCTGGAGCTGCATAAATTCCAGCTGATTGTACTTCAATATCACTAACTTTTTGCTTTAGTATGGCTTCTGCCATAGGGCTTCGGCACGTGTTTCCTGTGCATACGAAAAGTACTCGCTTCATTGAATCGCGTATCCTTTCTAGCTTTTTTGCCTAATTATTTAAGTTTTCTTTTATTTTACCACAACTTCATTATTTTCAAATCAAACAATTTAGGGCAAAAGTAACTTAACCCCAAACCCCATTAAAATTAAACCGCCGAGAAGTTCACCGTATGATCCAATTATGCCCTTAAAGCGCGAACCCATCACAAGGCCGGCCCACGACAAAATCATACTCATTAAACCAAAAGCAGCCACAGCTATGACGGTTTTCGCTCCTAGCATCCCGAGACTTAGACCCGCGGAAAAACTATCGAGACTGACACTTAGTGCAAAAACGAATAACCCGAACCCAATCGGTTTCATCATCCGGCCCTCATCATTTCTTAATGCTGAGATGGACATTTGTAAACCGAGGAAAAGAAGAAGTCCTCCTCCTAAATAAGTGGCAAACAAGCCAAAGTAATTGGATACGAGTTTTCCAGTCACGATTCCCAATAAAGGCATAATAATATGAAAGCCGCCAATGACAATACCGATTTTAAACATTTGACGGTATCTTAGTCCGACTAAACCCATTCCTAACGCAACCGAGAAGGCATCCATCCCAAGTGCAGTTGCCATAATAAATAGTGTAATTAATTCTCCTCCCAAATGTGACCACTCCTTGTCCGTACTACTTCAATGTATGCACGTCCAAAGAGAAATAGACAAAGAGATTTTGGTGAGGAGGGGGGTACTCGGGTTGAGGAGTTCGGCTATCAAAATTACAGATCGTTGGTTCCCCAATACTACAGCGCGGTTTGAGCCAAAAGTTAATGGTTATTTGTTAACTGTTAATAGTTACTGTGTCCCCAAAGCTCAAGATTTGATCACCGAACCCCTCAGATTACAAAGGCAATGACTCCAAAATTTGCAGGAGGCTGACACTGACGCTAACCAACGCCCTCCGTCAGCATAAGAGGACTGAGAGGACCTTATTTTAACGAAAACCACCTATTTGAATTATTTTGCGGACTGAGAGGCCCTTATATGGCTAAACTACGCTAAAAACATCTCAAACTGTAGTAAATAGGGGCTTCTGAGTCCCCTAAACTCTAAAAATTCCTCTTTTTACCGAAATAAGGGCTTTTGAGTCCGCTAACGGCGCGGCCGTTATCCACTGCGATTTCCTCGTTAAGTTAAGCCCCCAGTTAGTTATGCTAAAACAACGGATTACTAACGTAATGCGACGCTCACCAAAACCCTAAGTCAAATGACTTTTTTACCCGCTGCTTTTTCTAGCCGATTCATAATGGCTTCGCCTACACCTTGCTTAGGAAAGGTTTCCGCCAAAATGATGTCAATTTCATGCTCATCAAATTGACGAAGCGTCGCATATAATTGACTGGCTACCGTTTCTAAATCTTCTCGAAAACCACTTGTAAGAATTAGATCTGCTTTATAGTTATTGACCGCTTCTTCGGTCGTTAGTACACCGACCCGCTTTCCTTCTTGACGATACGTATCCACAATCATTTGCAGTCTTTGTGGATAGTCGGTAACTAAGTACATCTCTGCATTCGGGGCATAGTGTGTATATTTTACACCTGGAGAACGCGGTGTGTTGCCTTCTTGCGCCAGCGCAGGATCCACTTCTACAGGGCCTACAACACGTTCGATTTGTTCTTTTGTAATTCCACCCGGTCTTAAAATAACCGGTATCGCTTCGGTACAATCAATAACCGTCGATTCGACACCGACTCCTGTTTTCCCGCCATCTACAATGCCTTTGATTTTTCCATTCAAATCATGTTTCACATGTTGGGCGGTTGTTGGGCTGGGCTTTCCTGACACATTAGCACTTGGAGCTGCGACCGGTACATTCGCTTCTTCTAACAACGCTAAAGCTACAGGATGGTCAGGAATGCGGACAGCAACGGTCGGTAAATTGGCAGTTACCCGTTGTGAAACGCTGTTGTTACTTGGTAACACAATCGTTAGAGGGCCCGGCCAAAATGCATCCATTAATTTTTCCGCAAGAGCCGGAATTTCCGAAACTAAGGTTCGCACTTGTTCTTTTGATGCAACGTGGACAATAAGCGGATTGTCGCTCGGTCTTCCTTTTGCCGTAAAGATTTTTTCTATCGCTTCATCGATCATTGCATTTCCACCTAGACCATACACGGTCTCTGTGGGAAAAGCGATAACTTCACCTTGTTTTATCCACAACGCCGCTTCCTTGATGTCACTGCATTTATGTAAGTTATCTTTATTTTTATCCACAGTCCAATACACAGTTTGTTTATTACTCACGATTTATCCACCTCACACTCTATTTTCCATTACTTTTTATAACCCTGTCAAACAAAGTCGAAAAACGCTGGAGAATCAACCATTTTAGCTCCTGCTATTTTTTAACAATGTATAAAAAGAAAAAAGTTACCCACAATTTGTGGATAACCTGTGTATAACTTTATGGATATTAACAGCTTATCTTCCCATTTCCTCTTCATTTCTCCACCTTACTCACATGTGGACACTTTAATTAATTAAAGGTGCCACGTACCTCATCCCACATTGTAATGGTACCACGTACCACATAAGAGGTACCAGGTACCGCATTTACCGCATTTACCGCATTTACCACATTTACTACACCATTTATTTCGCTTTATCTATATTTTGTAGATCGAGGGCCATGAGTTTGGTTACGCCTTTTACGTATTGCCCAAAGTGCGGTGAGTTTTCCACATGTTCAGGGATATGCTCGTCTTCAATAATTTTAAACCCTAGATATTCAAAGAATTCTAATGAACGGGGAGTAATTAAATAGAGCTGGTCCAATTCCTTTTGTTTCGCATAAGCTAATGCAATTTCTAAAAAATCAAGCCCTATTTTCGCATTCCAATGTTCTGATTTGATGACGAGTGAACGAAGTAGTCCGTCTTTTCCAAGCGGTTCAATTCCAACTGTTCCTACAATTTCTTTTTCATCCGTTTCTACAACTAAAAAGTGATCGAGCCTTTTCTCAATTCCTTCTTCCGTTAAACCGGCTTTTGCCACTAGCCGTTGAATCGGTAGTAAATCCTTTGCTTCAGCAATTCGTATAACAATTGACACGAACTCGTCCTCCCTTAAAATCAGTTATCTATTAACTACAACCAATTATATGAGTGGACTCTATCAATTATTCTACTTTTTCTATTATTAAGCAAACCAACTTTTAACCGTATCAAAGATTTCAAATACGAAGAATTTAACTTCTACTTCATTTTCAACTTCAACCGCTGTATCTTCCTCATGCTCTATTGCATCACCATTTGAAAAATCTAAGAAACATAACGGTGGAAATAAAACACACCACCAATTCTCGCCATTTCCACTGCCAAGTGTAATTAACACCGCATTATACTCTCCTGCTGGATATACTAGGTGACCATATAACTTCGTTGGAAATTGAACTCTATTAAACTCAACATTAAAAGATTGATTGATCCCGTTATTTGCTAGTTTTTTCGCAACAATTGCTTCTATTTCTTCTAAATTCGCTTCGATAACATCTTTTGCTTCATCCATTGAGTCGATATGTAGCACCCAATCGGTGATCGTCGCATTGACCTCATCACGAATGTCTCTTTTTAAGATTTGATCTTTAATCGAGTCGCTATTGGCAAGGATTCGTAAGCGAATCGCATCCTCTTGACTGACTTCATCGTGGAAAGAAGCAGCTGCCATATAATTTTGAGACTCCCAATTCATTACTAGAATAAAAACAAAGAATAATAGATAAAAAAGAACTTTAAAATTCATATAAGTGCTCCCACCTTTCTACACCAACAGTGTCGTCCAGGTGAGGCACTTTTAAACCAAAAAGTATTCGACAAATTCATCAACAGCTTTTTCCCAATAGAATAAAGCTCCCTGACCCTAAAGCCCAATCCCTCTGTGGCTACTAGACTCTACCACTCCGCATAGACCATTCGATCTTTTCCATTAATGTCAAATACGACTTCAACCGCTGCATTCGGAAGTTTGTCTTTTAAAAGTTGTGCCACAGCTTCTCCTTGACCCGCTCCAATTTCAAAGGCAACTATTGCATGATCGCCGGTTACAAAAGGAATTTCGTCTGTGAGCCGTCGGTAAAAATCCAGACCATCTTCTCCACCATAAAGAGCACTAGCTGGTTCTTTTTCGCTGACATACGGTGATAGCGTTTCTTGCTCCCCAATCGGAATGTACGGTGGATTGGAAACAACTATATCAACCTTTGCTTTTGAGCGAATAAGTGGTTGCAGCAAATCGCCATGGATCCAAGCTACATCGGCACCTAATGTTGTCCCATTTTCTTTCGCGACGGTAAGAGCGGCTTCCGATATATCTACTGCGGTCACTTGCATTTTTTCACACTCTAACGCAAGGGTAATCGCAATAGCGCCACTGCCAGTCCCGACATCAACGACTTTTACCGTCGCTTGCTCTGGATATTTGTTTGCCATTCGTTGCAAAACGCCCTGAACCAATTCTTCCGTTTCCGGCCTTGGAATCAGTACATCCTCATTTACGATAAAAGTTCGCTCATAAAATTGCTCCACACCCGTTAAATGTTGAACAGGTGTCCCGTCGGCATAAGCATGAATATCGGCGATAAAACGTTGTTGCTGCTCTTCAGATAATTCATCATGCATGGCCATGTATAATTGCGTCAAATCTTTTTGTAAATGATGCTTTAATAAAATTTGCGCGACAGGCTGCTCTAAGTTTCGTTCTTCTAAAAAAGAAGAAGCCCATTTAAGGGCTTCGTGTACTTTCATCGGTTGCTGCTTCATATTACGAATCAGCCTTTGTCATGAGATCCGCTTGTTCTTCAACGATTAAAGCATCGATGATTTCATCAAGCTTTCCTTGAAGAATTTGATCTAATTTTTGTAACGTCAGCCCGATACGGTGGTCCGTTACACGGCTTTGCGGGAAGTTGTACGTACGGATACGTTCCGAACGGTCACCTGTCCCAACCGCAAGTTTACGGTTTTCTGAGTACTCCGCTTGGGCTTCTTGTTGGAACTTATCATAAATACGTGCACGAAGAACTTTCATCGCTTTATCTTTATTTTTAATTTGTGACTTCTCATCTTGACATGATACAACGATTCCCGTTGGTAAGTGCGTTAAACGAACAGCAGACATTGTCGTATTAACACTTTGCCCACCAGGTCCACTCGAAGCGAACGTATCGACACGGATATCTTTGTCGTGAACTTCAACTTCTACTTCTTCTGCTTCTGGTAAAACCGCAACCGTTGCTGTTGATGTATGAATACGTCCACCGGATTCCGTTTCAGGAACACGTTGTACACGGTGAGCACCGTTTTCATACTTCAGCTTCGAATAGGCACCTTTACCATTAATCATAAAGATGACCTCTTTAAAGCCACCCACACCTGTTGTATTTGCTTCCATGACTTCCGTCTTCCAGCCTTGCGTTTCTGCAAAACGGCTATACATCCGATACAGGTCTCCAGCAAATAATGCCGCTTCGTCTCCTCCAGCAGCACCGCGGATCTCCATGATAACGTTTTTGTCATCATTCGGATCTTTTGGCAGTAAAAGAACTTTCAAACGAGCTTCAAGCTCTGTTTGTTGTTTTCCTAATTCACTAATTTCTTCTTTTACCATTTCGTGCATTTCATTATCAAGCTTTTCTTCAAGCATTGCTTTCGCTTCCTTATATTGCTCCACAACACTCTTATATTCGCGATAAGCTTGCACCGTTTCTTCTAAATCAGATTGTTCTTTTGAATATTCACGTAATTTTTTCGAGTCGCTAATGACTTCAGGGTCACTTAGCATTTCATTTAATCGATCATATCTGTCTTCTAGTGATTGCAGACGTTCTAACACACGCTTCACCTCATTATTTCAGTCCATAACAGTCTAATTATAGTATAAGCCACCTCAACAGTCAAAATGAGTATAATCTTTTGCATCTTGTAGCTTTTCATAGCATCCAAGCCCTTATGTATTCAGTCTAACCGCAATTTAGTCAGTTTAACGGCATTATTTAAGTTTTACTCTATTCTCTATTGGTTTTCAAAAGCCGTATTCGGGAATAGTAGTAGTGCGGCAGGTCCTATGAAAAGAATGGAATGAGATAAAGAGGTGAGGTAAATTGAAGTATGTCATTATTGGGGGCGATGCAGCGGGAATGAGTGCTGCGATGCAGATTGTAAGAAACGAAGATAACCCTACTATTATTACGTTAGAAAGAGGCGGTTATTATTCGTATGCACAATGCGGTCTACCTTATGTTGTTGGGGGGCATATTCCTACGACCGAAAAGCTAGTCGCGCGAGATGTAGAAACATTTCGTGAAAAATACAAAATCGATGCGCGTACTTATCATGAAGTCAACCAAATCGACACGAACAAAAAAACAGTAAGCGGCACTAATCTAAAAAATAACGAAAGATTTACAATCGAATATGATAAACTACTGATCGCGACTGGGGCTGATCCTGTTGTGCCTAATTGGGAAGGCCGCGATTTAAAAGGAATTCATACGATTAAAACGATACCCGATATTAAAGACCTTCAGGAAAACCTCAGTCAACAGGTGAAAAAAGCAACGATTATTGGTGGGGGCTATATTGGTTTAGAGATGGCGGAAAACCTCGTAGATATCGGCCTTGAAGTGTCCATCATTGAACAACAACAGCAATTGGCTACCATTTTTGATGAAGACATGGCCAACCTTATACACGATGAAGCGAAAAACCACGGCGTTCACTTATACTTAAACGAATCCGTTCAATCGTTTGAAGGAACAAATGGAGTTGTACAAAAAATAAATACTGACAAACAACAACTGGATACCGATCTTGTCATCGTTGCTGTTGGAGCAAGACCTAATACAAGCTTTTTAAAAGACACCGGTCTCCATTTTTTTGCAAACGGGGCAATTATGGTTGATGCCTATATGAAAACGAATCTAGAGGATGTGTGGGCTGCAGGAGATTGCGCTACTCAATTTCACCGGGTGAAACAAAAGAATGACCATATTCCTCTAGGTACCCACGCCAATAAGCAAGGAAGAGTTGCGGGGTTAAATATGGTAGGGATCCCCCGACTATTTAAGGGCGTGACAGGAACATCGATTTTAAAATTCTTTGATCTCACGTTAGCTCGAACTGGTTTAAATGAAACAGAAGTCCAACAATTAGGGGTCGAGTACGACATCATTTCAGGCGAGACCTTGCACATCGCAGGCTATTACCCTGACCCGAAACAACTACAGTTGAAAATGTTATACGACAAAGCAACGAACCGGTTATTAGGAGCCCAAGTGATTGGTGAAGCAGGCGTCGATAAGCGGATTGATGTATTATCTGTCGCTCTCTACCATGAAATGACGGTTTCCGAATTAGAGGACTTAGATTTGGCCTACGCGCCTCCTTATAATGGCGTTTGGGATCCCATCCAACAATTAGCTCGCCGGCAGCGATAACTGCTGGCTTTGAGTAGGTATTTAATTTGCTGGGCTTTAACATGGGTTCATTTTTAATTTTTATTAAAATATGCTCTGTCTCTCGCTTTAGGGTAGAATTATTCCTTTTACTGGAAAAATAATGCTCTATCTCTTGCTTTAGGTCAGAATTATTCCTTTTACTGGTAATATAATGCCCTATCTCTTGCTTTAGGGTAGAATTATTCCTTTTACTGGTAATATAATGCCCTATCTCTTGCTTTAGGGTAGAATTATTCCTTTTACTGGCAAAATAATGCCCTATCTCTTGCTTTAGTGCAAAATTATTCCTTTTACTGGCAAAATAATGTTCTATCTCTTGCTTTAGGTCAGAATTATTCCTTTTATTGGAAAAAATGCTCTATCTCTCGCTTTAGGGTAGAATTATCCCTTTTACTGGAAAAATAATGCCCTATCTCTTGCTTTAGTGCACAATTATTCCTTTTACTAGAAAAATAATGCCCTATCTCTCGCTTTAGAGCAGAATTATTCCTTTTACTGGCAAAATAATGCCCTATCTCTTGCTTTAGTGCGAAATTATTCCTTTTACTGGAATAATCCTGCTCTATCTCTCGCTTTAAAGCAGAATTATTCCTTTTACTGGTAAAATAATGCCCTAT
>NZ_JBYCKM010000060.1:0-29356 GCF_057473385.1 Alkalihalobacterium sp. TH-98 | reverse complement strand
TTAGTGAGCTCTCCTAATATTTTCCTCCAGCGCACACGAAAGCGGTCATTTCGTTAGTGAGCTCTCCTAATATTTTCCTCCAGCGCACACGAAAGCGTTCATTTTGTTAGTGGCATCTCCTAATATTTTCCTCAAGTGCACACGAAAACGATCTTTTCGTTAGTGATATCTCCTAATATTTTCCTCCTACGCACACGAAAACGATCTCTTAGTGAGTGTATTATCCTAATTTTCCCTCTAACGTGAACCAATTGTTATTATCGGATGAAACCTCGAGAGAAATATTCACTTGATTGACCCGTGAACTAAATGGCCGACATTTAGAGTAGGCCTTCAATACGACAGTAGCATTTCAAACAGAGGGTTACACGTCTTTGCAGCGGGCTTTTTTACGGCGCAAAAGCACCCGAGTAAGGGAGACCGCTTACTTTATAAGCATTTAATCCTCCGTATGATCTTGGTTTTTAAAATCGTTACAAAACTGTGTCTAAAATGTGAACGGCATCAATAAAAGATACGTGACTTACCTGATATAAATCGCTTACATTCTGATGTAATCTACTATTGTCACGTAGTTAATATAAAAAAAGATGAGGAGTGAATGATGATGTTAGTACAAGAAAACGTAACAATCATTAATGCAAAAGGAGCTTTCTGTCCAGGACCTTTAGTAGAACTAATGAAAAAAGCAAAAACAGCTAATGGCGGAGATGTTCTAGAATTATGGACGAATGAGGAAGGATCTCTTAAAGACGTACCAGAGTGGGCGAAAAAATTTAACCACGAATATATCGGACTAGCAGAGGAAGATGGGTATTACCGTATTCAAGTTCGTATTAACAAGTAGGAGGTGGGAGACACATGAAAAAAGTCGTAATTATCGGTGGTGGCACAGCTGGAACGATGATGGCTAACGCACTTGCAAAAGGAATGGGAGAGAAGCTGAAGAACGGTGAGGTAAGCGTAACTATGATTAGTGATAAAAAAGAACACCTTTACCAGCCCGGACTTTTATATATCCCATTCGGACTAAAAACAGAAGAAGAAATTATCCGACCCGTTCAAGAGGTTGTGTCGCCTTTAATAGATATTGTATTCGATGAAGCTACTCAATTTTCAACTGAGAAAAAACAAGTGAAGACAAAATCAGGTAAAACATTTTCATATGATTACTTGGTTATTGCAACCGGTTCAAGACCTGCTGTGGAAGAAGTACCAGGATTAGAAGAAGCAGGCCACATTTTCTACACGTTAGATGGAGCTAAGAAACTACAAAAAGCGATGGAAGAGTTTGAAGGTGGAAACGTTGTTATGGCAGTCGGTCTACCGCATAAATGTCCAGTTGCTCCACTAGAATTTACGATGATGTTTGATGATTGGGCTCGAGAAAAAGGAATCCGAGAAAAAACAAATATTACGTACTGCTATCCGCTTCAAAAACCGTATGGAACTGAATCTGTGGCAAAGCTTGCAATAAAAGAATATACAGAGCGAAACATCAACATTGAAACGTTCTTTATGATTGACCATGTTGATGCAGAAAAGAAAGAAGTAGTCGCTCTTGATGATACTCGAGTTCCTTTTGATTTACTCGTCATGATCCCTCCACATAAAGGAGCGGATGTAACGGTCAAATCTTCGTTAACGGACAATGATGAAGGTTGGCTGCCGACAGACCGTCAATATTTAAACCATGTAGATCACGACAATATTTTTGTTATCGGTGACGCTACAAATCTACCAATTAGTAAAGCAGGTTCGACCGCACATTTTGAGGTTGAGATTTTAGCAGAAAATTTAATCAGTATGATCGATGGTGGGCAAGCAAATAAACGCTACAACGGAAAAGTTTTCTGTTTTATTGAAACCGGGTTGCACAAAGCAACGTATATCGCTTTCAACTATGAACAACCACCAAAGCCTGTCACACCATCTAAAGCGGTACATTGGGCTAAGCTATCCTATAATAACGCCCACTGGATTAACTTAAAAGGAATTTTATAATAAATTCTTTAAGAGGAAGAGGGTGACGGTATGACAAAAGTGCTAGAGAAAGAACAAAGAGAAGTGCTGCAAAATCTTGACCCTGAAGTACTAAGTTCAATCATTTCAAAAGCAGAAGTGCTAGATGATGCGTTAACGATGGTCAAAATTGCATCAGATGCGTTAACGAGTGAAACGATTGAAAATATAACGAAGAAAATTGAGAAAGCTGCAGTGCTATTAGAACTTATCGAAAGACCTGAACTATTTAAGATGTTAGACGAGCTTATTACAGTGGGTGAGAAACTGCTGCCCATGTTAGATCGTTTGGGGGATTTAGCTGAAAACGGTACGCTAGAAAAGCTTCTTGACCTCGCTGAAGCTTCAGGCATACTGGTTGATGCGGTAACGGAAACGACAATTGATCACGCGACAAAGAAGCTCAACCAACTAACGGAACTAAGTGATCAACTACTCCATTCACCAATGATGAAAGCAATGCCTAAACTTTTGGAAGTATCCAATGAAGCTTATAACGAAGTTAGTTCAACCGAACAAAAGCCAGTTGGTATTTTTGGGCTCATGGGATTATTGAAAGAACCAGCAGTTCAACGCCTATTACAGACCAGTGCAGCAACGATAAAAAAGCTAGAGCAATAAAAACTATAGGTGATCGAGTAACTGCTGCTTATGAATAGGAGCAGTTACTTGTATTCAACAATCTATCAGAAACAATTGTATAGGTGGGTTTATTTAGTAGGTCTCATTTGATAAGCACTTATGCGTATTTTTTTATAGGGAGTAGAAATCGGAAAGAACGAAGGGGTGAAAAATATGGATGTAAAAGTGACGAAAACCATTGATATACAAGGAGAACAATCTCCTTTACCTGTAGTTCACGTGAAAAAAGCATTATCTGACATGAATGAAGGAGAAGTACTAGAAGTGGTCTCGACAGAAGTTGATTGTTTTATAGAGTTGAAGGAATGGGCGAGTTATACAGGCCATGAATACATGGACGGTTTAGCTAATGATAATGTGTTTGTTCACTATATTCGTAAAGGAAAAGATGCACAGAATGATAAGTACTTACATCCACGGATTATCTCTAACGATGAGTTAATAAAGAAAATTCAAGATCATCCGATAACGGTTCTTGATGTACGTGAAGATTTAGAATATGAATTTAAACATATTCCTGGATCAGTCTCTATTCCACTAGGTGAATTAAAGCTTCGTCTAGATGAATTAGTTAGAGAAGAAGATATTTATGTTATTTGCAGAACGGGAAATCGAAGTGATTTTGCTTGTCATTTATTAGAGAAGAATGGGTTTAAAAAAGTTTGGAATGTAATCCCTGGTATCTCTCATTGGAACGGGCCAATGGAATAAGGTGCCCAGAAAGGATTTCATCATGTTAAAAAAGTGGTTTCCTATTATTGATTGGATGTCAAATTATCAACGGGGCTTTCTCAAAGGGGATATTTCGGCAGGTGTGATTGTTGCTGTTATGTTAATCCCTCAAGGAATGGCCTATGCGATGCTAGCAGGGATCGATCCGGTTATCGGTTTATATGCAGTAACTGTGCCCCTGCTCATTTATGCTATTTTTGCGTCCTCAAGACAATTAGCCGTTGGGCCTGTGGCGATGGTATCTTTATTAGTTTTTACGGGGGTTTCCAACATTGTTGAACCTGGGACATCCGAGTTTTTAAGTTATGTTATTTTATTAGCTCTTATGGTTGGGGTCATTCAGCTCGTTTTAGGTTTAACGAAAGCTGGCTTTATCGTTAATTTTCTGTCACATGCTGTTATTAGCGGTTTTACGTCAGCGGCGGCAATAGTGATTGCTTTTAGTCAAATTAAGCATTTACTCGGGCTTAATTTACAAAGTCATAAATATACACACCAATTAATATTGGAAGTATTTCAACGTGTATTAGACATACACCTTTTAACATTTTTCTTTGGTATTACAAGTATACTCATTCTAGTTTTCATGAAGAAGTATGTTCCTGTTGTTCCCGGCCCCATTTTCGTCGTAGCGTTTTCTATTCTAGTAACCTATTTCTTTCGTTTAGATGAATTCGGCTTAAAAATTGTAGGGGATATTCCAAAGGGTTTACCTAGTTTTTCAATACCAGTAGCAAATATCGAAGCATTTCGAGTACTATTGCCTACAGCGCTGATGATTTCATTTATCGCTTTTATGGAATCGATAGCTGTAGCCAAAGCAATTGCTGTAAAAGAGAAATACAAAGTCGACCCAAACCAGGAGTTAAAAGGTTTAGGTTTAGCAAATATTTTTAGTAGTTTTATCGCCTCAATGCCAGTAACAGGCGGTTTTTCCCGGACAGCAGTTAACTATCAGTCTGGGGCTAAAACAGGACTAGCTTCTATTATATCGGCGGTTCTGATCATTATTACGTTATTATTTTTGACACCACTATTCTATTACCTGCCGAATGCGGTGTTAGCCGCCATTATCATCGTGGCGGTTTATAGTCTAATTGATATAAAAGAAGCAAAACACCTTTTTAAATTGAAAAAAATAGACGGCTGGGTACTCACGCTTACGTTTTTCCTCACTCTTTTTATTGGAATTGAGACTGGAATTTTAATTGGAGTCGTCGTTTCGCTCGTCGTTTTCATTTGGCGCAGTGCCTATCCTCATATAGCGGAAGTCGGGTATTTAAAAGAGCAAAATGTGTTTCGAAATGTAAAGCGCTTCCCTCAAGTAACGACCTATCAAGATGCTCTTATTTTACGTGTTGACCGCTCTCTTTACTTTGCTAATATGTCCTTTCTTGAAAGTAAAATCGAAGAATACCTGACAACTAGACCCGTTAAATGGCTCATTTTAGATATGTCGGCTGTAAATGATATGGATGCTGTAGCAATCGATCAATTAGAAGAAATAATAAACGTTTGTAAAGAAATGAATGTAACTTGCATTTTAACGGGAATGAAAGGTCCAGTTCGGGATTTAGTTGAAAAGGCGGGTTGGAATAGGAGGTACGAAAAACAAATAGATTACTATTCAGTAGACCATGCCATTAAGGAACTCAAACTGAAGGAGAATGTTGTATGAACGACATATTAAAGCAAAATCGCCGCTTTGTACAAGAGATGAAAGAAAGAAACAAGGATTACTTTTTAAACTTAAGTAAAGGGCAAAGTCCCGAAATCTTTCTAATTAGTTGTACGGATTCTCGAGTCAGTCCTTCTGTCATTTTGCAAATGCCGTTAGGAAAGTTATTTGTTCACCGAAACGTTGCGAATCAGGTGAATGAAAACGACGAAAGCTTTAATGCGAGTCTGTACTATGCTTTAAAACACCTCAAAGTAAAAAAGATCGTTATTTTAGGACATACAGGATGTGGAGGTATTCAAGCGGCTCAAAACTGTAATTCTACAGACTCATTCGAAGTAAATCCATTTGGAAACTGGATAACACATATTCAGCAGTCGATCAAAGGCCATAAAAACGACAGCAAGCTGCTTGAAAAGGAAAATGTCATTCAGCAAATGAAGAAATTAAAGGAACATTCGATTTATGAGGGATATGGCACTTCGGTAGAGATAGAAGGATATTTATTGCATTTAGAAACAGGAGAGTTAGAACTTTTATAGGTTAATTATGAACAAAAGATGAACTTAATTAGAATTATTATAAAAAATCACTATACCCCATTGAGTATATTTTATAAATGTATTAGAATGTAATTGTAATAAGATAATAATTATTATAAATAAGGAGTTGTTACAAATGATGAACGAAGAAATCAAAGTAGAAGAAGTAAAAGAAGGTTTACCACGAATTGGTTCTCCAGCACCACAGTTTGAAAGTGTGACAACACACGGAACAATACAATTAGCAGATTATAAAGGAAGTTGGGTCATTTTATTTTCACACCCTGCTGACTTCACACCAGTTTGTACGACTGAATTTATGGCATTCCAAGAAATTTATCCGCAATTACGCGAGTTAAACACAGAGTTACTAGGTTTAAGTATTGATAGTGTCCACTCTCACATTGCATGGGTAAGAAACGTTGAAGAGAAATTTGGTGTGAAAATTGAATTCCCAGTCATTGCCGATCTTAATAAGGACGTTGCCATGAAATACGGAATGATCATGCCAGGTGAAAGTGATACGTCGACATCTAGAGCAGTATTTGTCATTGATCCAAACCAAGTAGTACGAGCGATTATTTACTACCCATTATCAGCAGGACGTAATATGGACGAAATCCTACGTCTCATTGAATCATTACAAACTTCTGATGAGCACGGTGTAGCAACACCTGCTAACTGGAGAAAAGGTGAAAAAGTTATTGTTCCTCCTGCAGCAACACAAGAAATGGCAGAGGAGCGCATGAAAGAAGAAGGCATCGAATGTGTTGATTGGTACTTCTGCAAAAAAGAATTAAAATAAGGCGGTGAATACGATGGCTTGTGTTAATCCTGATGGAACATTAACCAGTTCAGCAAAAGCGTTGTTATCAGCAATCCAAGATCAGGCCTTAACTCCTGAAGACATTTCAAAGAAAATTGGACAACCATTGTTTAAAGTAAGAAGTTCACTTAGAGATATGAAATCAGGTGGATTTGTCGAAGCACAAGGAGATACATTTATCATTTCCGAAGGTGCTAAAAAGCTGCTAGCCAGATCGCAATAAGCAACGAAAAACTATCAGTGAATACCTCCCTCCCTCGATCTGATAGATAGATGATGATATTCTCAAAAAAAGTGACTCCTAGGTGCATTGCACTTGAGGGGTCATTTTTTTATAGTGAACTTTAAATAAAATAAATAAATTTCATATTGACTCTCTCGTTGCGTGATACTTTAAAGTAAGAATTGAAAGGAGGGGCAAGGCGGATGATGCGGGTAAAGGAAGTAGCTGATTTGGTTGGAATTAGTGTGAGAACACTGCATCATTATGATGCGATTGGATTATTATGTCCGGAAGACACGAGTGATACAGGGTATCGCTTGTATTCTCAACAAGACCTAGACATCCTCCAACAAATCTTATTTTTTAAAGAACTGGATTTTCCTTTAAAGAAAATTAAAGAAATGATTCACAGTCCAGCTTTTGATCAAAAGGAAGCATTAGAGTTACAAAAAAACATGCTATTAGAAAAGAAAAGGCGGCTCGACCGAATGATTGAAACGCTTGAACAAACGATTTCCTATACGAGAGGAGAAATTGAAATGTCCAATCAAGATAAATTTGCTGGATTTGACTTTACTGAAAACCGATATGAACAAGAAGCTCGCGGACGATGGGGAAATGAAAAAGTCGATGAAGTAAATGCAAAGGTAGAAAAACTGTCGAACGGTGAACAAAAAGAATTGACAGAACAATCGGCTGCGATTTATAAAAAGTTAGCTGACCTCAAAGATGGTTCACCGTCATCAGAAGAGGCGCAAATAGCGATAAAAGAATGGTTTGACTTCTTGAACGATAATTTTACATCGTATTCATTAGATACATTCAAAGGACTCGGTCAATTATATATACAGGATGAACGTTTCATTAATACAATTGACCAATACGGATCAGGTTTAGCGCAATTCATGTGTGATGCGATGGCAATTTATGCTGATAACAATAGATAATCATCTATGTAAAAAGAACTGACTCATGTATGGTAAAATACACTGTGTCAGTTTTTTCTATATAAAGGTTCCTTGTACAAAGGTTAAGGGAAACGTCATTTATGAACACAATATTATTTAAGATTCTTGAAAACTCAATGAAAAGAGACATTACAAATAGAAGAAATAATTACATTTTCATTAGAAAAACGGAGATGAATCATGATTTGTCATAAACGGAATAAACTTTAAGGTTTGAAAAGTACGGTAAGGAGGAATGTACATGAATGAGGTAATCGGTTATATGATAGCGTTTATATTAGCAGCAACACCTTTTTTTGAAATGGTAGCCGTTATCCCACTGGGTGTTATTAGTGGGCTGAATACAATTCCTGTAACTATTGTTGCTTTTTTAGGAAACTTAATAACGGTTATACTCGTCATACTAATGATGACTCAAATTAAAGCTTGGTTAAAAAGAAGACGCGAAGCGAAAGGAAAGGAAGGCTCAACGAAAAGGGAAAACCGGGCAAAACAAATTTGGCAACGGTACGGTTTGTTTGGGTTAGCACTAATTGGGCCAATACTAATTGGTAGTCATTTGGCGGTCATTATGGCAATGAGTTTTGGAGGAACGAAAAAGAAAATGACCGTTTACATGACTGGCAGCTTACTTCTATGGGCGATTGTAACAGCTGTCGGAACTCATCTAGGTGTAGAATTTTTTATGTTTAACTGAAATTTGTGGGGGTAAATAAATAAAAAGGTAGAAATAATTACGTAGGAAATAAATTCGTATATTCATATTCAGTTCATATTTGTATGCTATGGTTTAGTTAGCATAGGAAAAAGGTGAGGGTTTGAAATGGAAAAGAGTGAAACACCGATTATTCATTTAAAAGAAGATAAGAAAACTGTAAATCCTATCCAGCAAATTGTGAGCGATCTTATTAAAAAAGGGATCGATGCATCGATCGTTCAAAAACCCCCAAGATTACAAGTTTAGATATAAAGTCATACAATTAAGTATTTAAATTTAATAGAAATTTCTCTATAGAGTTGACTTAATAAGTGTCAAACCTGCAACTAACTACTACTAATATGATTTTCGTTTAGTAGAGTCTAAGTGTAGGAGGAAGGCATTTTAGTCAGCTTTTTTATTTGACCAAATCTCAATATGCCCATGCTTAAGTGTGCTAAAGGTGTGAAAATTTGTTAATTTTTTCAATATATTCTCTTCATTTCTTTCCTGTATGGATCTTTAGTATGTAATTCGTGAGTGATATTTTTATTAAATAATTATTGATGACTATAGGATTGGTTCGATTGGATTAATAGGCAATTTCATCAACAATTTTTAGTATTTTCTCATTATATTACAAGAATCGACATTCATGTATTATAGAATTGTGTTTAACTATGGTTTTTATTGGTAGCAGGGGGTTCTTATGAAAATTTTATTAATAAAGTTGGTTCCTATGATAGTGATGATTGTTTTGATCAGCGCCTGTGGTCTAAACGATACGGTTCAATCTAATGATGATATAGATATAAATGAAGTACAACGTTTGGAACCAGCTGTTTCCACTTTAAGTGCTAGTGAAAGAAATCACTACTTGGAATATGAAGAAAACTCAAACGAGGCGTTGGAAGGCTATCCTAATGGTAAGAGCTGGGACGAATTAGGAGTAGAAATTATATCTTCTCGTGAGAGTCTGTTAACCGAATTAGATCTATTTTATAGTGCACTTGAAAAGAAAGAACTTCCAGAATATACAATAGATTATACGTTTTATTTACACAATGTATTATTAGCCTACGAACAGGGCAATGAATTTTCAAAGCATTACAACTTATTTATGGACGTTGTTCCAAAACGTATTCATAACCTAAAAGAATTGCAGCTACATACGAATGAAGTCGATTTTGTTCGGGAGTATTACCTAGAGGCTATGAGCGTTCACCACGATGCGATACAATCGATTGGAGAGCATTCGATGGATATCAATAATGAGATTTTCGATCCGGAGATTAACTTAGCGTTGAACGACGCAGTAAGAGAAGGGTATCATTTATTAGCATTAGTCGGAATTCAATTAGTAAAGATTGGAGAAACAACCGATATTATCGAACTAGATGAAATGAAGGAACTTAAGAGATTTATTAATTATAGATTAATTGAAGAAAAACTATAACTAGAAAAGCTTCGAACAAAGAACCTCTTTTTGTTCGAAGCTTTTTGTATGTAAGTGACTGTGTAAGTAGCTTATGATTGGTTGTCCATGGAAAGAGGGGATCCAGTGGACGTGTGTTCAGTGACCCATTCTTGTGCAATTTTAGAGAGAGAGGACCAGTTTGGCAATTGCTCTTTATTTTGTTCTAGCCAATTCATACAAAACTGCGGATCGATACTTTGTCCATAACACTCAGCTAAAAACGATTGCACATTTGCTTCGTTACAGTTCTGCCAAGACTCACAAATAATCATAAAATTGTCTTCCACTCTTGCTTGAATACTTTCGTTCGCCATAATAAAACCTCCATTTCATTTCTTAGATATATGTTAAGTATGTCCAAAGAAAAGAGAATGATGAAAGTTGAATTAAAATGATAGTTTTTCTAAAATATCGTAAGTAGCTCCCATATGATGTATATTACGCCATTATTCAAAAGTAAGTCGTTTTCACTATCGACGCAATGGATATTAAGTTAGGTTCATTTTGTTCATACTGTGTTCATATATCCATGCTACGGTACAAGATAGAAGTACATAGTAAATTGAAAGTTTTAGGAGATTAGAGAAGGAGAACAGCATGAAAAAATGGAAGGTACTAATTATAGAAGATGATGAAAACATTTGCGAGCTTATTTCCCTATACATTGAGAAACAAGGACATATTGCCATTCTATCTACGGATGGTGAGGACGGTTTATCAAAGTTTTATGATGAACAACCAGACATTATTATCTTAGATATTATGCTTCCAAAGCTAGATGGATGGCAAGTTTGTAAAGATATCCGGCGAGACAATTCAACGATCCCAATTATTATGCTTACAGGAATGGGAGAGAGTTACGATAAAATTCGGGGACTTGACCTAGGTGCAGATGATTATATCGTTAAGCCTTTTGACCCAAATGAGCTTATCGCTCGAATGAAAGCAGTCATGAGGAGAGTTCATCCACTTTTTGATGAAAAAGAAGTGATTGAATGGCCTTCACTAGCGATTGATATGAAGCAATACCGGGTCTTAGTAAACGGTAAGGAAATGACGATGCCACCTAAAGAATTGGATTTACTTTATTTTTTTACTACACATCCAAATCAAGTTTTCTCCCGTTTACAGCTTTTAGATCAATTATGGGGATTTGACTTTGATGGTGATCCACGTACCATTGATGTTCATGTTAAACGTCTTCGCGAAAAATTAGGGCAACCGACTACGCAATGGGCATTAAAAACGATTCGAGGAGTGGGGTATAAGTTTGAGGTGACATCTGGTGATTAAGGGAAAAGGGGTTTTTTCGAAATTATTTTTAAGTTACTCGGTCATTGCCCTGTTAGCCTTTTTAATGTTTAGTTCGATCTTTATTTACTTGTTTCACGATTATTTATACAGCAATTATGAAGAAGTTTTTTATCACCAAAGAGATCAAATCGTTGATCATTTGCAATTGGCTCATGAAAAGGGGTGGGATCAAGAAGTTGTTAAGGCATCTCTTCAAATGAGTTTAAATCAACCATATACGATCGTAACGATTTATGACGATACCGGTCAGGTCCATTATCAATCCGATACCCCACACTCCCAATTAACGAGGGTTGACCCGGTGATTGTTGAAGCCTCATTAAGTGGAGAAGTGATAACTGAGCCGATGAGAATGAACGATTATCTCATCTACTTAATGGCAAGTCCAATCGAAATTGATCTTGAAAGTGAACATAATTATTCATTGGTCATGATTTTTCATGAATACAATCACGAATCTAGACAAATGATTTTCCTCATTGTTGTAACGATGCTTATCACGATCGCATTAACAGGGATAGCCATTTGGTTCATATCTAGAAAAATAACAGCACCTCTTCGTCATATGAATGATATCGCCATGCAATATGCGAAGGGAGATTTTTCTCGAAACGTTGAGGTGAAAACCAAAGATGAAGTCGGACAGTTAGGAGCCACTTTTAATTTTATGGCTAAAGAATTAGATCGATTAGAGCAGATGCGAAAGGATTTTGTAGCTAACGTATCGCATGATTTACGATCACCATTGACGTCGATTAAAGGTTTTTTAGTTGCATTAACCGATGGAACAATTCCAAAAGAACGAACCAACCACTATTATTCGATTATGAAAAATGAAACAGATCGTCTCATTAAGCTAGTTAACGACTTATTAAGTCTCACTCAGTTAGAGGCTGGACAAATTAGCCTTCATCCGACGACTTATAATTTATCCGAGCAAATTAGGCTTACGATTGCAAAGATGGAGCCCGAATTAATAAAAAAACAAATTGAAGTTGAGATCGTTGGGGAGGAAGACGATATAACCGTTTATGCGGATCGTGATCGAATTGAACAGGTTTTGGTCAACCTAATGCAGAATGCTATTTACTATTCTGCTCAGAAAAGTAAAATTCGAATAGCTTTAACTTCTCGTAATGACGAGTTAAGTATTTTGGTTGAGGATAAAGGGGAAGGAATTCCTGAAAATGAATTAGAGCATGTTTGGGACCGGTTTTACAAGACAGATAAAGCACGTTCAAAAAAAGTTGGAACCGGGATTGGTTTATCCATCGTGAAATCGATTATTGATCTGCATCAGTCGTCTATAACCGTCCAAAGTGAAGTAGGTAAAGGAACGAAATTTGAGTTTACCCTACCAACTCGGAAATAAGTAAAGTAAGGGAAGATAAGTGAATTAATGTGAAGTAACGAAGAGTAACGTAAAGTAATGTAAAGTAACGTAAAGTAGGTACCTGGCACCCGGTTTACAATTGGGTGCCAGGTATTTTTTGTTTTTTTGTTTGGCTGTTTTCCGGAGTGCAGTGTTGAGGAACATGAATGTATGGACATGTTTTTAGAGGATTTTGTCGAGTAATTGTTGTTTTGTTCATCTTGTGTTCATATAGCATAGGTATGATTTCGTTGCGAGGTAATTTTTTCGTCAAGGTTAGTCTGGAAGAGGAGGGTATATGGGAGGTCACTCGTTTATTTTTGAAAAATAGTATAGGAGATGAAGAGGAAATGAGTAAGTTAGCTAAATATACATCCGACCGTAAATGGGTTTGGGTGATTCTCATTGTATGGATTGCAATAGCAGGAGCTTTAAGTGTGGCACCTTCAGCTAATGATTATACAGTTAATACAGGAGAGGATGATTTACCGAAACAAGCACAATCTGTTATAGCCAATGAAAAAATAAAAACTTATTTTTCACAAGAAGGAATTCTCGCATTATTGGTTTTCCATGAAGAAGAGGGCTGGAACGAGACCAATATTTCACAAGTGGAGAACGTCAGTAAATGGTTAACGGATGAAACAGAACTTGTTACAATAGAGTCAATGGTTCCGTTTCACGACTTTCCAGAACATGCGAAGCAAATGTTTCAGTCAGACGATGGAACGACCCTTGTTCTACCTCTCACATTAATGGATCGTTTAGAGATGTCAGAAATCAATGACACGATAAGTGCTATTCAGACGTTTGGTGATGAGCAGTTAGAGTATGGATCTTTAATGATTACGGGTCCAGCAGGAATTGCTTCAGATACGATTGCAATCTTTTCTAATGCAGATCTTGTTTTGCTGTTTTCTACGATTGGTCTTGTATTAGTTTTATTGATTGTCATTTATCGTTCCCCATTATTAGCGATCATTCCATTAGTAGCTGTGGCGTTCGTTTATCAAGTCGTTGACCGTGTACTCGGCATTTTTGCTGCCAATGGTGTGTTTATGATTGAATCTCAATCTTTATCAATCGTTATGATTCTATTATTTGGGGCAACGACAGATTATAGTTTATTTGTTTTCTCACGTTATCGTGAAGAACTGCGAAAGTACGAGTGTAAGCACCAAGCGATGAAAGAAGCAGTGAAGGAAGTCGCCTCTCCAATCTTCTTTAGTGGTGGTACGGTATTTGCTGCGATGCTAGTCCTTTTTTTAGCAAATTACGGTCCTTACCAAAATTTTGCACCTGTGTTTGCGATTACGATTATCATTGTTTTATTAGCTGGGCTTACGTTAATACCGGCACTATTTACGATTGTAGGGCGCCGTTCATTCTGGCCAGCCATTCCACAAGTGGGTGAGGAAACGTTAGAGAAGAATCGCTTCTGGGGTAAAATCGGATCCGCTGTAACGAAAAAGCCGATAGTGGCTGGTGGGCTTGTTCTTCTTTTCTTGATTATTAACGGGCTTAATGTGATCAACATTCAATATTCGTTTAACTTAATCAAGTCGTTTCCAGAAGATATGACCTCTCGTGTTGGTTTTGAGCAGCTTGAAAGAAGTTTTCCGGCAGGAGATCTTGCACCAATAACCGTTCTTGTTGAGAAAGAAGAGGGCTTTACGTTTTCTGAAAATGAATGGATCTCCCTTGAAAAATTAAATCGTCAGTTATTAGCAGAAGAGGGAATACAGTCAACAACATTACCTGATAGAGAGCTGATTGTAGACGGCGAAGCGCATGGGGGGAATCGTTGGTTAGCTGAAACAGGACAGGCAGTAAAATTTGATATCATATTTGAGATGAACCCTTATGATCAGGAAGCGCTCGATCAACTAGATTCGTTGATTAGTAATAAAGAAAAATTGCTAGATGAAAGTGGTTTGGGGAGTCATCAGACGAACCTCTATTTTGCGGGGGAAACAGCGAAACAAGCTGATATTCGAGCGTTAAATGAACGCGATACTCGTACTGTTGTCATTGTCGTCACATTAGTAATCTTTTTCATGCTGATTTTCCATACTCGCTCTTTAGTAGCACCTGTTTATATGATGGCTACAATTCTTATTTCCTTTTTATCTGCACTAGGATTCAGTTGGTTTATCTTTGAAAATATGTTTGGTTATGAAGCAATGAGTTATCGTATTCCTCTCTATGCATTCGTGTTCCTAGTCGCTTTAGGAGTCGATTATAATATTATGTTAATTTCTAGAATACAAGAGGAAAATCGTCATTTTATGATCCGTGAGTCGGTCCAAAGAGGCGTTGCTTTAACAGGTGGTGTGATTTCTTCCGCAGGTCTCATTTTAGCAGCAACGTTTGGCGTTTTAATGACCCAACCGATTTTAGAATTGTTTATGTTTGGCTTTATTGTTTGTATAGGGATTTTAATGGACGCCTTTTTAGTCCGAGGCATGCTCGTTCCAGCAATCGTTACACTATTAGACCGATGGAACTGGTGGCCGTTTTCATCTAGAAAATCAAAGAGTTGAGGGTGGTTAAGTTGAATAGAACGAAATTTTTACTTCAAACGTCTGCTATATATGCTGTGATCGGTGTATTTATGGGAGGGCATATGGCTGGAGCAGGCTCTTATATGTTCCGTGCGATTCATGCTCACATATTAGTTGTCGGTTGGCTGTCTTTGTTTGCATTTGCTGTTTTCTATGCGCTATTTGCTATTCCGAAAAAATCAAAATTAGCAATGGTGCAAGTGTGGTCTGCTGTCTTTGGTAGTTTTGGATTAACAGCCGGAATGTGGATGTACTATTTTCAGCCAGAGTGGGCTCCAGGATTGTTTAACCTTATATTTTACATCGCTGGTGGCTCCGTTTTAATGATTAGTTTTTTCGCTTTCTTAATTTTGACGTTTGTTTACGGTAAGCAACTAACTGATAAGCAGTAACAGGCAAAAACAGGGTCCAACAGGGTCCTGTTTTTAAATTTTTCTGGAAGTGGCCAAAAAAAGGTTAAAAACAATACCGGGAAAATGATTAAAGCTAGGAAACGCTAATTTGTGCGCAGTTTTCTTAGCTTCTTTTATAGTTTATTGTCCAAGTCACCCAATATATTATCCAATTTCAAAATTTATTCTCCGATTTCTCAATTTATTGTCGGTTTTGAATTATTTATTGTCCAAAATCAATTTTAATTGTCCAAAAAATGAACAAATTAAGGTCTAGGATAAAATCAATCAAAGTTTAAGTAGCTCGAATTATCCTGTAAAAGCTGTTCTTGCATTTTTTGAATTGCTTGTTCACCGTCCGTTGTTTTAGGGATAAACTCGATTTGGTCGTTATTCTCAGTATCTTTATGATAAACAATTTGCATATGGCGATTGTCGGCAATTAACCAGTTGGTTGCATTGAGTTGGTCAAAAATGATGTCGACTTCAAGAAGCGTCCCGATTTCATGAAGAAACTCATAATAAATTAACCCGTAAGAGTCATCGTGCTCTTCATTAGCAATGTATTTAGCATAAGGGCTTTCGTTATAAAACGAAGGTTGAAGTGTTAATGTTTTCTTCTGCAAGATGTATCCCCCCCTTTATGAATATCATTAGTTTAACTCTTTTCTTCTTCGTGCATTCTTCACTTATTGTTTTAATTTTTTCGATCAGTAAGTGAACAGGTCTAATCAATCGTTCTCATTAATATGTTTTTATGGGAAGGGGCGATGGTATGAGCGATGGAAGAGTGCGTCCGTATTTCACAACTAGAAGTTTAATCCCTGAAAATCAAGAAACGCCCATTCATTTTTTACGAGGTTCCATTTTTGACAAAGAATATTGGTTTTTACGTAATCATTTTCAGTATCCTGATCTAACTATGAATAGTGGGAATTTACTGATAACTGGAGCAGTCAAAAAAGCTTTGATTATAAAACTTGAGGAGTTAAAGAAATTACCAAGTAAAACAATCACTGTACCGCTTATTTGCGCTGGAAACCAGCGAACTGATTTTCGCCCAAAAGTGTTCGGTGAGCAATGGGAGGAAGGTGCGGTTAGCCAAGGGGTTTGGACCGGTGTTCCACTTAAAGATTTGCTTGCTGTTGCAGGGCTTGAAGAAAATGCGCATGAAGTTGTGTTTACCGGAGCTGATCGAGGTACGACACCGAATGTGGATGAACCCGTTTCTTATGAAAGAAGTTTACCTATGGATAAAGCGCTCCACCCCGATACGATGGTTGCTTACGAATACAATGGCCAACCGATACCTTTTAAACACGGATATCCGCTCCGATTAATTGTTCCGAATTGGTACGGGATGGCATCGGTCAAATGGCTTCAAAAAATTACTGTTGTAGATCAAGCTTATGAAGGTCCTTTTCAAACGGATGACTATGTTTATTATCCACACGCTCAAACGGATGAGGGAAAATCACCTGTGACAACGATCCGCGTTAATTCAATAATACAGCAGCCCTTAGACCATTCAATTATCGATGAAGGTGCTCATATTATAGTCGGGCTTGCTTGGAGTGGTGAAGGGCAGATTGAAGAAGTTGAAATTTCCTTTGATAAAGGAAACACCTGGGAGGCTGTAACACTCGCCCAGGATCGGACCAAGCGATATGCTTGGACAGAGTGGCAGTATATCTGGAAGACGCCAGGTAAGGGAACGTATCCGATTCAAACGAGAGCAAAAGATTCAAATGGAAATATCCAACCAGAGCGAGAGTACTGGAATCGAAAAGGATATGGGTATAATGCTATTCACCGGATTAACGTAAAAGTAGAATAGGTTTTGAACGTATCACTACCTCACTTTCAGCAATTGCAATTGTAAACTTAGCTGTGCAGTGAGGTTTTTTCATACATTAAGACACATTGGGTTACTTTAATAGAATAACAAATGTTGGGATTAGAGGTGGAACGTATGGAGTTAATTTATGAAATCGCCTATACCAATTTATTATCACCGATGATCTTATTTTTCCTTATTGGTATTGTTGCTGTCATTGTCAACTCGGACCTTAAAGTACCGGGGGCCTTTTATACTGGGTATACGATGATTATTCTGCTTACGATTGGGATTAAGGGTGGAGTCGAGTTGCGCAATGTAACGTTAATGGACATGCTTCCAACGATCATTACTTCAATAGTACTGAGCCTTTTAATGTTTGGACTAGCTTTTATTACTGTAAAAGGACTCTTTAAGTTTTCATTAACCGATTCGTTTGCTATATCTGCCCACTATGGTTCGGTGAGTGCGGTGACGTTCATAGCAGGTATTGCCTTTTTAGAGAAGGTCGGTGTGTATTATGAAGCGTACATGTCGGCGATTCTTGTCATTATGGAAGGTCCGGCAATCATTTTAGCAATCGTTCTCTATAAGGTATTTACTCAAAAGCAAAATGAAGTAGAAGAAAATCCGGATGCTAGTTTAAAGCATGTCATAAAGGAAGCTTTTTTCGGTAAAAGTATATTCCTGTTACTAGGTGGGATCTTTATCGGGTATGTTGCTCATACAGACGGACTCGTGCAAATTAGACCGTTATTCGGTGATTTGTTTTATGGGATCCTATGTATCTTCTTACTGCATATGGGGATGGTAGCAACGCAAAGTATTCGTCAACTAAAAAACGTAAAGCCAACTTCATTCCTTTTTGCCTTTATACTTCCTGTAGTAGGTGGAACGTTAGGTGTGTTAGCCGGATATTTTATCGGGTTATCATTGGGGGGAGCTGTTGTTCTCGCGTTTTTAACGGGAAGTGCTTCGTATATTGCAGCTCCTGCCGCAGTCGGTCAAGCGATTCCGGAAGCAAATTCAGGTATATATATTGGATCGGCACTTGGGCTAACACTGCCGTTTAATTTAATTGTCGGTATTCCTTATTTTTACTGGTTAGCTAGTGTGGTTTATTAAAAGGTAGAGATTCGTTAACAAGGTTACTGTGAAAAAACAGTAACCTTTTTATTTTTAATCGGCTAATCTAAAATAAATAATATGTCCATATCGGATATGATAATCGATTTCATTAATCGTTAGCTGTAAATGATCAACAGCTACGCCCGTTAATTCACCTTCTAACTTTTCATTAATAGTAGTTACTTGGATCCTTTCATGTAAATGCAGCATCAAATGATCAAAAAATATCGGTTCAAAATTAATCGAATAAGTGGGTTGTGTGGCTTTCATCGTATCTTTTAGATGATTAGAATGGATGTAATATCCTGGTGGTAAAGCTTGATTGCGGTAATTTGAGTAATTGTAATACATAGCATTCACCTGCCTCTCTTAGACATATACCTATGATTTGAGTCGCTATTTGAAACGGCCAATGCCTATAGGGGAGGTGTTTTTTTATATAACAAAGGTGCTTTTGTTTATAGATAGAGGATTTGACTCAACGAACGTCAAAGTATGGCACAAATAGAAACCAAGAGCTGAGAGGAGTGGATGCTTTGAATGGTCATACGATTTTTATAAAGAATGTTCGTTTATATACAGAGACAGGTGTTATCGAAAAGGGCTGTTTGCTCGTAAAAGGAAAAACGATTGATGCAATAGAAAAAGGAAACAGACTTCAAGAGGTATTCGCAAAAGAGCTCACGATAGATGGAGACGGTTTACAAGCCATTCCAGGGTTCATTGACGGGCATATCCATGGAACCCACGGAGCCGATGTGATGGATGCTACTCCTGAAGCACTTGAAAGAATAGCTAGAAGGTTGCCAGAAGAAGGAACGACTAGTTTTTTGGCTACAACGATTACTCAATCGACTGAGAACATTGAAAGGGCTTTAGCGAATGTTGCCGACTATAACAATAAACCAAACAGTGCTGAATTACTAGGTGTGCATTTAGAGGGACCTTTTATAGAAAAAAGTAAGGCTGGAGCTCAACCAGTAGAGTTTGTGGCACTGCCATCGATTGAATTGTTTAACAAATGGCAAGCGATTTCTGGTAATAGGATCAAAACGATTACGCTTGCACCAGAGAAGGACAAGAATCATACATTAATTACAAATTTATTTACTGAAGGAATAAATATATCGGTAGGACATACTGGTGCAGGGTTCGCTGAGATGAAAAAAGCCGTGGAGGCTGGGGTAAATCAAGTCACTCATTTATGTAATGCAATGACTGGACTTCATCACCGAGATATTGGAGTCGTTGGTGCAGCTTTTTTACTGAAGGAACTACGTAGTGAACTAATCGCTGACGGTATTCATGTTTCTCCAGAAATGATTGAGGTTATCTATCAAAATATCGGACCCGATCGGTTAATACTCATTACGGATGCAATCCGAGCAAAAGGTCTTGCACCAGGTCACTATGATTTAGGGGGCCAAAGGGTAACTGTTGATGAGAATAAAGCTGAATTAGTAGTTGGAACATTAGCTGGCAGTGTGTTAAGAATGATTGATGGGGTTAAAAATATTCGGCAAATAACAGGGGCATCGATTGAAGACTTAATAAAAATGGCTAGTTATAATCCTGCTAAACAACTAAAGCTGGATGATCGAAAGGGAAGCCTAGCAGTTGGAAAGGATGCGGATATTTTATTGGTGGATGAAGATTTAAATATTCATTATACGATCTGCCGAGGCAAAATAGCATACAGGAGGTGAGATAAATGAAATTGATAGTTATGAAAAATCATGAAGAAATGAGCAAATATGCGTGTCAACTGATTGTAAGTAAAGTAAATTCGATATCTTCCCCTGTTCTTGGACTTGCTACTGGGTCAACGCCTGAACGTGTGTACGAAATGTTAATTGAAGGATATAAACAGAAGTTAGTTTCTTTTTCTCATGTAAAAACGTTTAATCTGGATGAGTATGTGGGCTTAACGGATCATGATAAAAACAGTTATCGATATTATATGAATCATCATTTGTTCAATAAAGTGAATTTTACAAAGGGGAACAATCATATACCCAATGGGATGGCAAGTCAGCTAGAGCAGGAGTGTCAGCGCTATGAGCAATTGATTGAAGAGGCTGGCGGCATTGACTTGCAAATATTAGGACTTGGTCATAATGGACATATTGGCTTTAATGAACCAGGTACGCCATTTTCGTCGAGAACACATGTGGTCGATTTGGATCGTACAACTCGTGAGGCGAATGCTCGCTTTTTCAAAAATATAAAAGAAGTGCCCACTCAAGCCATTACAATGGGTATTGAGACCATTTTAGAAAGTAAGCAAGTTATTTTATTAGTGTCTGGTGAACAAAAAGCAACAGCATTGCAAAGACTGTTAAATGGGGAAGTGTCAGAGGACTTCCCAGCTTCAGTCTTGAAGCGCCATCATGATGTCACGGTTATTGCTGATAAAGCAGCATTGCAGCTGCAAGAAGGTGGACAAATTGCTGTCAACAGTAAGAGGTAGCAGGTAATCAGGGAAAAAATGAGAATGAGCCATTTGTCAAAAGTGATTTTAATAGGTGAGTGAAATCGTGGATTAATGAAATAGAATATAATATGTGCAACACAATGAGAGCCTGATTTATTTGATCAAACAGGCTCTTTTTCTTCTGTACTGCAAGTATTAGGGCAACTTTATTTTTATTTTAAAATTATTCTTCCACTAACTCAGAGATATCCACGTCTGAGCGTTCTTCCATCGGTCCTCTTAAATGAACAGTTGCTGTTTTTCCATCTTCTTTTAATTCATCAATCCATACAGAAGCTCCGTTATATTTAACGTCGATGTCAGCAGAAGAAGAAAGAATTTGTTTCACTCTTTTTTGTTCCATTACATTCACCCCCAATCTTCGTCACTATATTTTGTGAAAGCAGAAGATTTTTATGTATTATACTAAGTATTGGTAAATCTGATTGCTTGACGTTCAAGAGCGAGGAGTAGCCTCGTATATGAGAAAGAAAACGAGCAGAAATCATGATATTCATAATATAAGTAGGAAGAGGAGTGTTATTTATGAATAAACACAAAAAAGATGTCGTTATCGTCACAGGTGCGGCCAATGGAATAGGACGAGCAGTAGCAAGAGCTTATGCGGAAAAGGGGTGTGCCGTTGTTTTAGCTGATAGAGATGAAGTTCGAGGTGATCAGGTGGCGAGTGAATGGAGAGAGGCTGGTCATGACGTTTGTTTTGTTAGAACAGATGTATCGCAAGAAAAAGAAATTATTGACCTAGTGGAGCTGACGAAAAGGAAATACGGAACGATTAATGTACTCATTAACAACGCAGGAATTAGTGAGTTTAAACCATTACTTGAATGTTCAGTGGACGATTGGGATCGGGTGATGAACACGAATGTTCGAAGTGCGTTTTTATGTTCGAAGGAAGCTTCAAAAGTGATGCGTGAGAATGAAAGGGGAGGAGCGATCGTCAATATTGCTTCGACTCGCGCCATGATGTCAGAACCTCACTCAGAGGCGTACGCTGCTTCTAAAGGTGGCATTGTGGCTTTGACGCATGCTCTTGCTGCGTCATTAAGTGAGTACAACATTACAGTAAATGCGGTTTCTCCAGGCTGGATTGAAACCGGCGATTATAGCGAATTACGGGAGGTTGACCATCAACAACATTTGGCTAAGCGCGTCGGAAAACCCCAGGATGTCGCGAAAGCCTGTATGTATTTATCCGCTGCTGATAATGATTTCGTAACAGGCGTGAACTTAGTCGTAGATGGCGGAATGACAAAAAAGATGATCTACGAAGGATAATCCTAAAATATTCGGTGCCAGGCACCTTTAGCTCACTGCTGTGCTAAAGGTGCCTGGCACCAATAAAAGCACCGATAAAAAGATTTTGTTATGTTTTGAACCATAATTTCTTGTAGCTTACTTTGCCGTACGATTCTAGGGTGACGCCTGAAAGTGGTGATGCTTGGTTGACTTGGACATGGTGGCTGCGATGAAACAATGGGATATAGGCGATTTCATCTTTTAGAAGTTGTTCTAGATCTACTAATAGTTGGTAGCGTGAGAGAGAATCGGGTTCATGCTGAATGTGGACTAATTCTTTTTGGAATGTCATCGATAATTCAGGTCCAAGTAATGCTTTTATAAAACTTCCTGGTAGTTGAAAAAACCTTAACAAGGAGTATTGAATATCCATTCCTAATGCCATTCCAGCTAGAATGATGTCAGCTTCGGCTAGTGTTTCTTCCCTAATGAGTTCATCGATAGGAACAACATGAACTTCGACAACGAGCCCGACGTTTTCTAGGTGTTCTTTGAGCCACAGGGCTTCTTTTTTTAGGTGTGCATTTTTACGCAGCTGTGTGGCATAAAGGGTGATTTTGTCCCCGTTGTATGCTCCTTCTTTTAGAAGTTGCTTTGCTTTTGTTCGATCGTACGGACTTATATAGGTCTTCTCTGTAAGATGGATAAGCTGGCTATCTGCAGGGAAGTAACGTTCACCTAATAAGTCGCGGCACATTTTATCGCGGTCGATGGAACAGCGAATAGCTTCTCTTATTTTCTTATTTTGATGGGCTCCACTTTTAAATAAATTAAAGCTCAGGTAGGTAGCGCCTTCTTCTGGATGTTCAATCTCTTTCCAGGCCATCGGTTTGTCTTTTTCTGTCACTTGGTTAAAATAATGAAAAAATGGATGATGCTCCTGTTCATTCATTTGTAATAGCGTAATAATTTCCACACGGTCTAAATGCGGACGGCCTTGAAAGTAGGATGAATGTGCATCAAGGCGAAGCATGGCATCATCATGTTTTGTTAGTTTAAAAGGACCAGAGCCGATCGGAAGTTTCGTAAACTGTTCAGGATTTTCGTTATACACTTCAATTGGGATAATGGACAGTTGTTTATTGCATAATGCGTTAGGTAATAAGTAATCAGGTCGATCCAGGATAAATTGAACAATATATTTTTTTATAATACGAAGCTCTTTAATATGACGTATCATCCACTTATTGTGGAAGGGAGTTTCTTTTATGCGTTCAAAGGTTGCTTTTACATCTTCTGCCGTTAATTCTCTACCGTGTTGAAAAAGAACACCTTTTCGTAAATAAAAGGTCCAAACCTTGCCAGTATCATGGGCTTCCCAATGATGAGCGAGATGAGGTTCCACTGCATTTGAGTGGGGGTTAAAGGTTAGTAACGTATCAAAAATATGGTCTGCTAAATGATTTTCATGAATGGACTTCAAGTGGGCGGGGTCTAAGTGATGAAAAGCATGGTAAAACGGATAGCGTAAAATGTCTAGTTGTTCCTCGTCGTCTCTATGCTCAATATATCCGAACTGCTCTTGGATCCACTCATTTAACTTTTGTTGATAGAAGGGATTTAACGTATGTAATAATTGTAGTCCTTCCTTATATGCTCCAGTTTCAATATGTAATTTAGACACTTCAAACGTTACCGCATCTTTACTTTTTAAAAACGTAAGTGTCGGTCGTTTTCCTCTCCCATAAGAAACTTCCCACTCAAGCCAACCGTTGCTTTTCATTTCCTTTATTAATCGTTTGACGTACCTTGGTGTACAATGAAGAATTTCTGCTAATTCCTCGATTGTGATTTGGATCGCTTGATGATCATCAACAGCCGCAAGTGCTTCACGTAATTGTAAATAGTGTTCAGTCAATTTCATAGGCATCTTCCTTAAAAGGTGAACTAGTTTAATTGAATTGTACACTTTTTAGACACCTTTTTACCAGATAAACTATCACTAAACATTTGAAAAACTAAGATTAAGAGGGAAAAGGTGTGATAAACAATGAAAGCTGTTCTAGAAAGAAAATCTGAAAAAGTCTTGAAAAACAATAGCTCGATCTGGAAAAATAAACAGTTTCTATTGCTAATTTCGGGTACTTCTGTTTCAAATTTAACGTTTTCTATTTTTACAATGGCATTACCGATTATGATTTACGAATTAACAAGGTCGGCTTTTGCGATGGGGACAATGCGGGCGATTGAATTTTTACCGAACCTCCTGTTGGCGGTTTTTATCGGGGTACTCGTTGATCGTTTCAATCGAAAAAAGGTGTTGCTTAGTTCCGTCGGCTTACAAATGGTTATAATCTTGACGATGATCGCGTTACTCTTAACCTCTCAACTTCAGCTCTGGCATTTATATGTACTTGGATTTATTTTATATACGTCAGCTTACATGTTTGGCAATGCTTATCATAGTGTGTTACCGCTTATTGTTGAAAAGGAGCAATTAACAGCTGCTAATTCGGTCATATCATTTTTGTACACGTTTGTCGGACTCATTGGACCAGCGTTAGCCGGTATGGTGCTCTTGGTGTTGAATAACATTTACGGATTAACGATTACAGCAGTTGGTTTGCTTGTATTGCTTTTATTTATCTCTCTCCTGAAGCTGCCTGTTATAAAAAAGGAAGTGGGTCAAAAGAAAACGAGCATGATTGAAGAAATGAAAGAAGGTTGGTACTCTCTTATTAAAAATAAAGAGTTATGGAATTTGACGATCATGGTGTTGCTGAGCAATCTTACATCGGCAGCAACTCTTTCTGTCTTTATCTTTTTTGCATTAGATGTTATGAATGTAATCGAAACGAAGCTCGGGATTATTTTGGCAAGTACAGCGATTGGCGGGCTGGTTGCGGCGACCGTGGCTAAAAAGATGACGCGCTGGTTCACGCGGGGACAGTTGTTTATTTGGTCGTTAGCGATTCAGAGTTTTGGATATTTTCTCTTATTCTTTTCATTGGATTGGTATTGGCTTGTTGCTGGAATGTTTTGTAACGGATTAAGTGGAGGTTTAATGAATATTCACTATTTTACATTGCGTCAAGAAACGACTCCCAACCACTTATTAGGAAGAGTTGCGGGGACTTCGTCAATGCTGATGAAGTTAGCTGTACCGTTTGCTTTTTTTGGAGTCGGTGCCTTAGCCGAATTTATACCTGTACACTTCATCTTTTTAGGATCTGCGTTCGGGACGGCTTTAATAATTGTCTATTTAGTTCGTACTCCTGTTGTTCATATGAGATAAAATGTATGAAAACAAGGATTTTATAACTATCAGTATTTCGTTTTTCTCTAGTGCTATTTTCTGAAATTTACAGGAGGATATTCCTGAATTAATAGAATTTTATTTTAATAAAGCTATTTTCATGTTTGAATGGATGAAAAGGAGGTGATTATATGTTAAAAAGTGCCAAACTTGTTCTTCCTGTGTTAGTTTGTCTATTGATCGTGTCGCTGTTCCCTAAGGAGTCCCATGCCTATGAATCCATACTGCAAAAAGAAGATCGGGGTCAAAAAGTTTTTCAATTACAAGAAAAGCTAGTGCAATTGGGTTATCTCCATGTCGCTCCAACCGGCTACTATGGAACTTTAACAGAGAATGCCGTTCGCCAACTGCAAGAAGATTTTCGACTTTCTGTTGACGGAATCGCAGGTCCAAGAACATTGCATCGACTAATGGAGATTGAGAAGATGGCTAAAATTGTTCACGGAGAAGCACGTGGAGAAGCGTACAAAGGTCAAGTGGCTGTTGCGGCTGTTATCAAAAATCGCTTATACTCTTCAGAATTTCCTTCAACAGTTGAAGGTGTCATCTATCAGAGAAATGCATTTACAGCAGTCCAAGACGGTCAATACGATCTGACTCCAACTTATATTGCGTATCGAGCGGTGAAAGATGCTTGGTTAGGGTGGGACCCTACTTATGGATCTACTTATTATTACAATCCCCGAATAGCAACATCACAGTGGATTTTTAATAATACAACACCGAAGCTAACGATCGGAAGACATCTCTTTGCTGACTAGATTTCATGAACTTAGATAGGGGTTATCGTACCGGGATAATACATATGGAATGTCTTAGAATGATTAGTTAAAAGCTAGTTCTATTCTCTTATAAATCATAGTACTCCGATGTAATTACTTAAAAAAATTCATAAAATACTCACTGACAAGATATTGGTTTCTGTGACATTTTACTGCATAATACTTCATAGGCAGTTATTAAATGGGGAAAGGGTGTAGTATAGAATGAAGCTTACATACACAGGTAAGACAAAAGATGTATATGAATTAGAGAATGGTAACTATTTATTAAAATTCAAGGATGATGTAACGGGAGAAAATGGAGTTTTTGATCCAGGTGCCAATACGGTTGGACTTTCGATCGAAGGTGCTGGAAAAGCTGGACTAAGATTAACAGCATTCTTTTTTGAAGCATTAAAAGAGAAAGAGATTCCAACGCACTACATCGATTCGAACATCGAGGAAGGCACGATGACGGTCAAACCTGCTGAGGTGTTTGGTAATGGGCTAGAAGTCATTTGTCGTTACCGAGCTGTTGGAAGTTTTTTACGTCGCTACGGTATGTATGCAGAAGATGGACAAGAGTTAGATGCATTTGTAGAAGTGACGTTAAAAGATGACGACCGTCAAGATCCTCCTATTTCTGAAGATGCTCTTGATATGCTAGGCATACTTTCTAAAGACGAATACAGTGTGTTAAAAGATTTAACGAAGAAAATTGGTAACGTTGTAAAAGAAGAGTTAGCAAAAAAAGAGATTGAATTATATGATATTAAGTTTGAATTTGGCCGTGTAGGTGACAATAAAGAAATCGTTCTTATCGATGAAATCTCAGGTGGCAATATGAGAGCCTACAAAAACGGTGAATATATCGAGCCATTACAGTTAGAAAAATTAATGTTACAACAATAGTGGATGTTTAAAGAGGAGTTGTTGTTTTCAAGCAACTCTTTTTTTGTCCGACCAAGAGAAGATGGTAGCAGAATAGAACGAAGTGTGACTTAGAAATGTTCAATTTTTATTTGATGCGAGTAAAAAGAAAAGTCCATTTCTAGAATAAAAGCTAAACCTTCTTAAATTTCATTTTTATGTATGAGAAAGAACTTGTTAATTCAAAATAAAATAATGAATTTTCCAGTGAGGATGAGTAAAGCACTACTGAAAAAGTTTCACTTTATAAGAAAAAAGGGGATCATTAATGGACATCTCAGAACAACTTACAAATTTGCAGTTAATTAATCAGTTTTGGATTATTTTTTTATTCCTAGTTCCGATGGTTCTCATTGCAAGAACAGTGGTAGCGGGGACGAGGTATTCTCCGATATTAATTATCGTTATCTTTGGATTAGCAATGGGTTACATACTTGAATACAGCGGGGTTTCAACACCAGGCCTTGATGATTTTCCACTCATCGACTTGATGGCTAAAACGACGATTATTGCTCTTACCGTTTCCTTTTTTGTTGGTGGTCAAGAGCTTCGTAAAATCATCGGTAAAAAGCCGTTGGATGAAGATGATATGATGGTTCCATCAGATGAAGAATTGGTACTTGGGACGAGTCGGACCCAATTATTCTTTATCGTCCGAGCTTTTTTCCTGTTACTCGGTATTGAAGGTGTTGGTCGAGTATTACTAGGGACGCATCCGGAGGACATGCTGGCATCGTACTATCCTGTTGTTGCATATATTGGTCTCGTTGGATCGATCATTTTAATCGATAATAAAGCGGAAATTTCGAACAAACATCTCTATTTACGTAAAGGTCTTATTGAAATCATTGGAATTATCGGTATATTAATTAGTTCTTATTACGTTGCACAATTGGTAGCATCAATTATCGCACTGCCGCAAATCTTCTTTGCGATGATGATTGCAGCAGCACTTGGTGCCGTTTTTTATCGTTGGGCGTTTGGACCGACGTTACGTGCCCTCCTATTTGCAGGTATTCCAATTGTACTTGCAGCCAACTTTTTAATTGGTGGATCACGAATAGGCGATGCTTTTGGCATTCCAGGTGTAAATGCTGTCCTCGTCTATAGCTTTTTTGGGCAATTACTATGGATGTTTGGTGGAATAGCTTTGCTGATGTATTTTGCACGGACTGCTAATGTTAGAAACTTGGCACCAGGTATGGCTGGAGCTCTTTCTCATTCGGGATTAACAGGTGCTTGTACGGCTGGGGACTTCGGAAAGGTCGCTGCCACTCGTGCGCCGATTATGATTAACATTCCGTTTTTCGGCCACATTTTTGTTTTTTCGATTTTAGCCGTAAGTGCAGAACGTGGCAGTTTATGGTTCATCCCAACGTTTCTGCTCGTTGCAGTTGGTGTTTTCCTTACCGCTTTATCTTTGAAAAACTTGCGAAAAGCGAAAGGGGAAGATCGTTATGAAGTCACAGCCCTTATGCAATTTTCATTTGGATGGCAGATTTGTGCCGTTTTTGGGGGGCTTGCGTTTCTTTCATTAAGTCCACTAGCCATGGATTATGCTGCGATGGCACAAGCCTCTGCTATTTCCCACTTTGGGTTATTTGCCGCCATCCAAGGAGGAATGTTCGGTACAGAAGCCGCTTTACTCATTCCATTCATCTTTTCGATGCCGTTTCTAGTCCACCCTTTAGTATTTTTAATGTTTGGTCGAGCGATGGAAAATAACGGGGATATGGCCGTAAAACCTGTCTACGCACTAACAGTAATCGGTCTGGCAGGAATGATTGTGGCGCTGTTTTTGTGATAGGGTGAGTTTGGGGGTGCGTGTGACGTAGGTCTTTAGGTGAATCTCAGTTTTGGGGTTTTTGCGGGTAGTGGAGCGAGCCTTGGTGACCGAAAAGTAGTGGGAAGCGAAAAAAACGGTCATCAAAGAGAGGTTTGGTGACCGAAAAGTAGTGGGAAGCGAAAAAAACGGTCATCAAAGAGAGGCTTGATGACCGAAAAGTAGTGGGAAGCGAAAAAACGGTCATCAAAGAGAGGTTTGGTGACCGAAAAGTAGTGGGAAGCGAAAAAACGGTCATCAAAGAGAGGCTTGATGACCGAAATGGTCTTCTGTCAAGAAAGTGGACAAATTTAAGAGAGATATATTTAATCTATTCCTTTATTTTTACAGCCTAAATGTATTTTTTTAGAGAGTATTAT
>NZ_JBYCKM010000059.1:0-13821 GCF_057473385.1 Alkalihalobacterium sp. TH-98 | reverse complement strand
CAAACAAAGCGTTGGACTTAAATGAAACCGCCGTATACGGAACCGTACGTACGGTGGTGTGAGAGGTCGGGGGTTAGTCACCCCCTCCTACTCGATTAGGGAGAGACTCTTAAAGGATATAACTAGGCGTAATACGAATTATGCTTCCTCTTGTCCTTCATCTTCTGGTAACTGCTGATCACGTCGGATTGGATAAGGTGCTTCATATTGCATATCCGGATCGCCAGCTTCTTGCAAGCGCTCAAGGTTAGGGAATATAGGATCCATGTCTCGAATTTGCTGTTCTAATAGTTCGTCTATACGCGGTGTTAAACTGCTTAAGTTACCAAAACGTTCAATGTCTTCCATCATTTCTGGATTATCCGTTACAAAAACGTCTAAGTACCTTGGTGCCATCGACTGAGCTGTTACTTTTACTTGCAGGGCAACATCGTCTCTATTTTCAACGGCATTTGCTGAATAAGCGACAAGAATGTATTTATCCGTAACGAGCGTACCGCATTCTTCGACCTGTGGAAGATAAACGGCCATTTTACTGATAGCATCTGCAAGCAGGTCACGGTCTATATAAGCCACATCAGGTTCGCGATGTTCACGCTGTTCCTGAGCTTTATGATGGCGGACAAAACCGAATTGTGCATGCTCCGGATTTTGAACTCCGTTTCGTTCAGAATGAAGGATGCCGGCACCACCACCAGATGGGTTATATTTAGTATGTCTTGCTTGTTGCTGCATGTTTGGAGCTTCATTTCCCATCATCGTTTGACAGCCTGCAGTAATAAGCATCGAAGAAAGTACACAAGCAGTGATCATTTTCTTTTTCATTAAGACGACCCTCCTCCTAAAAATTTGTACGATTAAGTACTTTTACTAAAGTCCAAAAATGAATATTGAAAGATCTCTTTTATAGGTTGAGCGAGTGTTGCCATTTTTAATGAATGAAAATAATGGTTAATCTGGAATGAAACAGTGCTGAAATCATTCTGCAGATGTTATGAAGTCTCAGTTTATGGTAAAATAAAATGAATGATTTAAAGAAGGTGGGATCTTTATGGTTCGAGTACAAGGCTTGAGCTTTGAAATTATAGAAGATGTACGCAATGGCTGGAATGAAGAAGAATTCATGGAGCGTTATAGTGACGTTTTAAATAAATATGATTATATTGTAGGCGACTGGGGGTACAGTCAGCTCCGCTTAAGAGGTTTTTTTGAAGACGCCAATAAAAAGTCCAATTATGATAATAAAATTAGTACGCTATCCGAATACTTGTACGAATACTGCAATTTCGGCTGTCCTTATTTTGTATTAAAACGAGTGAAAGAAGGGCGGAAAAATTAAGGGGAAACCCTAAACTTCAAATGTTCGGATAATATAATAGATCATAAAATATTGCAATGATAAAAACAGTGAGGAGTACGGTTCCTCACTGTTTCGTTGTTTACTTGCTCGTATAGGGTGGTTCTTCGTTTTTATCTGGATCATCATGCGTGGGGTGAGCACCCGGAAATTGACGTGGTAAGTTTTGGTGAAGTGATTTAAATTCATAGTTAAACGCACTGTAACTACGCTGTCCTTCACGCCAAGGAGTACTTTTCCCTAATGGACGATTAACCGGAGAACCATATGGACCTTCAGGCAATGTTTCTGGAAAGATAAAGTTACGTTGGGTCTCGACATTCGAGAAGTCTGTGTACGACGCCTCGGTTACCTGTTCTTTATCTTTGCGCTGCGGGTGTTGTTCATCCATAATAAAACCACCTCCTATGGTTAGAGTACCCTAAGAGGTGGTTTTTAGCCTTAAAGCAGATGTTCAAAAAGTCCGGGAAAAATAGCTGTGAATTTCTTTGTTGCCTTGCTTCTGCGTTACTCACGTATTAAAACCATACGCTGCGATACTCGAAGCTGCGTCGCCTCGAACTTCTTTGCTCTTTTTGTCCTCCTTTTTGAACTTGATTAGAAGCAGATGTTCAAAAAGTCCGGGAAAAATAGCTGCCGAAGATGAACTTCGACTTAGGGCCCTACGTCGTCTCCAATTGCGGTTCCTTCGTAAGACCAACTACAGAAAGACTTTACTGAGCAGCGTCCCAACCGAACTAGTTAATAGCTGAAGTAAGGTTAAGAGGACTGAGAGGCCCTTATTCAAGGCAAAATCGTGTTTTTGAGTAGCTAAGCTGACTGAAAAGCCCTTATTTGCTATTAAATAGCTGTTTTGAAGTATAATTAGATCATATAAGGGCCTGTGAGTCCGCTAAAGTTCAAAGATATTAATTTTAGCATAAATAAGGGCCTGTGAGTCCGTTAAAATGGTCTTCACCCAATTAATCAGTGCTTTGCCCCACTTTTATTACATCATTTCCTGCAGGAACGAACGAAGCTCTTCTGCATCTTCGTCATTCAGCTTGTAAACATGCTCTAGGTAGCCAGGCTCATCTAAATCGTCTTGTCCGATAATCGCAAAACGGTTGGATTGCATGTCTAAAATAAGTTGCTTTCCGTAGTGTCTAGTCGTTTTAACGATGGCGAGATCAAAGCGTTGATTTTCGCCCATAAAGCTTACATATCGTGTTTTGGTTGTTTCTTCATCATCATATAAGAAAAAACGTTCTCCCATTATTTTATCACCTCTATGAGTTATGCATTTGTAAATGCGGTTTATATTCTAAATGATGGTGCGCTTTGATATATCGAACGGTCTTTGTTTTGGCACGCATCACAATCGAATCAGTTTCAACTAAATCCCCACCTAAAAAGCGGACCCCTTGCAGTAATTCCCCAGAAGAGACACCAGTTGCAGCAAAAATGGCATCGTCACCACGAACGAGATCATCGAGCGTTAAAATTTGATGAGGATCTTCAAGCCCCATTCGTTTACAGCGTTCAAACTCTAAATCGTCCTGTGGCTTTAGACGAGCTTGCATGTCGCCACCTAGCGCTTTAATGGCAGCAGCAGAAATAACACCCTCAGGAGCACCACCAATTCCGACAAACAGATCAATCCCTGTATGCGGTAATGCTGTAGCGATTGAAGCACCAACATCCCCGTCCCCAAATAATTTTACACGAGCACCTTTTTGACGAACTCTTTCAATCAGCTCAGCATGTCGTTCACGCTCTTGAATGATGACGGTTACATCATGAATTCGCTTGTTTGTCATTTTAGCGATAATATCGATTGTTTTTTCAATTGGATCATCAATGCGGACAAGCCCTGCTGCTTTAGGACCAACAGCGATTTTTTCCATATACATATCGGGTGCATGAAGTAATGTTCCTTTATCTGCAACAGCGATAACAGCCATCGCATTAGGATGTCCTTTAGCGACAATACTTGTTCCTTCAAGAGGATCTACTGCAATATCCACTTCTGGTCCGTTGCCACTACCAACTTTTTCACCTATATAAAGCATTGGTGCTTCATCTAGTTCCCCTTCACCAATGACAACTTCTCCTTTGCAATTGACGGAATCAAACATGGCACGCATCGCAGTGGTAGCCGCATCATCTGCTTCATTTTTCTTCCCACGGCCAAGCCATTGTGCGGATGCAAGAGCAGCTGCTTCTGTTACTCGGACGATCTCTAGTGCAAGTTCACGATCCAATGTATTCTCCTCCAGTTCTAAAGCTCTTTATATGTTTAGTCATGTTTAATCATAACAAAATCAACAATAATAAGGAAATAGTATGGAACAAATATTGAAAAAAATAAATCAAGGTCTAGGATATGAAATGATTATGTTATACTAATGAGTAGAGAAAGTTGGTAGCTTTTATGTAAAAAAAATAAGAACATCGGGTGATCAAAAATGTATTTCGTAGACCGTGAAAAAATTGAAAATACGTTAAATCATATTGAAGTCTTACTTAGTAGATACCGAAATCAGTCAACATGGGAGTCAGACATAGAAAAGTTAGCATTAGAAAGAATTGGTCATAATTTAATTGAGTCAATTATTGATGTAGGAAATGCGATGATTGACGGGTTTATTATGAGAGACCCTGGGAGCTATGAGGATATTATCGATATTCTTGAAGACGAGAAAGTAGTAGATGCAAGCGCGGCTGAGCAGTTAAGGCATATTATTCGATTCCGGAAGCCACTCGTACAAGCTTATGTAACGGTTGATCATAGTGAACTCCTCAACATTTTGGAGGGGAATGTGGCAGCGATTAAAGCGTTTCCGCGAGCTGTACGTCATTATCTTGAAGCAGAGTTAGGACCAGTTTCAGCGTTTCTTCCAAAAGAATAAGCGGTTCTTTTAAGGTAAGAGAGAGCTAATTTATTAGTGATGGTTTAGTTAAACGGTATAAATACCCTAGAGGCGAAAATGTGCCACAAATGCACGATTTTTCGTCTCTATTTGTATTGGTGAAGAAGCTGCGTTGAGAATGTAATGTAGAAACTGATTCATTTTGATTTATGCTTCGTATTTTAGTCGCAATTGCAGGACTTTTTTTCTTTTTATATATTCTATACATTTTTATTTAAAAATTTACAGAATATAATAAATCGAATACAATATAGAGGAAGGTGGTGTTAGGATGGATAGTACAGCCTCCTCGACTCGAGAGCAAATTTTACAATTGCTAAAAAAACATAAAAGTCTAACGGTTGCTAATCTAGCCAATCATCTTGAGATTACAGAAATGGCTGTTAGAAGACATTTAGGGACGTTAGAAAGAGATAATGTCGTTGAAACGAAAATGGTAAGGCAAGCAATGGGAAGACCTACGACACTGTATTCATTGTCGCAAGAGGGCGAAGAATTATTCCCGCGCAATTATGCTTCGCTCACATTGGGTTTCTTAAAAGATATTGAAAAATTAAGCGGTAAACAGATGGTTGATCAATTGTTTGAATTACGAAAGCAGCGGATGAAAGAAGAGCTAGAAGATCGCTTTAAAGGCAAAAGCTTTGACGAACGCATCAAAGAATTAGCTGACTTTCAGTCGAACAATGGATACATGGTGGAATGGGAAAAGTCAGATGACGGCACCATCCACTTCAAAGAATACAATTGTCCGATTTCACAAATTGCTAAAGAATATCCTGTAGCGTGTGCATGTGAGCAATCCCTGTTTCAAGAGTTGCTAGAAACGAATGACATTGAATGCGAAACATGTATGGCCATTAACGAAACACCGCATTGTTACTATAAAATTAAAGCACCTGAAACCAACGAATAAAGAAGTATAGCTTCAGCTATACTTCTTTTTTTCACCCATAATGACTATAATAGTGATGAATTAAAGTACTAAAGGTACCAGGCACCTTTAGTAAAGCAGTGGATTAAAGGTGCCTGGTACCCAACAATAAAAAGGGGTTTTTATGAAGAATTATAAAGGGTTTTTAATTGACTTAGATGGAACGGTATATCGAGGCAAGGAGCGAATTGAAGAAGCTGTGGATTGGATTAATACAATTCATCAATCTGGGCTCCCTTACTTGTTTGTGACGAATAATTCGTCGAAGACACCTGAGCAAGTGGCTGAAACCTTAAAACATATGGGTGTTCAGTGTACAAGTGAGCACGTCTTCACGACCAGTATGGCGACAGCGAACTATATTGCCCAAATTGAGACAGACCCGAAAGTGTACATGATTGGTGAAGTTGGCTTAGAACAAGCATTACAATCTAGAGGGTTTGAGTTGACGGAAGAAGAAGCAAACGTCGTTGTGATGGGAATTGATCGCGAAGTTACGTATGAAAAATTTGCGAAGGCTTGCTTACATGTAAGAAATGGGGCGACATTTATCTCGACGAACGGCGATAAAGCGATACCGACCGAAAGAGGACTTCTGCCTGGGAATGGTTCGCTTACGTCAGTCGTCGCTGTTTCAACTGGCGTTACCCCAACGTTCATAGGAAAGCCGGAGTCCATTATCATAGAACAGGCTTTAGAACGGCTAGGAACGAGTAAAGAAGAGACATTAATGATCGGTGACAACTATGATACAGACATTATGGCTGGTATTCGAGCAGGCATCGATACACTGATTGTACATACAGGAGTTACTTCAAAAGAAGACTTGAAGAAAATGAAAGATCAGCCAACCTATTCAGTAGACTCTTTAGCTGAATATGTGTTTGCAGAAGAATAAAAACAACACGGTACCTGGCACCTTTAGTACACTAAAGGTGCCAGGTACCGTAAAAAGTAGGTGCCGAAATTATTCCAAAAAGATTTATTCGCAGTTTGCGGCGCGGTGGGCTAATCGACTTGATGCCGCAGCAGCGATTGCACCGACGATATCATCTAAAAATGTATGACATTCCTTAGATTCTTTGTCATTCAACTTTTCAAGGATGCCCGGCTTTTGTTTATCGATGTAGCCGTAATTCGTAAATCCAATCGAACCATAAACGTTAACAATGGATAAAGCGATGATTTCATCAACGCCGTAAAGACCTTCATCACTTTCAATAATACTCAACAGCGGTTCCTCGATTAATTTCTTTTCCGCTAATTTGTCTAGTTGTATCCCTGTTATAATCGCATTTTGCACTTCGCGTTTAGAAAGTACGCGATCAACATTGAGCTTGCACTCATCAATATCTAAATTAGGATGATATTTCACCTGTAAAAAATAAACAAGATCGGCAATATCGTCTAAAGTAACCCCGCGTTCTTCTAGCGATTTTCTTGCGACTTCCTCGAGGTTATATTCTTCTTTCATCTACATCACCTCATTCATAATATCAGCATCTAGTTGTCCATCTTTCCTGGTTGAAAACACTAAAATCCCACAAGTTTTTTATTTCATTTCGAATGCATAGACGGGACAGAAGTGTAATAGTTTGAAACTGACACCAGATAAAGAGCACAACCAGGGTTTGCAACCTTGATCCAAGACATGTAGGTTCCAACTGCATACAGTCTTCAAATAAAATACCCGTATAGTGTTTATTGTATGTTGCTGTTCAAAAAACATACTTGTCATAATTTCAACGAGCCTAATCTATAGTTACACTTTTTGAAACCTGGGTCATAGACTATATTATGAAGTAGGCTGACGAGGAGTGAATCAAACATGTTTGAGCGCAATATCTACGACCATTATCAGCTGTACTGTGAAGAACGGTTTATGTTGGGCGATCTTGAAGGATTTGAAGCTAACCATGAGTATTATGTTTTTGTACCTATTGAATTCACAGCAGGCCAATCCGTTCAAGATATGATGGTTATGACTGAACACCTAAAAACAAGCGGCGAACGTGGCGTAGCTGACATTATTCGAACGGTCCAAAATCAAGCGGTCGCTTTAGTAGACGGGATAGATGGATTTTTATTTAAACTTCCAAAAAGCGAAGCGGAATGGAGAGCAGAAGGGGAGGAAAGTACGGGGCGCTCGCTTGCCTTTTTTCATTATAAGGGCAGTAATATCCAGACTGCAGCCCAGTCGACGGCAAATTACTTTGGGCAATGGAAGTTAATTTGGGAAAAAAGATTAACACAACTTGAACAGTGGTACCAAACGATGTTGCAGCGACTGCCGCAAACTGAAGTAGACGATGCCTTTTTAATGAGTTTTCCTTACTATATGGGGCTTACTGAGAACGCCATTCAATTTGTTGCCGATAGCGATATCGATGAACCTTATCGCGGGAATGAACATCCGGTGATTTGCCATAATTGTTTTACGGATCGATCTTGGCTGTCTTCACCGAACACCGCTCAATCGCTAATTAAGCTTCCGTCTCATTTTATTATCGATCATCCAAGTCGGGATGTTGCGGAATGGATCAGACACGAATTTCATGGAGAAGAATTTTCAGAGTCAAATTTATTAAAGTTTATTTATGATTATGAAAGTGTCAAGCCGCTTACTTCCTACTCATGGAGAATGATTTACGCAAGATTATTATTTCCGTTAAAGTATTTTGAAACGCTAGAAAATTACTACGGGACTCAATTAAAAGAAGAGCGGTTATATTATGGGGAAAAGTTTTTTGATTTACTTGACCGAGAACAGCGAAATCAGACGTTTTTGTCTGAATTTCATCAGTTAATGGGAAATAGTGAAATGATCGCACGTGTTCCGAGGGTTGATTGGCTCCAACAGATATGAGAAGATCAGTAAAAAAGGCAGGAATCGATACATGAAGCCATACGTTTTTATTACGAGAAAAATTCCAGATCAACAACTTACCGAGCTATATGAAATGGCTGAAGTCAAGATGTGGGAGCATGAAGATGTCCCCGTTCCAAATGACATTTTAAAAGAAGAGCTAGAACGAGCTGACGCGATATTTTCTCTCGTCTCCGATCCTATCGGTTCCGAACAACTCTCAAACTGTCCTAATTTAAAAGTAATCGCCAATATGGCCGTAGGGTATGACAATATTGATGTCGAGCTTGCGACGAGCAAAGGCATTGTTGTATGTCATACACCGGATGTACTTACAGATACAACAGCTGATTTAACTTTCGCGCTGTTACTTGCAACTGCACGCCGAATTCCTGAGGCAACTAACTACGTTAAGAACGACGAATGGAGCCAGTGGAGTCCCTATTTACTTGCCGGAACGGATGTCCATCATAAAACGATAGGAATTGTCGGGATGGGACGGATCGGTGAAGCTGTTGCGAGACGGGCAAAGGGTTTCGATATGAATATTTTATATCACAACCGCTCAAGAAAAGCAGTGGCTGAACAGGAAATAGGCGCACAGTATTGTACATTTGAAGAGTTACTGAAACAATCAGATTACGTCGTTTGTTTGGCACCGCTCACACCAGAAACGAAGGAAATATTTGAGGCAAAGGCGTTTCGGCAAATGAAGGATTCAGCGATTTTTATTAATGCATCAAGAGGTGGATTAGTTAACGAGTCTGACCTTGAAGACGCACTGAAAAACGGTGTTATAAAAGGAGCAGGACTAGATGTTTTTGCCAAAGAACCGATTCGAGCGAACCATCCGTTAGTGCAACTTCCAAACGTTGTCGCGATCCCTCATATTGGAAGTGCAACCGTTGAAACGAGAGATGCGATGGTCAAAATGACGGTACAAAATATTATTCGATCCTTAAAAGGAGAACGACCGATTGCAGCGGTTAATTTAAAAGACTTAGGAGTTTAGAATGGCTCATCAAATGGAATGTTGTTTTATTAATCGATTAAACGGCAGCGAAGCCATCTTTTCAGATCTGGAGAAACGGCCAAACGCCAATGTTGAAACGTTCAGTTGTATTGGGAATTGCCATCAGTGCTCCGAGGAATTTCACTGTGTGCTGAATGGAGAGCGATTAAGAGCATCAACACCTGAGCAACTATATGAAATGATTATCGAAAAGCTGAAATAAGAGGTAAGGACGGCCCTAGAAGCTGTCCTTGCCTTTTTGTATGAAAAATTTCGCTCTACATATAGCATGAAGGAGGAGAATGAAAAACAAACAGTTACGTCGATGAATCATGAGTTACGCCGAAATATTTGAACTTGCGCCGATAAATCATGAGTTACGCCGAAATATTTGAAACTGCGCGGATATATCTGGAGTTACGCCGATAAATTGAAATCTATGCTGATATGTTTATTATGACCTTAGATAAAATCGATCAGACCGGAAAAAACTTAACTATTCATGAATCCGTTCTTCATTATACTCTTCAAGCTACCTCTTATTTGTAATTTAACTGCCTCCCATATCCATTAAGTTCATATTGTTCATCAATTCTTTATAATCGAAACTACTACAATATGTTAGAATTATTTTAATTGAAAAATAATTCAAATAAACCCTTGTAAATAAGTGACGCTAGAATTATAATGTCCATTATAGATATACATTTGTTTATTCTGAATACACATACAAAGAATAAAACCTATGTTGAGGAGTGGGGAATGTGAACGGAATTTCAATCGGTTTGCTTGGTATAGGAACGGTCGGCACTGGGGTTATTAAAATTGTAGAAGGACATCAAGAAGAATTGATGCATCAAGTAGGGTGTCCGGTGACGGTAGGTAAGGTACTTGTGCGTTCCCTTGATAAAAAGAGAGATGTAGAAATCGATGAAAATAAATTGACCGAGAACCCTGAAGAGGTTATTGATAACCCTAATATTGACGTAGTCATTGAAGTCATGGGGGGAGTAAAAGAAGCGAAAGCTTATATTGTTCGCTCATTACAAAATAAAAAACATGTCGTAACTGCTAATAAAGATTTAATGGCACTGCATGGTGCAGAGTTGTTAAAAATTGCTCAAGAAAATGGTTGTGATTTGTATTATGAAGCAAGTGTAGCAGGGGGGATTCCGATCATTCGCAGTTTATCAGAAGGTTTAGCTTCTGATCGAATTACAAAAATGATGGGGATCGTCAATGGAACGACGAATTTCATTTTAACAAAAATGAGCAAGCAAGGCAGCTCGTATGAAGACGTACTAAAAGAAGCGCAAGAATTAGGCTTTGCAGAAGCGGATCCTACTTCAGATGTCGAAGGCCTTGATGCAGCAAGGAAGATGGCCATCTTAGCCACATTAGGCTTCTCAATGAACGTGAAACTTGAGGATGTCGTTGTACGCGGGATTACGATCATTACACAAGAAGACCTTCATTATTGTGATCAGCTCGGCTATACAATGAAATTAATCGGCTTAGCGCACCGAAGTGATGGAAGAGTGGAAGTGAGTGTTCAACCGACGTTATTACCGACTGAACATCCATTAGCAGCGGTTAATGATGAGTTCAATGCGGTTTACGTGTACGGCGAGGCAGTAGGCGAGACGATGTTCTACGGACCTGGAGCGGGATCCCTACCGACAGCAACAGCGATCGTATCTGACCTTGTGACAGTGATGAAAAATATGCGACTAGGAGTAACAGGACGAAATGTCATTGCTCCACTTTATCATAAAGAATTAAAGACAGACGAAGAAATTCAATCGAAGTACTTTTTGCGTTTACATGTTGTGGATAAGGCCGGAACATTTTCGGCGATTACATCACTGTTTGCAGAACACGGTGTAAGTTTTGAGAAATTATTACAATTACCAATTAAGGAAGCAGATCTAGCTGAAATTATTATTATTACGCATACGACAAGTAAAAAAACGTACGAAGACATTTACCAAGCGCTAAATCAACTGGATGTTGTTCAATCTGTTGAAAGTAGTTACCGTGTTGAGGGAGGAAAATAATTATGAGTCAGTGGAAAGGTTTACTAGAAGAGTATAAGCAATTTTTACCGATAAATGAGAATACACCGATGCTGTCATTACGCGAAGGAAATACACCACTTATTCCATTAGAAAATTTATCGAAAGAATGGGGCGTCGAAGTGTATGTAAAAGTAGAGGGAGCAAATCCAACGGGATCTTTTAAAGACCGTGGAATGGTGATGGCAGTTGCTAAAGCAAAAGAAGAAGGTAGTCAAACGATCATTTGTGCTTCTACAGGAAATACGTCTGCGGCCGCTGCGGCTTACGGAGCACGAGCAGGACTTCGATGCATTGTCGTTATTCCAGAAGGTAAAATCGCGCTTGGAAAGCTAGCTCAAGCGGTGATGTATGGGGCTGAAGTACTTGAGATTCAAGGGAATTTCGATAATGCTTTAGATATTGTCCGTAAAATTAGTGAACAAGAGCCAATTACACTCGTCAACTCAGTTAATCCTTACCGTATCGAGGGTCAGAAAACAGCTGCCTTTGAAATTTGTGATGCCCTCGGTCAAGCACCAGATGTGTTAGCCATCCCTGTAGGTAATGCCGGAAATATTACAGCCTATTGGAAAGGGTTCAAAGAATACAATGAGCATAAGCAAACAGGTCTTCCAGAAATGCGAGGGTTTGAGGCAGAAGGTGCAGCAGCGATTGTCAAAAATGAAGTGATTGAGGAGCCAGAAACAATTGCTACAGCGATCCGCATTGGTAACCCTGCAAGCTGGAAACAGGCAGTAGCAGCAGCGGATGAATCGAACGGAAAGATCGATTTTGTAACAGATGAAGAAATTTTAGCTGCCTATAAATTGCTTGCAAGTCGTGAAGGTGTCTTTGCGGAACCGGCTTCTTGTGCATCCATTGCAGGATTAATGAAGCAAATTCAATCAGGTGAAATTAAAAAAGGTTCAAAAGTAGTTTGTGTGCTAACAGGAAATGGGCTTAAAGATCCGACTACAGCAATGGATACAGTCGAGGTAAAACCATTAGTGCTACCAAATAGTGAGGAAGCCTTTATGGAACATATTAAAGGCGGTGTGCATCAATGAGCTTAGAAAAAATGCTCATCACGGTTCCCGCAAGCTCAGCTAATTTAGGCCCAGGGTTCGATTCAATCGGCATTGCGGTTAACCGATACCTAACGTTAACCGTACAACCGAGCGAAAAGTGGCGGTTTCACTCGGAGTCTCCAGAGCTTAAGGGAGTACCCGAAGGAAAAGAAAACCTTATATACGAAGTGGCTGAACATATTGCTCACGAACTTGGCGGTGACCTTTATCCTTGTGATGTCGAAATGGTCAGTGATATACCATTAGCAAGGGGGCTTGGAAGTAGTGCAGCAGCCATCGTTGCCGGAATCGAACTGGCTAACCAATTGTTAAAGGCAAACTTAACGACCGATGAAAAAGTGAGATTCGCAAGTCTTTGGGAAGGGCACCCTGATAATGTAGCTCCATCCATTTATGGCGGACTCATTGTCGGAAGCCACAGTACAGAACGAACGGATGTCGTCTACTGCGGTGTACCTGAAATTGACCTTGTGATGCTCGTACCTGATAAAGAATTGCTTACAAAAAAAGCGCGAAGTATTTTGCCCGAACAATTACCATTTAAAGAAGCTATTCGTGGCAGTGGACTTGCAAACGTCTTAGTAGCCGCGATTATGCAAGGCAATTGGGAACTAGCCGGACAAATGATGACCCGCGACCTTTTTCACCATCCGTATCGTCTGCCACTTGTTGACGGTTTGGAAGAAGTTATGAACTCGATTTATGAGCTGGGTGGTTACGGTGCTGCTTTAAGCGGAGCAGGACCTGCGATCATATGTTTTACAGCGAAAAATAAAGGAGAAGCTCTTAAGCAAACATTAGAAGAGAACTATCCAGCTTTCTCAGTAGAGCGAGTGGAACCAGCGAGCGAGGGAGTAAAAGTAGAAATTTTGAATTCGGCAGTAACCGAACGATAATAAAAAAGATCCCCAATAATGGGGATCTTTTTGTATACATTAAAATACTTGTTCGATTTCTTTTACGCCTGGTACTTCTTCTAATAGAGCGCGTTCGATACCAGCTTTTAATGTGATCGTTGAACTTGGGCAAGAACCGCAAGCTCCTAGAAGACGAACTTTAACTACACCTTCTTCATCGATATCTACAAACTCAACGTCTCCTCCATCACGAAGAAGGAATGGACGTAACTTATCTAATACTTCTTCAACTTGTGCACGCATTTCTTCACTTGCCATTTATAACACTCCTTTCTTTCCTCAATTATAATATCCATTCACTAAAAAATCTATGATTGTGCACTGTAAATCCTGAATTTCCAATTTTTCAACGTTGTTAATAGGTAGGCTTGCCTATTCGATGTTTAGTAATTGTGGAGTAAACTTTACGCTATGGGGTTTTGACTGCTGAACTTTATTGGCAGTACTCAGGTTGTTTGGTGTACTGTTCGAATTCTGATACAAACGAATTAACCGGACTCAGTGCAACTAGAATAAAAAGTGGACACCCCTTTAACGAACATCATTTTTGGATATGATGATAATAACAAGGAGGGGTTCCTTATGAGTGAACAACGGCAAAGGTACAATGAAGAGTTTAAACGACAAACCGTCAAATTTGCACAAGAACAAAGACAAAAGAAAACGATGAGAGATATT
>NZ_JBYCKM010000058.1:0-113042 GCF_057473385.1 Alkalihalobacterium sp. TH-98 | reverse complement strand
GGCTCTAAGTGGCGGTTTAGAGCTCGATATATCCAGTATCAGGAAATTTTAGGTTCTAAGTAGCAGTTTAGAGCTCATTTTATCCAGTAAAAGGAAATTTTCGGCTCTAAGTGGCGGTTTAGAGCTCGATATATCCAGTATCAGGGAATTTTTAGCTCTAAATAGCGATTTAGAGCTCATTTTATCCAGTATCAGGAAATTTTAGGTTCTAAGTAGCGGTTTAGAGGTTAGTTTATTCAATATATGGATAAAGTAGGTCGTAAGTAGATTAATAGAGCTCGATATATCCAATATCAGTAAATGTTCGATCCTATGTTTCTGTGTAGAACCCGCTTTATCCAGTTTCAAGAGATTTTATATCGTAAACCGAAGCGTAGTCCTTTTCTTTATCTTCTATCATAAAATATCAGGGATTTGCTGAAAAAACACCAGGAAAATAAAGTGTCCATTATTTAGGTTGATCCAAACTGGGAAAAATCTACAGAGCAGAAAAGACTTTGCTGGTATTAGCAAAGTCTACTGTTTGAGCGAGGTTTTCATATGTTAATTTTTTGCTTATAATCCTAATTATGGCTAATTCTTGTTCTGTGCCCCACACGAAACTTTTTTTATATATTCGTTTAGTCCATCACCAATCCACCGTCAACGACAAGGTTCTGGCCTGTTACTGCACGTGCCCACGGGGATGCAAAGAAAAGAGCGGTTTCAGCAAATTCTTCTGGTGTCGTCACTTTTTGTAATGGCGTCGTGGCTTGAATAATACCAAACACTTCTTCTGTTGTGACGCTACTTGCATCGGTTTCTTTTAAGAGCCCTCCCGAAATCATATTAACTGTGATCCCGTATTGTCCCAGTTCTTTGGCCATATTGCGCGTAAAGCCGAGAAGTGCAGCCTTGCCCGTTGTATACTCATGGTAAGCGACCACAGGATTTTGCACTAAGTTTGTACCTACGTTCACAATACGACCAAACCCGTTTTCCTTCATGTCAGCTAAACATGCTTGGACCGTATTTAGTGAGCCCTTCACACTTCCTTCAAACTGGGTATTAAAGTTTTCCCATTGAAGTTCAAATGCATTTTTTTGAGCCACAGGATTGAATTGAAAGTCGATTAACGCATTGTTTACGATCGTTGTAACTGGGGTTTTAAAGTAATCTTTCGCTTGAGCTACCATCGCTTCGACTTGATCTTTATCTCTTACATCGGCTTGAATAGCGATCGCTTTTTCACCTAATGTCTGAGCCAAGTTCTCTGCCTTTTCTTTACTTTGAAAATAGTTCACTATGACATTTGCGCCTTCTTTTACAAAAGCTTTAGCCAATGCAGCTCCTACTCCACGACTTGCCCCAGTAATTAACACCGTTTGTTGACGTAATTCCACAGCAATCCCTCCATTTTATGTAATAAAATCTAGCTTTGTCCGCAAAAAAACTAGGCCTAAAATAAGGACCTAGTTATAGTTCGAACTCAACTACTTCCCTACGCTGGTATCACCCAGATCAGGTCCTGAGGGTCAAAAAGTCTGTTCCTTTTTTCTCAGCCTGAACGACAGGCTCCCCTAGTAGAGCGTATTTTCTTGGTAAAACTTTCAAATCTATTTTATAACTTGATCATAAATAAATCAATTCAAACGCTTCGTAGCGTAATAGACCTTTTGAAGAATCAGCGTAACTTTTAATATATCGGCGCAAATCTCGATATATCGGAGTAACTTTGATTTTATCGGCATAACTCTAAATATCTCGGCGTAGCAGTCATTCCTACTCCAATGGTTCTATTCATTTTATACCAAATAATAGTTTACCCTAAGCTAATGCTCTCCTGCATCTTGCTTCGTCCAAGTCCTTAATACATAACCAGTCCTATACGGCATTCTCTGCACGATTTTTCATCCACGAATACAACAATAACCCGAGGATCAACACGGATTGTCCGACAAAGACCGCTGCATCCCAAAAGACAGGATCGTTGATTGGCTGCAAAAAGCCTGGAAGTATTTTCGTATAGGCATATATCGTCTGTGGAATAAAATAAAAGAGAAATAGACTACAAGTTAATAGGATTCCAGTTACATAAAAAATAGAATAAAGCTTCACCGTTCTCTCTTCACCCGCAAATGTCTCCGTCGCAGAAGGGCTTTTAATCCACGGCAGCCAACGACTTAATAGCTTTTTCCCGTTTTCCATCACATTGTAACAACCTGTACAATTTTCAAAAACATAATATAAATCCGTTTTCATGTAAAAACAACATTGATAGATCGTACGAATGAAGATATCGAGCACGACGAGCCCTAAGATACCAACAATCAAACCGTGACTCACATCGAAAAAGAACTGCAAGCTTAAGGCGATAAAAAGCATCAACTGATCAAAGCATAACCCGCCAAAGTACAATATATTTCTTTGTTTAGGTGCGAGCTTCCATGCAGGTGTTAAATCCGTTTCAAATACAACAAAAAATAAGCGATGCCCGACCCCAAGTTTCGCAGGTAAATCGTACGACCGAACTGCTAAAATGTGTCCCAGTTCATGAATTAAAACCAACACTAAGGAAACACCCATCCATAACAATAAACTTGGCATGACCGTTTCAAAAATAAAGATGTCTTTATAACTAGGAAAAAATTGCGGATTTACAATAAAAAATAAGACGTTAATAGCTAGTAAAACAACATACAATTTATTTGAAAATGGATTAAAGAAGACACGACCCACATTTGAAGGGATCCATGTAAATCCAGGATCTGGCGCAACTCTCTCCTTCATTTCAACCGTTACACCGTCGACTTCTTTAATTAACTGTAATTCAAAAAGTTGCTCGGCAAAATCAACCATATCAATCGTTTCTTCTGGATATTTTTGCTTAAGCTCGATTTCGATTTGTTCCAATGAGATCCCATTGTTAATCCGATTAATCGCATCAATACAAACTTGCGGCATCTCATAGAACTCGCCTGTTGTTACGTCTTCAACAATATAATGTTTTTTATCTTTACGAATAGTTAACGGATGTAATCTCAGTTTCGTTTGAAGTGATAGCTTCATGTTTGTGCCTCCCCTCTATAAAAATAAATAAGGATGCTAATTGTATTCAGCATCCTTTTAACAGATTATCACCATTAGTTACGACCGAAATAAGTGCACCACCAGCAAGTTAATTTGATCTTTTTTAGTTTACGGATTTTCATAGTTTGTCACCTCCTTTCTCAGTAACATCAGATCATTATGCTTTCGTGTCCGACCACGAATAGTTTTTATGATATTCACACCAAGAAGGATAAACTTTTTCAAATAATTCAACTAATTGAGGATCAAACTGAGAGCCTTTACCATCGATAATTCGTTTATAGGCTTCACTAACCGGCATTGCCGAACGGTAAGATCTAGAAGAAGTCATCGCATCAAAGGCATCGGCTACCGATGTGATTCTAGCTAGTATTGGTATGTTCGTACCTTGTAATTGTTCGGGATACCCTTTCCCATCCCAACGTTCATGATGGTACTTGATCACATCAAGATGTTCAGCTACGCCTTCAACGTGTTTAACAGCTTCAGCTCCAACAGCCGGATGGGACTTAATCTTTTCAAATTCTTCTTCAGTGAGTCTACCTGGTTTCATTAGTATCGAGTCAGGAATATGAATTTTACCAATGTCATGCAATAAACATACATTATAAAAAGAGTTCAGTTCATCTTCTTTGAATTTCCCTGTTTCTTTGGCTAAGGACATTGCATAATCTGCTACTCTTTCACTGTGACCTCTTGTGTACGGGTCCTTTAACTCTAAAGTTGAAATAATTCCTTTTACAATACCTTCTAACTGTTTATCATAGGAGTTCTTAAGAGCCGATAAATAGCTAATAAAACGATTAAGAAGAATGAAAGCTATTAAGGCTAAAACAGCAACAATAAGCATCGGCTGCATAACAGCAAGGTCTTGGATCACTAAGCCGACAATACCTAAACGGACTATAGTACCTAGGGATACGAGCACAAAATAAAACTTATTTACAAAAATAGGCGAGAATAAAACAATCATTAACTCTACAATATTCCCACTACTATACGAATTTGGGTTGTCCCAATAAATGATAATGTCGTTAAAGATCGTTAAAAGTGAAAAGGTTATAAAATAGACGTATTTGATCTTTTCAGGTTTGTTATTTTTTAATAGATAAATCGCAATTGGTAATAGGGCAATCATAATAATATGAAACCACACACCTATACCATCACTAGGCAAACCTGGAATGGCTTTAACAAAAAAATGATAAAAGATATCATAAGAAAATAAAATGAGATAAAACAGCAATAAAAACCACTTAATGGTTTGGTGCTCTTCATTTAGCCTAATTTGATTTTGCATCACTAGCTCCTAACTACTTATACTACTTCGACAAAAAACTAGAAAACTCTCCCAATTATTTCATAAGTCGAGTTTTTACGCTATTTTCATACTACAATAGTTAGTAGCTTTTCACTATGACAATAATACCTATTTTTGAACATTACTATTGTCTTATAAAATTGGAAATGAACAAATTTGTTATATCTTTAGGCCTTGATTTGTTACTTAATATCCCATTTAAAGGATAAAATTAGGAAGGATAACAAAAACTTGTATCTCATAAGGTGCATCATATTCAACCTATTGAACTATTACACAGGGCTTTTCAGTTAAATTAAGAACGTTGTAATCAATAACGTTTTAAATTTTTCATTATGGATTGCGTCTCGGGATTCTTTGTATACAATATAAGTATGAACCTACTATCGCTTCTTTTTGGTAATGAGACCCTGATGAATGAAAGGAAATATAGGCATGATAAAAAAATCTGATATACATGAACGATTAGCTTCGTTAATTGGACAAGAGTTGACCAATGAAAACTTACATGAAGCCTTGTTTTGTGATGAAAAACATCAAAAAATTAGACGGCGTGTGCGAAATGGCACACACACGTATTTAAAATACAAAGTTAGACCTGCTTCAAACATGAACACACAGCCTGTCGTCGATATTACCATTTCTGGCACACCAAACATTTACCGATTAGCCCTTGAAGAAAAAGACGGGAAACTGATCATTCAATCCGAGCCAAGAATTAATTTTTCGGTTTTGTAAGGTGCCTAACGTAAGATTTGAAAACTTTAACGAATGATTAAACAATGATAATGGAATAGAAATACACCTATCGCCTTTTGGATAGTTGTATTTCTTGTTCCTAACCAGCTGGACTACTTGCCGCTGGTGGACTGAAAATTAATTAGGTTCTTATCTAAGGTAGAGTCCAACAAAAAAGCTAAAGTCTCACAAATCGTTGACTTTAGCCTTTTATATTTAATGATTGATTTTATTGTTTTGATTAATAAGCAATTGCTTTATTTCCTCAATGTCGCTCTTTAGTTCTTGATTTTCTTTAAATAAACGATCCATCTGTTCTTCACGCTTTGCATCATCGTCTTGGCCTAAGTAGCTTAAGATCACCGCAACGACAAGGTTCAAGATAACTAGCGCACCGATGATAATAAACGATACGAAGTACACCCAAGCCCACGGCACTTCATTAATAATCGGTCGGGCTACCTGGCTCGCCCAAGACTCAAATGTTACTACTTGCATTAACGTGAAAAGCGCTGTGTGGAAGCTTCCGAAAAACTCATACGGAAGAACGTCACTAAAGAAGGTTGTCCCAATGATCGCATAAATCGAAAACAGCAGGATTGATAAGCCTAAGATCCCTGTTAACGCTGGGACGGACTTCAATAATGAGTCAATGATTTTTCGTAAGGCTGGAATCGCTGGGATCATCCGGATTAAACGTAACACTCGGATCAGACGTAACACGCTGACAAAAGGCGTTGAATAGAAGACTAGACTTCCGATAACGATCATAAAATCAAAGATATTCCATCGATCTCTAAAATAGCCTCTAAAGCCGAGGCCTATCATTTTTATGAACAATTCGACCACAAACACCCAAACAATAATTTTATCTAACGCTAGTAAAACGCTGTTTCCGGTCAAATAAGTCTCAGTCACAATAATAAGCCCGTTTAAAAGGATAATACCAATTACAATCGGTTGAAAATATTTATGCTCAACGAGTTGTCTCATGGTTTCTCTAAAGGAACTACGATTTGGATTTAGTTCTTCGTTGTTTTTTAATTCCATCTCTCTCCACCACTTACCCTTTCTATTTAGTTTATATCTTTTTATTTTATCAGTTTATTAGATTTATAAGATTTGACCACTATAGTAACGTCATCTACTTTAATAATAGTTTTACATATGAAAAAACCACACTTTAAACCCCGAATGTGGCGACTTCACTATTTTACAACACCTCAAAGCTGGTGAGAATTTTTTACACTTAGATATATTATTATATCATAAACTAGAATGAAATCCTATTTTAATTCTTTTTAAACGCTCTTATAGCCTCATCTGCTAAACTTTTTTATGACTAACCTAACCTCCTAACTTAGTTTCATTAGTTACCCGCTATTATTTTAATTTTTAGTTTATTAAAAACAGAACTATTTTAAAATATAATCCAGTAATTGTTCATATTTACTGTCATTTTTACTATATATCTATATACAAGACGCACACTCGCTAGATATCGCTATTTTTGCGGTTAGCAACCCAGAAATAGGCGTGGTATGATTTCCCCTTACGTCTTTTTTAAGACAAAAAACATATTTTCATTATCGGAAATTTAGGAGGGTATTTGTGAAACAAAAAAGTAATCTTGATTGGCCCGTATTACTAATTAGTGGCGGGTTGCTCGTATTATTTGTGTTAACATCAATCATTAACGAAGACTTAGTAGGTCATTTAGTAAACAATTCATTTAATTTGTCTGTTCAGTACTTTGGGGCGTTTTGGCAAGTGCTGATGCTGGCTACGTTTGTTGTCGCGATCGGAATGGCCGTCTCTAAATACGGGAACATTCAATTGGGCAATAAAGAAAAGCCCGAAATGAGTACATTTAAATGGATTTCTATTATTATGTGTACATTATTAGCCGGTGGTGGTGTGTTTTGGGCTGCTGCTGAACCGATGTATCACTTTTTAACGGTTCCGCCTATGTTTGATGGCGTAGAAGCTGCAACTGAACAGGCAATCATTCCTGCTTTGTCACAGTCGTTTATGGATTGGGGATTTCTTGCTTGGGCGATTTTAGGTACATTAAGTGCAGTCGTGATGATGTACGGTCATTATCATCGAGGCATGCCGTTAAAACCTAGAACTCTCCTCTACCCAATCTTTGGCGAAAAAATAAAGAAAAAGAGTCTCCTAGGAACACTAGTCGATTCTTTTGCTATTATTGCTGTGGCCGCTGGAACGATCGGGCCGATTGGGTTTCTCGGCTTACAAGCCGCCTACGGATTAGAAAGCCTCTTTGGCATTCCGAATGTTTATGTAACGCAACTACTCATTATTATTGGATTAATTACGATTGCTTCGATATCTGCTGTTACCGGAATCCATAAAGGAATCCAGTTGTTAAGTCGATTTAATGTTCTTTTTACTTTATTTTTAATTATTGCCGTGATCTTTCTTGGGCCAGGTGCATTTATCTTTGATGCCTTTATTGGCACGATGGGAACTTATATTCATAGTTTCTTAGAGATTAGTCTGTATCGTGGAGATAGTGATTGGTTAGCTTATTGGACTGTTTTCTTTTGGGGTTGGTTTATCGGTTATGGTCCAATGATGGCGATTTTCATCAGTCGTATTTCTCGAGGACGAACACTTCGTGAGTTATTTCTCGCAGTAGCTATTATCGCACCTATTGTGACTAACTTCTGGTTTACCGTTGTCGGCGGCTCAGGTATTTACTATGAATTACTTAACCCAGGTTCAGTTTCAGATGCGTTAACTACTGGAGGTATGCCTGCAGCGATGATCGCTATTACGCAACAGCTTCCTCTAGGGACATTAATGGCAGCTGCGTTTTTATTAGTAACGATTGTCTTTGTAGCAACAACTACCGACTCGATGTCGTATACGATTTCTATGGCTATTACAGGTACTGATAACCCATCAAGTAGCCTGCGCGTATTTTGGGCTGTTGTCATGGGGGCCGTTGCCGTCATCCTCTTATCCATTGGGGAAGGTAGTATCGGTGCCTTACAATCGTTTATCGTTGTAACGGCGGTTCCGGTTTCACTCATACTTTTACCGATGATTTGGTTAGCTCCAAAAGTAGCGCGTACATTAGCGTTGGAACAAAATATTATTAAAGAGAATAAACAGAGAGCTAAAAAAATTAGTTAGTTGCAAAACAAAGGGAACCTCGAATTGTAGGTTCCCTTTGTTTTGTTTGCTAACTGGTCGTAAAAGCCTGTTAAATTGATTGTTATTACTTATTAAACGAATTGATCAACTACAATTCGACCTTACATGCAACTATGTTACATAAATAACAACTATTCTTCTATGTCAATTAACTCCTCATAAATTTGAACAAAATAACTTTCTAACAATTTATCTAGTTTTCCATTGAGATGATGATAAGCCTGATCTGCCTTTTCAATTACTTCATAAAAATCATCTTCTGCTGCTTCACCATTTTCTAATTCCTGAAATAATCTCCATAGCTCTTCACCATACTTTTTTTCTATCTTGGAGTAATCATTGGCACCGATTTTATCGAGAATACGCGTTAGTTGCTTTACATAATTGGAAATACCGACTTCCTCAATATGCCACGAAAACCAATTAAACAAGCTTTCATGACCACCGCTTTCCAGTTCAGAATAGTAATTGTAGATTATGTATGTATCATTGGCCACTTCATTTTCAGTTGGATAATTATATTCTCCCATTACGGTTATGACTGCATTCCAAATATCTTCTTTCGTTAATAAGTCTTTTCTTTTCATTTTATACTTCACTCAAGCACCCCCGTTCATGCCTATCGAATTTATTTGCTTTTTCACTTTAAGAATGAGAAAGATTAGCCATAAGGCTACTGTAAAATTTGTACAAAAAACCGATACACAAATCAAGGTAACCACTTTATGTTGTGGCTACCCTTCCAAATGTGACTAGATGAACAATGGTATTGGTTTACTAGAAATGAAAACAGGTTATGCTGTTGGTAAAGATACAATAAACGTTGTCCCTTTACCGACTTGACTTTTGACTTGAATCGTCCCTTTATGGTGTTCGATAATTTTATAACTCGTTAACAATCCTAAGCCTGTACCTTTTTCTTTTGTTGAATAAAAAGGTTCCCCGATTTTGTGCAGCCGATCTGCTGGGATCCCCGGACCATTATCGGTAACCATTATGATTGCCTCTTCTGTGGAACGACTCACTTCTATTGTAATAACCCCTGTGTCCATGACTTCAATTGCATTTTTTATTAAATTGATTAATACTTGTTTAATTTTTGATTTATCACAATTGATCCACAAACTCTCACTCAAAATCAAGGTGTCAATTTGAATACTCTTTAAAATCGCTTGTGTTTCAAGGAGCAATACCACTTCTTTGATCAATTGGTGTAGTTCATTTTCTTGATAGGTATTGGTCTGTGGTTTAGCCAAAATGAGCAACTCACCTGATATATCTTCAATCCGACTCAGTTCATCATCGATTATTTTTAAATAGTCATCGTTCATGCCGGTTGTTTTTATTAATTGAAAAAACCCTTTGATCGCCGTCAGCGGATTTCGAACTTCATGGGAAATCCCAGCAGCCAATTGACCTGCGAGCTTTAATTTTTCTGACTTCAGCATGAGTTCCTCTGCTTGTCTTTCCTCTGTCACGTCTCTAAAAGTGACAACGACTCCGACGATCTCTTCATTTTCTATAACGGCACTACTTGTATACTCGACGGGGAAAAAGGAACCATTGCTTCGGCAAAATGATCCGTTGTCCTGTGTTCGCGTCAGACCATCTTGTAAGGTTAGAAATAGATTTGTTTTATCACTGATTTTCCCTTTCAGAAATGTGCTAAATGGACTAATGCCGATCAAATCTTCTGAAGCATAATCGACCAAATTTAAAGTAGAGGGATTGCAGAACGTTACAAGGCCATCGAGGTCCATTCCAAAGACCCCTTCAGACAAGGAATCAAGAACTAGTTTGTTTTCATTATATAATCTTTCGTAATCTAGTTCTTTGTTGGTATTATGTATTTCTAATTCAATTACATAGGTCATAAACGTAGATAAAGTTTGTAACAATAAAACATCTTCATTCGTAAAATGATAGCTTACTTTATCAAAACAACAAAGATTACCAAAGAGCTCTCCACTTTTCCGAAAAATAGGGACCCCTAAAAAACTTTTAATTTGAAAATCCTGTGAAATTTGCATATGGCAAGTATCTGGATGCGTCATGGCATCATTAATAATGAGTGGTACCCGACCACTTCGAAACAAAAGGTGTCAGTAGGCATCATATACAGATATCTTTACCCCTGAACTGGCAATCGTATCTGTCCTGTTGAATACACTAATAAAATAACTTTGTTCTTGGTCGATACTTGTAATACAAAATGTATTTACAGGAATAAATTTTTCTACTAATTCTAAAATGTAATTCCCGGCCTCTTCAAGATTTTTGCCCATTTTTATTTGATAATCTCCATTCATACAATCTCACCTCCTTTTACAACAATAAAAAATAGAGAACATTGCACTGTTCCCTATTGTAAAATCATTTTCTAGATACACCTGCTAGAATAAATTCTAGATGAATATCTAAATTCCTTTATTAATTTTATGTTTTTTTATGTTAAAGGGATAAAGTGGAACTTGTTTTTATCATTGAAGTAGCTAGCTTGCCCGTCCCACATTTCGTTGGAGCAGATATTGCAGTAGTTTACGAGAAGAATAGCCCTTTTCTTTAAAGTATGTAAATAAGTAACAACCAGCGATTACAATAACACTACCAATCATTTGGATAAAGGTCAGTCTTTCTCCTAGTATAAGAAAAGCTAAAATCACTGTAAAAACAGGGTTGAAATTAAGAAAGAGTCCCGCTGTCGATGCTCCTAAATTTTTTACACCGATATTCCATAAGACAATACAAACAACGGTTGAAATGGCCCCTGTATATAAAATGGAATAAATGAAGGTCGCATTCAAATTTGTCACCGTAAAATTAGAGACGTTAAACGGGAATAAGATGAGCAAGCCGAAAATTCCTGAGTACAAGGTCGCCATCATCGGTGAGGTGTAATTCATCGCCCACTTACTGAGGACAACATAAATTCCCCAAATGCAAACGGCTCCGATCATGAATAAATCTCCAACATTAAATTGTAGCGAGAACAATAATTCTATATGGCCATTCGTTAAAACAAGCAATACACCAAATAAGGAAATGAACATCGCAGCAACCTGAAATGAGGTAAGTTTTTCTTTTAGAAATATAAACGAACAAAAGGCGATTGACAGCGCGATTAAGGTCGAGATCAACCCTACATTTGTCGCAGACGTATGCTCTAACGCCATAAATTGTAAAACATTAAATAACACGACTCCGGTTACTCCCATTAAAATCAACGGAAGCACTGCCTTGCGTGAAGGTAATATCTTCTTCTCTACCCGCCATACAATCGGAAGTAAACACAAAACAGCAATCAGCCACCGCAGCGTTGTTAACGTCATTGGAGAAGCATGCTCGACAAGCCACTTTCCTACGATAAAATTACCCGCCCACAAAAAACTCGTCAAAAGTAGCAATCCAAAATAAAAATACCGCACCTCAAACTCCCCCAAATTATGTAGTCGTTTCCAATTCGTTTTCGATTTATATGTTAATAACTTTAACATTTATAGTTCAAATACAAAATAATGTTTTGTATAATAGGGATTAATTAAAATATTTTAAAGTTTAAGAGGTTGTGTGGTTTATTTTCTTCTGTTGCTGTGCAGTTTAATAGCTTAATTTGGAATAATTTAAAGGGGGCGTTTTTAATGGAGTCAATCGTTAGTAAAGTACTTGATCAAGTTGATATTCAAATATTAGACATTTTGCAAAAACAAGCACATGTCAGCAATGCAGAAATTGCGAGACGCGTTAATTTGTCTTCACCAGCTGTTCACACTAGGATTAAACGGTTGGAAAATGAGGGGTATATTAGCCAACAGGTTGCGATCTTAAATCCTGAGAAATTAGGGTTTGATTTACTGTGCTTTGTTTTTATCAGTTCCAATATCCATCATTCTGAGAAATTAGATGTTTTAGAAGAGGCGTTTCGCCAAATGCCCGAAGTATTAGAATGCCATTGCTTAACCGGAGAATACGACTACCTGTTAAAGGTTGCGAATAAGGACCGTAGAGATTTGCAAACGTTTATTCGCAAATTAAATAAGCTGGGGATCACGAAAATCCAAACCAGCTTAGGGCTAAGAGAAATAAAATATTCGTCTGTATTGCCTATATGGGATGAACATGGTGATAAGGAAGATGAGATTTAGGTTGATTGTTTGGTTGTTGTGGGACGCGTTAAGTTGAAGATACAGTGGCAATTCTGTTGTGGAGTGCAATTCTGGCTGAAGACACTGAGGCGAACATGTAAAGTTCAATCGTTATATTGTCTAGTAGCATACAAAGTAAAAAAGCGGACTCTAGTAACGATTCCGTTGACATAACTAGGGCAGAGTCCGGGTGCCTTAACTTAACGAGGAAATCGCAGTAGATAACGGCTGCAATAGTTAGCGGACTCAGAAGCCTTTATTTCGGTAAAAAGAGGACATTTATAGAATTTAGAGGACTCAGATACCCTTATTTACTAAAGTTTGAGGTGCTTTTAGCTTAGTTTAGCCATATAAGGGCCTCTCAGTCCGCAAAGTACTCCAATTAGGTGGTTTTCGTTAAAATAAGGGCCTCTCAGTCCTCTTATTGACGGGGGGCGTTGGTCAGCGTCAGCTTCCTGCAAGTTTTTGGAGTCAGTGGTCCTGTGATTTGAGCTTCAATGGCCAACATCCTGAACTTTCCGGACATATTAACCATTAAGCAGTAACCAGTAACCATTGGCTCAAACTGATCTGTAATTTTGATAGCCAACCGCCTGTAGCTGGAATGCCTCTCAGTCCCCTAAAGGTTTAACGCACCTTATTTTCCGCTTGCTCTCCTCTTTCGTTACTGATTGTTCTCTCTTCCATATACTCCATGACCGCTTTTGTTAAAACTTTCGCAGCAATCAGCATCGACTTTTCATCGAGATTGAACTTGGGATGATGATGCGGGTAAACGATTCCTTCCGCCTCATTTCCTGCCCCCGTAAAGAAAAAGGTACCTGGTACCTCCTGTAGGTAGTAGGCAAAATCTTCTCCGCCCATCATCGGGTCCATCTTTTTCACGTTTTCTTCCCCGACGATTGTTTTCGCCACTTCAGCAAGGTGGATTGTTTCTGCTTCGTGATTGACAACCGCTGGGTATCCTTTTCGATACTCAAATGTATACGTTGCACCAGATGCTTCACAAACACCCTTTAAATGGCGCTCAAGTTTCTCAATAATTTCATCCTGTACCGCCGGATCGAACGTTCGTACCGTACCGTTAAGTTTTACTTTGTCAGCGATTACGTTAAACGCATTGCCTGCGTGGAAGGAACCGACACTAATGACAGCTGATTTTAATGGGTCCATGTTTCGGCTGACAATTTGTTGAATGCTCGTTACAAATTGTGAAGCAACGACAATCGAGTCAATCGTCTCATGTGGCGCGGCACCATGACCACCTTTTCCAATAATTTCGATATCAAACGCATCAGATGCTGCCATGACCGGTCCTGAACAATACGAAACTTCACCAACTGGCATCTTTGACCATATATGAGTCCCGAAGATCGCATCGACGCCATCTAAACAGCCGTCCTCGATCATTGGCTTCGCTCCTCCAGGTGATAATTCTTCAGCGAATTGATGAATAAGTACAATATTTCCGTTTAACTCCTCACGACTTTCAGATAGAGCTTTTGCAATCCCAAGTAAAGTAGCCGTATGCGCATCATGCCCGCATGCATGCATAACCCCAGGTACTTTTGATTTGTAAGGTACATCCGTTTCTTCTGCGATCGGTAATGCATCAAAATCGGCACGGATAGCAATTGTTTTCCCCGGTTTTCCCCCACGAATCATACCGACTACCCCGCGGCCTCCAACACCACGTTTCACTTCAATACCTAACTCTTCTAAGTATTCAGCGATCATAATTGGTGTTTTTACTTCTTCAAAAGATAGTTCAGGGTTTTGATGTAAATATCTTCTCAGTTCTACCATTTCAGGGTATAACTCTTCTAGTCGATCTAATAGTTTCGTATTCAATATCATCCCTCATTCTTATATTTATATCTTTTCTAAATAGTTATATAATTTAATAGATTAATGTTTCGCTTCACTAAATTATAGTAGAATTTTTTATGTAATGTAACTACTTTTTCGAATATTCTTCACCCTGATTTTTTAATAACCTATGCCCTTGTCTTTATACAACTTGCTTTTCGTAATAGAGATTCGATGACAAACCCGATCTTACCAATGTTTGCGTATTTTACAATAATATTTTGCATTAGCTCGTCGTAACGAAAGAAATATTTAGGGCTGGGTTCATTAATTGCAGTGATGCTACCATACAGTATATGATTTGGGTTAGTATGGATTGTCTTTTTCGTCTTCTAGTACTTCCTCGGCTTGTCTTCAGGACCTGGAAGTTGCAAATATTTACAATAATGAAGGAGTGACATAGTTTGACTAATGTTTTTTCAAAAGAACGATTATTAAAAGATGTAGAGAAATGTAAAGCTTACCCAGCGATTGATCCCAAAGTGTTAGCTGATCGCTTAGACGCGTTAGCTGCCATCGGAAAAACCTTTGATGGCGGTGTAACCCGCTTTGTCTATACTGATGAGGAAAAACAAGCAAAAGAATTATTTAAAAAATGGATTGGTGAGGCGGGGCTCAAGGTGACTGAAGATACCGCAGGGAATATTTTCGCGCGTTATGAAGGAACTGATCCCGAGTTACCTGTAGTCATGACAGGTTCCCATATTGACAGTGTCCCAAATGGCGGAGCTTTTGATGGACCTTTAGGTTGCTTAAGTTCTCTAATGGCGATTGAAGCGATGATTCAACAAAAAGAAAAACCAAAACGATCGATCGAATTTGTCATTTTCGTCAATGAGGAAGGTTCTCGCTTTAAAAATGGAATCTTCGGAAGCCGCGCAATGATGGGCGAAGTTACTTATGAGGAATTAGAGGCTCATCACGATGATGATGGTATAACGGTTGCTGAAGCGATGCGGCAACAAGGTCTAACACCAGAAAATATCGAACAAAATCACAAAAAACCTGAAGACATATACGCCTTTTTAGAGTTACATATCGAGCAAGGAAAACAATTAGAATTAAATGAAGAGACGATCGGAATTGTCACAGGAATTGCCGGTCCATCTTGGCACACCTTTACATTTTTTGGTGAAACCGATCATGCTGGAAACACGCCAATGCATATGCGAAAAGATACCGTGACGGGTGCAGCTGAGTTTATTCTTGAAGTGGAAAAACTTCCGAGACAAATTAACGAAACCGCGGTAGCTACAGTCGGTAAAATGTACGTCTACCCGAACGGGACGAACGTCATCGCTGGGAAAACCGCGGTCAATGTTGATGCGAGAGACATTCACACCGATACCCTGTCTGAGCTAAACGAACGAATCGTTGCAAAAGCACATGAAATCGCTGAAAAACGGGGCTTAACTGTACATCACGAAAACCCAACAAATATTCCACCGGTCCCTGTACCTGAAAACATCCAGACGTATATTAAAGAAGCAGCAATCAATCACGACCTCTCCTACCGTCATCTAGTAAGTGGCGCTGGGCATGATGCGATGATCGTTGGAAAGTATGTTCCGGCGGGAATGATCTTCGTTCCAAGTGTGAACGGAAAAAGTCATTCACCCGAAGAATTTACGTACTTAACTGATTGCGTAGATGGGGTTGCGGTGATGAAGGATGTATTATGGAAACTTGCGAATGAGTAGATCGTGTGTACTAAAATGTTTCAGTTCTCACCAGACCAAGACCTAGAGCCACAAAAAATGAAGACGAAGTAACACAATAAATCCAAGTCATGAGAAGTGATCCTATTCATGACTTGGGTTATGTTATTCTATTTCCTATTTAGTTTTCACCTGGGAAAAGGACAGCTAAAATTACTACAACCTTATCTACTAACTTGCATAAACCCTAAATTTCTTAACCACTACCCTTGAAATCCCTTTATATTTTCCAAATTCTTCATTATAAGATTTACCAATAATATCATTCTCTAATAGACCTTCAGTTTCTAATATAATCTGAGAAATAAAGTCAAAGGTTTCTTCAGGCGTGTATTTTTCACTTCTAAACATGGTGAGTTTTTCCATAACAGCAGGAGATCAGATAACTTTTCGATCATGCATTACATAAAGTCCTTTTTGGAAAGTGATCTTAATAACTCTGTAGTCGTCATGCCCTGTCCATTTTCGTACTGCTCCATACTTTCCTTTAACATACGTTCCAGCTCAGGATTTTTTTCAGCTTCAATCTTTATGGATTGTTTATCTTCTTCCTGTAGAACAAGTGTAAATTTCCCTTTTCCAGGAATAGAAAACTGTAATATAGAATTCTCACTATTCATATTAGAGATATACTTCATTAGCTCTTCAGAAGACAGGATTTTCCCCATAGTTATCACCACCATTATGATCCTTTCTTAAATAATACCATAACGTTTTCATGTAATGTCTAACCGAAACTCTTATAGTTTCAACAGGCTAGCGCAATGAACATTTCCTTGTTGGGTTAATAGTTAAAATCTTCTAATACAAGTTTTACATTAAAACGTTAAAGTCAAGGTCGCATCCCATGACGTGAAATGCCCAACTGTTGCGGCAGACGCTCATAAGCATCTCTTACCCATTCACATAACAGTGGTCTCGTATCTCTCGGGTCAATGATTTCTTCGACTCCAAATGCTTCAGCGGTTCGAAATGGTGAGCGGATTGATTCCATGCGATCAAGTAGTTCTTTTAACAGTGCATCTGGATCTTCACTTGCTTCGAGCTCTCGACGATAGGCAACCTGTACACCGCCTTCAACTGGTAGTGAGCCCCAATCTCCAGACGGCCACGCATACCGTTGATTTAATCCATGCCCGTTACTCATTCCTGCTCCGCCTACCCCAAACACGCGGCGCATAATAATTTCAATCATCGGCACCTTTGTTTGATAAACAGCGGAAATCGCTCGTACACCTTTACGAATCGTGCCTTTTTTCTCAGACGGAAGACCAATGACCATCCCTGGTTGATCCACAAGATTAACAATTGGAAGATGGAAGGTCTGGCAAAGGTCCACAAAGCGCTCCAGTTTTTCTGAACTCTCAGCGGTTAGTCCTCCTCCATTAATAAACGGATCAGGAGCAAGTACTCCGACTGGATGTCCATCCAAACGAGCAAAGCAAGTAACTGTGCCGCCACCGTAAAAGCGACCCATTTCAAAAATAGAATCCTTATCAAATAAAAGTGGCAGCAGTTCACGGATTTTATATGGAGCACGTCGATTTTTCGGAATAAAAGAAATCAATCGTTCTTCCCTGCGTTCGGACGAGTCATGCGCTTCCACTACGGGCGGAAGCTTCCAGACATTCGATGGAAGATACGATAAAAACGTCCGCATTTGTTCGAATGCATCTTCCTCTGATTTGGCTACATTATCGACAGCTCCACTCGAACGGTGGACTTGAATTCCACCCAATTCTTCCTTCGTTAAATCTTGTCCCATGCCGTATTTAACAACGGGTGGTCCGGCCACAAATAATTGCGAGTTTTCTTCAATCATGACAGAAAAGTGAGAAGCAGCCACTCGTGCAGCGCCTAAACCTGCGACCGACCCCATACACGCTGCTACAACAGGGACTCGTTCCATATTGGCGACAACGTAATCCCATGCTGGATTGACTGGAATATACGTATGTCCACTCGTATCAAACGTCTTCACACTTCCTCCACCACCGGTTCCATCGACGAGACGAATGATCGGCAATTGAAGGTCGTGCGCCATTCTCTCAGCATACACTTGCTTTCCAAAAATCGCCCCATCCGCAGCCCCTCCACGTACGGTAAAATCATCGCCGCCAACAACCACTTTGCGACCGTCTATTCGACCTGTACCTAAAATAAAGTTAGCAGGTGTAAAATCAATTAAGTTTCCTTCTTCATCATACTTTGCTTTTCCAGCAATTGTACCGGTTTCGTGAAACGTCCCCTCATCTAGCAACTTATCAATTCGCTCACGTACCGTTAATTTACCATACGACTTATATTTCTCTACTCGTTCCTTCCCTCCCATTTGGCGGGCTAATTCTTCTCTACGCCGAAGTTCTTGAATTTCTGCTTCCCAACTCACTACTTATCTCCTCCTTTTTAATAGCTGTTTATTTTTCTAGTAAAATAAAAGCTCAGATAAAAGATATTGAAGAACCTATGTATTGCTCTTCAAGAAACTACACTTAGTTCTGTCTGGTAAAGGGATGTGAATAGATAGTATAAATGGTGGTATGGTTACTATGATGGATTTTATGAGTAGATATGTTGTATTTAGAAGATTGGGTGCTGTGATTAAAGAAATTTAATGTGACAAGTAAACGATTACAACTCTACTATACATCAGAATATTCTGTATTTAAAGAAAAGTATATTCCTATTTTATAGTTGACATGCTACTCGAATCATTTTGCCCTCGACTGTTGTTTGTTAAACTCCTTTAAAATAAAACAGTTACCTATTTCACTCTAAGTATAGATGATGAGATTTTCATAGAGATCACACATACTCAGCTGATAAGTGCACAAGGCCACAAAGTAGAATCAGTTTCTTACTAAATCATAATGTGTTTCAGTTCTAAAAGTGCTTAAATCCTAATAGTTTATAAGAAGAAAACGACATAGCACACTGAGCAACACATCCCATATGAAATAGGTGATATCAAATGTATAATGTTTATTTTTTCAACAAAAGAGATCTATTACTATGTCAGCTGCTGCAACAGGTACCTACTGAAGGTCAAAATGTAACTATTAAAGGTCGGAAAAGTAAAGTGGACACTGTTCAAAACATCGATGAAAAGTATTATGTAGACGTTACGTTTGAAGTAAAAAAAAGCAAAGCGAACGCTGAGTCAGCCAAAAAGAAGAAATAATAAAAATTTAACACAAAAACTTGCACCCAGTTACGAAAAGAAGTTTATGCTAGGAACCGAGACTTTCTATCTGTACACGCCTATCACTTTCTCTCTTTAAGAGAAGGTGATTTTTTTATTTCATTGGAGCCAACCCGGTAGAAGCGTATTATGGAAAAAGTTTAGTGGCTCCAGAGGCCCTTATTTGTGTCGGTACTACTGTTTTCTACGATTTAGGGGACTCAAAAGCCCTTATTTCACATAAAAAGAGCCCATGACACTAGATTTATAGCTAATAAGGTCCTCTCAGTCCCCTAATAGCTGAAATAGAGTCAATTTTAAGGGAATAAGGGCCTCTCAGTCCACAAAAAGACCAAGATTCCAAATTTCGGTTAAGCGTAGCTCAGATCAGCAGGCATCGAAATTTCATAGATCAACGCAGCTTGGAACAAATCCCAGACTTAATAGCGTAACTCTAGTCCAAGTGTCTGAATTTTTTACAATTAGCGTAGCTCAGATCTAGCGACCGAATTCATAGGATTCAACGTAGCGCAACCTAATATTCATAACAAAATACAAAAAAGCAGAACCCATCTCCAACGAGTTCTGCTTCTACGCATACAAAAGATCCTACTATCTCACTAAGTACAAGCTCAACACAGGTAAGAATGTGATGATAAGGACACACACAATCATAACTAAGATAAAAGGAACTATTGCTTTTATGAGACTCTCAAACTTGGTTCCTGCTATATTCGAAGCGACGAAGAGGTTAATTCCCACCGGTGGCGTAATAAAGCCGATCGCTAAGTTTACAATCATAATAATTCCAAAATGGACCATATCGATCCCTAAGGCATGAGCGACTGGCGCTAGAATTGGAGTTAAAATGATAATCGCTGCAGCCGTCTCTAGGAAAATACCAACGACTAAAAGAAGTAGATTAATTAATAGTAACGTCACAATCCAGTTATCCGATAGCCCTAGCATAAACTCTGTAATTTGAGCTGGTATTTTTTCACGTGTTAAATACGATCCGAAAACCGAAGCCCCGACAATAATAAACATAATGACTGACGTAATTTGGATCGAAGCAGTAAAAATATGATACAAATCTTTTATCTTAATTTCTCGATAAATAATAAAACCAACAATGAAACCATAAACAACAGCAACGAGTGCTGCTTCAGTTGGTGTAAAAATCCCACCGTAAATACCGCCTAAAATGATAACAGGCATTAATAAAGCAAGCGAAGCATCTTTTAATGCAATTAAAAACTCTTTAAAGTTGTATTTTTCTCCCCCACCATATCCTTTGATAATCGAAATGACATAGACAAGAATAGTCAACGACACGACGATAAATAGTCCAGGAATAATACCTGCAATGAATAAGTCACTAATCGACGCACCTGCTGCTACACCAAAGAGGATAATCGGAACACTAGGAGGAATGACGATTCCAATCGTACCACCTGTTGCTTGTACGGCTGCTGAGAAATTTCGGTCATAGCCTTTTTTCACCATTGCTGGAATTAAAATTGAGCCAATTGCTGCTGTCGTTGCAGCCGCTGATCCAGATAGTGCGGCAAAGAAAGCACAAGCAATGATCGATACGACCGCAAGCCCCCCACGCATTCGTCCAAAGATGACGTTTGCAAGGTGGATCAGCCGTTTGGACATTCCACCGCTTTCCATCAGTTTCCCTGCTAGAATAAAAAACGGAATGGCTAAAAGCGGAAACGAGTCAACCGAACTAAACATTCGTTGCATAATGGAAAGTAAAGGAATGGAATCTTGAATAATAAAAATAATAGCAGCTGACATCGCTAACGCAATTGCGATGGGAACATTAATAATAAATAATAGAATTAATAATGCAAAAACTAACATTTCCATACCTATTCCTCTCCTTTCCTTAGCTCTTGCCACGTGACATCTAACAAGTTAATCGCAAGGAGGATTCCACTGATCGGAATGACCATGTAGACATAGCCCATCGGAATTCGCAAAACGGCCGATAATTGAGTCATTGAACGTCCTACGAGATTGAACCCTTGCTGTACCATTATAAAGAAGAACCCTAGACTAACGAGCGCTGCCAAAATGATGAAAAAACGACGTAACAGAAGTGGCGATTTGTCGACTAGAGCTGACATACCAATATGCGACTTGGTCGCCATCGCATGTGCCGCCCCTAAAAAAGTAACCCATACCAATGAATAACGTGAAAGCTCCTCTGTCCAAGCCAGCGGTTGGTTGATAACAAATCGAAAGAGCACTTGGCAAAATACAGCTACGATTAATACTATGAATATGGCAATAAGGAGATAATTTACGGTTAGGTTGATTGAATTAATTACTTTTCTCATTTGTCTCCCACCTTTTAAATAAGCATAAAAAGCCTGTTTATCAATGGCCCGGCATCGAAACGGATTCATTGGGGCTGGTGTTGTCTTACGAACATTCTATAAAAAAACGGGAAGAAAAAGACTTCCCGTTTTCTCACTACTAAACTATAAAACTTATTGTGCGTCTAAAATACGTTGAAGTAAGTCTTGGTTAGAGAAGTTTTCGTAGACGGATACGATTCCTTCACGGAAAGGTTCTACATCTACATCTTCAATAATTTCCATTCCTTGATCTTTTAAGTTTTGTAGAGATTCTTTTTCCATTTCGATAATTAAGTTACGTTGGAACTCCCCAGCTTTCTGTCCTTCTTCAACAACAATTGCTCGTAAATCTTCAGGAAGTTTATTGTACGTCTCTTGGCTTAATAAGAATAAAGCCGCTGAGTAGACATGCCCTGTTAATGTCATGTACTTTTGGTTTGCTTCGAATAAGTTGAATTGATCCGCAACGATTGCCGGATTTTCTTGTGCGTCAACTACTTTTTGTTGTAAAGCAGTTAATGCTTCTGTCCAAGCCATTGGAGACGGTTGTGCACCTAGAGCTTCAAAAGCTGCTCTGTGTACAGGATTTTCTTGCGTACGAATGCTCAATCCTTTTAGGTCAGCAGGCTCTGTAACCGGTCTTAACCCATTCGTCACATGACGGAAACCATTTTCACCCCAAGAAAGTGGAACAATTCCATACTGTTCAAAGCTTGCAAAAATCTCTTGTCCAATTTCACCTTCAAGAACCGCAACTGCAGCATCACGATCGTTGAATAAGAATGGTAAATCTAAAACTTCGAGTTCAGGTACAAAGTTCGATACAGGAGCTGTTGATGTAACAACTAAGTCAACCGTTCCTAGTGTAAGAGCTTCTGTTAACTCTCTTTCTGCACCAATTTGGCTGTTCGGGAACGTTTCAATTACAACTTGACCATTCGTTCGCTCTTCAATATTTTTTGCCATCTCTTGAAGACCTAACTCATAAGGATGATCCTCTGGTAAAGAATGTCCTGCTTGTAATACAAATGTCTCCCCTGTTGAAACTGTTGTTTCTTCACTCTCTCCTCCAGTTTCACCTTCTGTTGATGTCTGAGAACCTCCACAAGCTCCTAATAACATCGTTGTTGCTAATACAGCAGCTGTTAAAAAAGGCCACCTTTTCATACTGAATTCCCCCTAATGTCTTTGTTTTTATCTATTTTAATTTTGATGTTTAATAGACAACAAAATTAAAACCTAGAATGAATAACGTAAAGCTACGTTCTTTAGTTGGGTATAGTTTTGGATCGCTTCTAAACCTTTCTCTCGTCCAAACCCACTCTTTTTATGGCCACCAAATGGTTGAGCGACTCCTCCACCAGCACCGTAGTGGTTTATGAAGACTTGACCACATTCCAATTGGTTTGCCACACGATGAGCTCTTCCCACATCTTCGGTCCACACACCTGCAACCAGTCCATACGGAGTCCCATTCGCCATTTGGATGGCTTCTTCCTCGGTACGAAACGTGCTTACAGTTAATACAGGACCAAAGATTTCTTCTTGTGCTAACAGATGCTCAGCTGGTACATCATCCAATATGGTCGGTTGTAAAAAGTAACCCTCTTCGCAACCATCGACTGTCACCCAGTTGCCTCCAGTCGCGACTGGAATACCATCGTCTTTCGCTAATGTTAAAAATCTTTCAATATGTTCAAATTGCTTTTTCGAAAGGACAGGGCCAAGGTCAGGATTGTCTATTCCTGCACCGATTGTAAGTTTTTCCATTGCTTCAGCAAGCTGTGTCACAAACGAATCTTTGATGGTCTCCTGTATGACCAGACGAGAGCCAGCTGAACACGTTTGTCCTGAATTTTGAACAATGGAACGAAGAACCCAATCAAGCGTATTTTCAATGTTGCAATCGTCAAATACGATATTCGGCGATTTTCCACCAAGCTCAAGTGTCACAGGAACAATATTTTGAGCCGCACTTTCCATGACTCTTTTTCCTGTTTCAACCGAACCTGTAAACGTAATGTGATTGATGTCTGGGTGCCCTGACAGTGCAGCACCGGCTTCATGACCGTATCCCGTCACGACATTTAAAATTCCTTTAGGAAATCCTAATGGTTCAAGCAGTTCAACCAGCTTAAGTATGCTTAAAGGAGTGTCTTCGGCAGGCTTTAATACTGCCGCATTACCTGTTGCCAATGAAACAGCAATACTTCTTGCCCCAATTTGCAATGGATAATTCCATGGGATGACATGGCCTACGATTCCGATCGGATCTCGAACAGTATAATTAATAATTCCTGCTTGAACCGGGATGGTTTCTCCCATGATCTTATCAGCAATACCTGCATAAAAATCAAAATAACGAGCGGCCACTTCGACATCGACTTCGGATTGTTTTAACGGTTTTCCGACATCCAATGTTTCGATTTCTGCTAGCTCCTCTTTATTTTCACGGATGATCTCCGCTGCTTTAAAAAGAAGTCTGCCTCTCTTCTGGGGTTCTAACGCTCTCCACTCTTTTGAACGGAAGGCTTCTTTCGCTGCATTTACAGCCCGGTTCACGTCGTCTTGATTTCCTCTTGGAACGACCGCAATCACTTCGCCATTCGCGGGATTTTTTACTTCAATAAGCTTTGATGGATCTGGGATGGCCCATTCGCCGTTGATATAACACCCTTGGACTTTCGTTGCTGAGTTACTCATCGTTAAATCCCCCTTCCACCATCGACATTTAAGACAGCGCCTGTTACGATCGCAGATTCCTTTGAACTGAGATAAACTAAGGAGTTGGCGATATCAATCGGTTGAATTAACTTTCCTAATGGAACACTCTTTTTGAAAATCGTTTCCTTCGTTGTTTCGATATCCATATCTTTCGATGAAAATTGTCCTAACATTTGCGTATCAGCTGGTCCCGGATTCACCACATTGACGCGAATGCCATACTCCGCCAATTCAATTGCTAGCGCCTGTGATAATGAAACGGTGGCACCTTTTGAAGCGATGTACGCATTTAAGCCAGGACGTGGTCGTACCGCTGAAATGGAAGCCACGTTCACAATCACTCCATCGTTTTGCTTTTTTAAAAAAGGTGCAACTTCACGACAGGTGAGAAAAACAGCTGTTGTATTTACGTCCATAATTTTTTTCCACTCATCTAAGCTCACTTCTTCAATTGCCGTAGCGGATTGGGCCACCCCAGCTATATTTAAAAGCCCAGTAATTTTCCCGAACACTTGATAAGTTTCAGAAAAGACTCTCTTCACATCTTCTTCATTTGTCAGATCAGCAGAAATCGGAAGCAACCGGTCATTTTTTAAGGAGTGGTCAATATTTAAATCAACAGCAGCGACATAAGCGCCTTCCTCTAAAAAACGTTTGACCGTCTCCTTACCCATTCCACCTTGGGCACCGGTAACTACAAACACTTCATCTCGTAATCTCATGAATGATTAACCTGCCTTTCTTGAATCTCCTTTTTAATCGATTCACAAATTGCAGTTCCCATTTCACTTGTTGTTGACGTCCCCCCGAGGTCTGGCGTACGGACTTGATTGTCTAGTAATACCTGCTCAATCGAATGAACAATCACATCTGCCAGGTCCGCTCTTCCTAAATGTTCAAGCATCAAAGCAGCTGACCAGATTTGCGCGATCGGATTGGCAATTCCTTGACCCGCAATGTCAGGTGCTGAGCCATGCACCGGCTCAAACATGGAAGGAAAGTCTCGTTCAGGATTTAAGTTAGCTGATGGTGAAAGACCTAGTCCCCCTACGACCGCAGATCCTAAATCACTTAAAATATCACCGAATAAATTCGAAGCTACGACAACATCAAAATCATGTGGTCTCGATACAAAATAAGCAACAAGGGCATCAATGAAATAGTGATCCGTATGAAGCGAAGGGTAGTTTCTACTTACTTCTTTGACGACTTCATCCCACAGCACCATCGAATGAAGGATTGCATTCGATTTGGTTGCACTTGTCACTGATTGTTTACCGTGCTTTTTCGCATATTCAAACGCAAATTCAGCCACTTTTTTCGTACCAGCCCTCGTGATGATCGTATTTTGAACGGCTATTTCTTGATCTAATCCGGTATACAGTCTTCCGCCACTATTGGAGTATTCACCTTCTGCATTTTCCCGAATGATAACAAAATCAATATCTTTTTCGTTTGCTAACGGCGAAGGAACCCCTTTCAATAGTTTTACAGGACGGAAATTGATATATTGTTGCAGTTGTTTGCGAATCGGCATGATCAGTTGCCAAATCGTCACTTCATCTGGAACACGTGCATCTCCAATTGCTCCAAATAAAATCGCATCATACTGCTTTAATATTTCTAGGCCATCCTCTGGCATAATCCTGCCGTTTTCAAGGTAATAATCACTATTCCAATCAAACGTTTTAAAATCGATATGTAATGACGGATCTAATTCTTTCAATAGTTCTAACACTTTCATAGCTTCACGGACAACTTCGGGACCAATTCCATCTCCAGGTAAAACCGCAATCTTATGTAGGGTGGTCATTTTCTATCTACCTCTTCTCTTCGTAATCTATAAAACTAGCACATATCGCTAGGCTATGACTCACAAGATAGTAGGAAAACATGAGATGACTTGTTAAAAAATCTAACAATCAAAGGAGCGCTTTCAATACGGTCTAAGTTCAAATCACTTCTCTTCTAGCATTAAAGAAAATACTCGTTCCGGTAATTCAAAATGTGAATACATGATACTGGACGCTTCTTTCGCCTTTCCATCTCGAATATGCTCATATATACGTTCATGCTCCCCAAATACTCGTTCAACGACATCCGGTATACTAAAAAATTTATGTACTTGCTTTCGATAGCTTTCAATCATAAGGGTAATCACTCTCTGCATGACTGGGTTTTTGGAAGCTTTAGCTACGGCAATATGAAACTCTAAATCCCATTTCGCAAACACTTCCATCTGATCGAAGTTTTCTCTCATCCCATTAATCGCTTTTTCGATCTCTAGCAAATCTTCATCAGTTCTTCGTAGTGCTGCTAAGTAGCTCGTTTCCTTCTCAATGAGTTGTCGCGCTTCGATGATAGATCTCAAATTTTGAACATCATGGAAAATCAACGATGAAAAGTCAGAAGAAGTAGACGACCTTCCCTCTTTATTGAGATAAGTGCCTTTTCCTTGATGAAAACTTACCATTCCAATCGCAGATAATTTCGAAAGCGCTTCTCGTAAAACAATTAAACTCACTTGATAATACTCAGCTAAGTCTTTTTGTGAAGGTAATTTTTTACTACTCTCATACTTACCTTCTTCAACATCCTGGATAAATGCAGAAACAACATCATCAACTAAAGAAGTACGTCTTACTTTCAAGTTTTCACCTTCTCTAAGTCTTCATAAGACCTGTTAACTTAAGAGTATTATATATAGGCAATTCGAAATAGTCAATCAATTATAATTTGTCGAAATTGTGTAAAATGAAGAAATCTTATTTACAATTTTGAATTGTCTTGTGATAACATTTATAGAAAAATAGTTAGTATGCTACTTCAAGGGGGAATTAGATATGGATCACATCACTGCATTAGTCGAACTACTTTCTGAAGATCGTGTATCAACAAATGAAACGACTCTACGCAATCACGGAAAAGACGAATCTCACCATACCGAAGCCTTACCTCATGTCGTCGTCTTCCCTAAAAGTACAGAAGAAGTTAGTGGGATTAACAAGATTGCAAGTCAATATGAAGTACCAGTCATCCCATTTGGCCTTGGGTCTAGTTTAGAAGGCCATGTGATTCCTTACCAAGGTGGGATTACCGTTGATTTCTCGTTAATGAATCAAATTATTGAAATTCGAGAAAATGACTTTCTCGTCAAAGTCCAGCCTGGCATCACTCGAACCCAGTTAAACAAAGCCTTAAAACAATACGGATTGTTCTTCCCTGTTGACCCAGGAGCGGACGCCACCATTGGAGGAATGATCGCCACAAATGCGAGTGGAACGACCTCAGTTCGATATGGTGTGATGAGTGATCAAGTTCGAAATCTAGAAGTTGTTCTAGCAGACGGTACCATTATTCAAACGGGTAGTTTAGCTGTAAAATCTAGTTCAGGCTATCATCTGAATTCTCTCTTCGTAGGTTCTGAGGGGACGCTCGGTCTGTTTACAGAAATAACTTTACAAGTATACGGAATTCCAGAGTTCACAACGGCTGCAAGAGCCGTTTTCCCTACTGTTTCTCAAGCGGTTGATGCTGTCGTCAAGATCCTCCAGGCCGGAATCCCAATCGCACGTTGCGAACTGGTGGACAGTTATTCTATGAAACAAGTAAATCATCACAGTAAAACGAATTATCTTGAGTCTCCTACCCTCTTCGTAGAATTTCACGGGAACGAAGCGGGTCTCGCACAAGATGTAGAGTTTACACAGGAAATTGTCTATGATTTAGGCTGCCAAGAAATCATTTTCGAAAACGACTCAAAAGCCGCGTATCAATTATGGGAAGCGCGACATAATCTAGCTTATGCTTTTATTCACGGCGCTTCAGGTAAGAAGTTATTAGTAACCGATGTTTGCCTTCCGATATCCGAGCTAGCTGGAGCAATAAATAATGCTAGAAAAACATTGGAAGAGCTCGCTCTTGTAGGTGGCATCGTCGGTCACGTCGGCGACGGCAACTTCCATGTCCTCTTAATGGTCGATAAAAACGATCCAAATGAAATGAAACTTACCGAGAAATTTACCGAGCACCTTGTAAAATATGCTATCTCTCGCGGTGGAACGTGCACGGGTGAGCACGGTGTTGGAGTGGGCAAAAAGAAATACCAACGTTTGGAGCATGGTGCGGCTTACGACGTCATGATTACGATTAAAAAGGCATTAGATCCAAAATGCATTTTAAACCCAGACAAGATCATTGATAAATACTAAAAAATATTTTACTAACATAACTTTTGGTAAGGATTTTTGTTTTCTTCAACTAAAAATTAGAAACGAAAAGAAACTCTGCCACACCTGACAGAGTTTCTTTTTTATTTTCCATCCACAACTTCTTTTAGTATTTCATAGGATCGCTTTTGTTTATCAGGGTCAAAGATATAGGACACAGCCATGATCTCATCCACGTTATATTTGTTTTGGAAGTTTGTTAATTGGTCTTTAATGGATGCTTTACTACCTATCAAAGTCACTCTCGACATGGCATTCGCCATATCTTTTTCAGGCTGGCTCCAAATGGAATCCATGCTATCAACAGGAGGACGCAATGGCTGCCTTGTACCACGTACAACATTTAAGAAAAATTGTTGCATCGTTGTTAGCTCCTTTTTCGCCTCTTCATCACTTTCATCCGCAATGACATTTAAGCAAACAATCATATTCGGGGAACTTAAGTATTCTGATGGCTGGAATCGCTGACGATAAATGGCGATGGCTTCGTCCATATATTGAGGTGCAAAATGAGCAGCAAAAACATACGGCAAACCTAATTTAGCTGCTAAATAAGCTGAATCTGTGGAAGAGCCAAGAATATAAATCGGTATATTCGTATCAACACCAGGATATGCTCTGACAAAACCTTGATCCACTTCTGGCCCGAAATACGTCAACAAAGACTTTACATCGTCAGGAAATGAATGAACCGCATCATGCTTGGATCGTCTGAGTGCACTAGCCGTATGCATATCAGTACCAGGCGCCCTTCCCAAACCTAAATCTAACCTGTCCGGGTAAATCGTCGCCATTGTTCCAAATTGTTCGGCTACGACTAGCGGTGAATGATTCGGCAGCATAATGCCACCGGAACCTACACGAATATGTTCTGTATTCTCTAATGTATGTTTAATTAAAATCGAAGTGGCAGAACTGACTAAAGTAGGCGTATTATGATGTTCTGCAATCCAATACCGTGTATATCCCATTTTCTCTGTTGCTTGTGCCAAGTCAACCATAGCATCAATGGCTTCCTTAGGTCCTTGTCCTAAGCGAATCGGTGCTAGATTTAAAACAGACACAGGAATTTGTATATTAGACATTTACATTTTCCCCTCTTGAGTAATTTCATACCTTATTATACTAACAAGGAAAGTACTCAATACAAAGCAATTTGCTCGGAAAACAATTCTGAATAGGTAACCCTAATAAGAAATCACCTTCTCTAGTAATAGGAGAAGGTGATTTCTTATCAAATATATAAGCTATAAACTAGCCTTCTACTTTCTGCTGCTCTTGTTCTTGGAGTTTTCGCCACAGGATCTTGCCGCTTCCTGAGACGGGAAGTGCAGCGAGAAATTGAATGATTTTTGGTACCTTATAAGCTGCCATATGCTCCTTGGCCCAAGCGATGATCTCTTCGGCAGTTGTATCTTTTCCATTATCATTTAGTACGATAAACGCTTTGACCGTCTCACCTCGTCTAGCGTCCGGTACCCCGATGACACAAGCATTTTGAACAGATGGATGTTTATACAAAGACATTTCAACTTCTGCTGGCCATACTTTAAAACCAGACGCATTAATCATTCGTTTCACTCGGTCGACTAAGAAGAAATAGCCTTCTTCATCATAGCGAGCGATATCGCCTGTTCTAAAAAATTCCTTACCATCAAACGTAACAAAAGCACCGTTCGTCTCCTCTGGTCGGTTCCAGTATCCTTTGAACACCTGTTCTCCCGTTACGATGATTTCTCCTTCTTCGTGCGGACCTAGTTCTCTTAACGTTACCGGATCTACGACTCTAGCATCAACATCAAACTGCGGTACCCCTAGACACTGCAACTTCGCTCGATCTACTGGGTTTTGGTGAATTTGCGCCATCGTTTCTGTCAGTCCATATCCCTCGACATAGCGAAGACCGGTCAATTCAAACAGCTTCTGTCCAACAGCCTCAGGAAGAGGAGCACCACCTCCGCCAATCATTCGAAGCGACTCGATCGCTTCTTTCTTTAAATTAGGGTTGCCTAAGAAATCAACAACCATCGTCGAAATGTTCGTCCACCTCGTGACCTGATACCGTTCCATTAAGGTTAACGCAACCTCACGATCCCAGCGTGTCATCATAACCGTCGTTCCTCCTAAATAGATCGGACCGTTCATGTTATGTTGCATTCCTGTCACATGGAAAAGTGGCAACGTGGACAAACTCGTATCCGCTGGTGTTGCACCGCCCCAAACCGCCCCTCCTACAAGAGTAGCTTGCAAGGTTTTATGGGTATGCATGCAGCCTTTTGGTTTTCCTGTCGTACCTGATGTATAAGGCAAGCAACATAAATCATCGCTTTTCGCCTCACTTGGACTAGGCTTGTGACCCGCTAATAAAGCTTCTTTCCAGTCAGTAATCGCTGAAGAAATAAAAAGTTCTTTCGGCGCCGCGACGACAGGAGGGACCGCATAATCCAACTCTTGCTGAGCATATTCTGAATAAGCAGCGACTACAATATGTTGAAGTGGAGTGACACCAAGACACGGCTCAATTTCCGGCATTAACTCTTGGCCAGCAATCGCCACTTTTGCGTCACAATCGGTTAAATAAAAGGCAACTTCATCTTTTACATTCATTGGATTAATCGGAACAACGACAGCATCTACACGTAAAATTGCATAAAAGGCAATGATATACTGCGGTGAATTTTGCATATACAGTAACACTCGGTCACCTTTGGACACATTCAGTTCCTGCTGTAAATAACCTGCCATTTGTTCGACTTCTCTGTGAAGTTGATGATAGGTGATTTCTGTTCCGTAAAAAACAATCGCTGTTTTATTAGGGTAACGTTTTGTGGTCGTTTCTAAGTTGTCATAAATTGTGGACTCAGGGATCGGTAAAGATTTCGGTAAATGCGTTGGCCAAAATTCAAAATGCCGTGTAAACATTAAAAAGTCACCACCCAATCAATAAATAATAGCTCTCTCAAAGGAAAATTGTGTAACCGCTTACAAGATACATAGTCTAATAATATCAGAATATTCATATAAATAAAAATTAATTTTCAGGAAAGGGACTCTATCTTCCCCAAACTCTTTTACTAGTATATTTTTTTAATATACTCTGCTGTGCAAAAGATACACCGACATCAAATGTTTTTCTCACCATTTAATATCTTTTAAAAGGATTAATCGTTTACCATGTGAAATTAAGAAATGAGAGTTTTGGCATGACTAGAAAGGAAAAGTTTAATGATTAATATAGTACCTATAAAAGTAGTCAATCAAAAGAGTATATTCTGATACAAAAATCAATTTTGAATTCACATCCTGCCTACAATCAAGTCGTTATGGCAAAGGAATTTTTATCGGAAAAAGATATCATCATAGATAATGAGGAGAACGCTTCTCCAATAAGAAAAACGTAAGCGGCTGCTTAGCGACAAACGGACTGGCTCGCACCGTATGAAATAAAGGAATAGAGCTTTATTATTTCCCGTACCCTGTTTAAAACGAAAGTCACGGTCACCATAGAGCTCGATCAGTACCCGTACCCTGTTTAAAACGAAGGGCACGGGAACCATAGAGCCCGATTAGTACCCGTACCTTGTTTAAAACGAAGGACACGGTCACCATAGAGCTCGATTAGTACCCGTACCCTGATTAAAACGAAGGTCATGGTCACCATAGAGCTCGATTAGTACCCGTACCCTTTATAAAACGAAGCACACGGTCACCATAGAGCTCGATTAGTACCCGTACCCCTGATAAAACGAAGCACACGGTCACCATTCGCCCCGATTAGTACCCGTACCCTTTATAAAACGAAGCACACGGTCACCATAGAGCTTCAAATTTTTAATTTTAAAAAACCTTCTTCCACAATTATTGTAGAAGAAGGTTTTTCCGTACAGTTTTGGGACGTTATAACAACTTACCGCTTAAAATCTAGATCCCTATCATATTATAATAATTCAATACGAGCAGTACGCTCATGGCCAAAAATAAAACGGTCGTATAATATAGCCTTTTAAACACCGGACCTGATCTAGACAACCAAGCGAAAATAAGCGCAAAGCCTTGGATGAGGACTAATATTAGAGTAATCAATGGAATATAGAGTGCCAATTGAACCGCGATAGGAAGTTCAAGAAACACAGCGGCAATCCCATCCATCTGCAGGAGCCCCGTAACTAGTACAACTAAAAAGAGTAAAAAACTCAAACAAATCAACATGTTTAGTTTACCTGCATCTTTATACCAGCTCTGTCTCGTTTCTGTCGACAGTCTTTTTTTACTCCTTTTCACCCATTTCTTAATAAGCATCACAATTAGGATTAAACCTGTAATGACGGATAACAGAACAAATAGACCGAATAGGATACCGTGCAACAATGCATTTTGATACCAGCTCCCTTTTTCATACACGAAGCTGTCTGGATAAAACAAATGAGTGATCTGCCCTTTTCCATCTTCTTCAAAAGCCAGATACTGTTCGGTTTCAGGGTTCATAAATACAAGCGGTTTTACTTGGAGAAATGTACTTTCCTGTCCTAAATTCTTAACAATCAAAGAATGATCAGTGGCCTGACTTACTTTGATTGGAGGTGCCATCGCTAGTGTAATTTTTGACGCTTCTTCATGACTGTAGCGGTTTGTATAATAGCTGCCCTCGTATCGTTTGAGATTTTCTTCCACAGGTTGTGCGGCAGGTTCCATTGCTGCAACGGATTGACTCATCGGATAAAAATGGTTAATAAAATCAGACGGAAAATAATAGCTTAGTAGTCCTCCTGCAAACCCGTTATTAGACGTAAATATCCCAATATTTCGCTCCTTATCAATCATCAACATACTATTCGTTCCACCTGTGTTACCCCCATGTTCCAAAAAGCGATGGGAGTTCTGCAGTCGTTCAAAAAAACCATACCCAAAACCTTGTACATTCGGATGTTGAGAAAATTGTCGTTCATGCATAAGCTTTGCTGTACTTTCGTTTATGATTGTCGTTCCATTCCATGTGCCTTCATTTAGATGAAGAAGCATAAATTTGGCCATATCTTCAGCTGTAGCTACGAACGATCCTGCAGGAGGATAGTGGTAATCATATAATGGTTCTTCTTGAAGATTTTCTCCCCTTGGAAAGTACTCACGAGCTAGCTGATCCTCAACAGCTGCGTTCATCGCCACATAAGTATCGTTCATATTGAGCGGTTTTAAAATATGTTCTTCAATGTATTCTTCATAAGACAAGCCAGAAACTTCTTCGATTATTAACCCTAATAATCCCATTCCGTAATTACTGTATTGGATATACTGACCTGGTTCTCGTATCATCTGTGGTTGGTTTTCTTTTAAATAGTCTCGTAATGGTTGTCGGTCACTATAATGCTCAACAGCCATTCCGAAAATTTTTTCATCAAACCCTGGTGTATGTGTTAAAAGGTGCTTTACTCGGATTGGTTGAAAATGTTGCGTATCAATTTGAAAATTAGTTAAGTAATCATTAACATCCGCCTCTAGATCGACCAATCCCTGTTCGACTAATTGCATAATCGCCGTTGCTGTAAACAACTTCGATACCGATCCAATTCGAAAGAACGATTGACTCGGATCGACTTTAAGCTCCTTTTCGAGATTCGCATAGCCGAAACCTTGTTCATAAAGGATCTCATTATCTTTCACAACTAGGATAACTGCTCCCGGAATCTGGTACTCTTCCATATTTTCTTCAAACATTTGCTCAACAAACGCTTGCACATTTTCTTTAGTGATCTCGATGCCTTTATCTGGCGTCGCTGTTGCATTAATTTGCAGTGGTAGAACTAGAAGCAAAATACATAACGTGAATACAATTCGTATCTTCAATTTAACCCCTCCCTTGTTATGACCATTCTAACTTTCTTATTCTATATACTATTGAACCGTTACTTTTATCATATATTTTTTTGGTATATTTAGGTATGTCAAATTTCGTACAATAGTTAATTTACTTTAAGTCAAATTAATTTCAGTTTAATTTAAAGATTTCCGCTACAAATAAAAAAGCAGACATTTAGTCTGCCATTAACAATCACTTATTAGTAAAAAAAAGCTCTCTTTGCTTTAAGTACATTAATGTAAAGTATGTCCCTCGATATTAAAGAAACATTCTAGAATTGAATCAAAGACTAAAGCGTCTGTACTGATTTTTGTTTTTTATCTACGTTTCTTACCCAACCAATCCATAGCCTAGTTAACAATGATTTGATAGTAAGGCTGATAAAAGAATGATACCATCTCCAGCCCCTCTTAAAATTGATTAAACCTGTATTTCGTTCTGCCCAAATTTCAATCAAAATCATTGGGATTGTGAAATAAAATAGTTTTAAAAATATAACAATAGGTTTATCTTTTCGTGTTAGCTGATTATAAGCAATAGTTATAATTGGATATAATAAAAAATCAAACAATATATTGGTTTTAAACATATTGGGAAGTAGTCGGACTGGATACTTCACTGTTTTGTTAGTGACAACGACCTTATCAATAATTCCATTAGTTACCGCATTCCAGAGATAAACAAGCAACCAGTCTTTTATAGGTGGCTTCCTCAATAATAATGGTAACAAGATGAACCCTAAAACAAGTAAGCTTCTTAAAAGAAACCTTTCTTTCTTATTTTTTATCATTCACAGGGACCCTCCTTTACAAATTAGGGTGTTCAGTTTAGGTGTCTGATATTATGGCAATACCTCATAAAATATATTAAAAGTAGACAAATTTTGATGCTAGATTATGATTAAATTTCTCCCTCTACTTTAGCAACACCTATGGCTAGATGTTCCCATAGCACTTCTTCTACTTTCTCAACAAGTTCAACTGGACAATGGATTACTAAGACGATTTCGGATTGCTTTCCTTTTACTTCTCTTTTCCGCTTATGAACGACTTTATAAATGATATAATCGATCATAAAACCAAGTATAAATCCACTTGCTGCACCTATTATCCCCCAATAGATCGGACCCCACTCCAATATGAACCCAACACTTGCTCCGATAACAGAAAATGCTGTTCCAATCGCTGCACCCTTATCGAACAGACTAATTCCATCTGCTCTATGAAGTGTATCAAAAAGTCTTCTTTCTTCCACCCGATTAATTAATGGGACCGCTAGTATGTTCTCTTTCTTTATTCCTACTTTCTCTAAAGCAGAAATGGCTAACTCCAGATACGTTGAATGCTCAAAAGTCGAAAAAATTTGCAAGGTTCCACACCTCATGCCTTTTTAGGAAATCTCACACGATATTGTTGATATTGACTCTGTAAAAATTTTCTTTGTTCACTTTCGAATAGTTTGTTGTTTTCTACTGTATTAACGTAAGAATCATAAACAGCAAACCCAACATGCGATGGTAGAAATAAAAACCACTGTGGATCCATAGCTTGTGTTGCTTGTCCAATTTCTCCTAAGAAAAGATAGTGAACAGCGACGAGAATGTTCGAAAAATACACGAAAATAATCATGAAGACCATAGTAAAAACGGCTGTTAGAACACGGTGGATATATAATTGTCCCAATCCAGGAGTAAAGAGTGACCATAATACTGCCATCAATGGTCTTCTTTTATCTAAATAATTAATTTCTAGAGCACCTATGTTGTATGAATTAAAACCAGCATTTTCTCTTTCCGCTAGTATGAAGACTTTGTTCATATCGACGGATGTTCGATAACTATCCCATATCGCAAAGATATATACAGGAAGATACAAAAGTAACCATCTAGGTTCAAGTACCGCTTTTGCCATTTCAATATTGCCAGTAAAGGAATACATAATCGCATGATTTAAGTTAGACATATTATTAACGAGGATTTCCCATAAAAAAAGGGAGTAACCTCTAAGGTATTTTGATAATAAAAGGTGACCAAAACCAGGAAATGCGGCTGACCACCATGCAATGATATATGGATTCCTTAGATGTAGCTGCGTTGTTCCAATTGAACTTACGTAGGCCTTAAATCTGCGTTCTTGGTTTGTCGGGTTAAAGTTATTCATAGCTCACCCTCATTTGTTCTGTGTTAGGAGTATATTTCCCTAGATATGGTTATGATATGTATTCGAGCTGTGTCAACCTTTCATCAGTTGCAAGAGCGGGTCTTTGTCCATCCTCAAAAATCACGTAAAAAAACCAACTATTTATAAGGAATAGTTGGTTGGTAAATTATTTATTTTTTAAACACATGTTGCCCAATTCGAGCTGTCGTTTGTTTGGTTTGGAGCCAGCTGGTCCTAACAATGTTGTCATTATAAAAATACAACGCATCATTCGTTTCATTAGTTCCTCTCAAAGCTACCTCAACCGCTTTCTCGGCCTTCTTTGTAGCTTCTTTATGAATGGAACCATTTGTTACAGGACAGAACTGGTTCTCTTGGTACACGACCTCTTCTAATTTGTCTGGGAAGTGCTCGCTTTCCATTCGATTTAAAACGACTTCAGCGACTGCAACTTTCCCTTCGAACGGTTCGCTTTTTGCTTCTGCAGTGACAAGTCGTTCTAAAAGGTCTTGCTCTTCTTCAGTGAGGGAAATTCGTACAGCTAGTCCATTCAATTCTTCTATATCTTTTTCAGTCTTATAAACGAGACGTTCCTCGTGTAACTGTGGTAATTGTTCCTCATATAACTTTGGCAAATGTTCTTCCGGAACTTCTGCTCCCGTTAATAATAACAATGTAGTAATAATATTAACCATTTGTAAAACCTCCTTATGGTCAAATGATCGATCTAATAAAAAAGAAAAGCAAATCAAGCTTTTCTAAACGTCAAAAATTTAATTCATATACCACCATAACAAATATGGAATAGTCTTTAAACCTGTAATGTCTTCCATGGTTATGGAGGAAAGAACTGCCATGAGTTGATCTGGAGAGAAAAAAACTATTCAACAAAAGGAGAATTATAGATTAGGGGACTGAGAGGCCCTTATTTAGAGGGTAATCCACTGATTGAGAAGTTAAGCGGACTGAGAGGCCTTTATTTGCTCAAATGCATGTGGTTTTAAGTGAAAAATTAAGAAATAAGGGCCCTGGAGTCCGCTAAAGTACCGAAACTACTAAACTTAATGAAAATAAGGGCCTGTGAGTGCGGTAAAATGAGCTACAGTCACAAATTAAGTAAAAAGGCCGTGCGCTCACAGCAATGATTCTTATCTGATGATTTTCAATAAAAAAAGCCTCTCCTCTAAAGGTAGAGACAGACGATCATATATAAGGGACAGGCGGATCTGCCGCTGTCCTACTTAGAAAACTTATTGTAGATTTTTTTAGCATACTGTTTGAACGACTTGGTTTCTTTTGTCTGACGTTCCTCTAATAAATCGTCTAACTTTGCACCTTTTGTTTGTTCCTCAATTTCTTTTTCAACTTCTAAAGGATCAAATCCGGCATTCCGCAACATTTGATAAGCCATCTTCGTTTCCTGGGGCATTCCTGGCAGAACATCTTTAAAAACGATCGGTTTCCCCATACCCTGCAAATTATCAAGTTCCCCATTTTTAATAGCAGCCTTAATTTTATCCTCAGCTACAATCCAAATTGCATCCACCATGGACACCCCTTTCGTTTATTACATTTAATATATAACTAGTTCAATAAAAGCATATAAATGCGTTCGTACTAATAACGACATATCTAATATTATATAATCTAGGGCAGCAAAAAATCGATACTAAAAAAATGTAAATTAGCATGTGCCCTAAAAGTAAATTCACTATTTGAGAAGTGTACAGTTTTAAAAGTCAAGATAATACCTTCGCGATAACCCCTGGTACTTACAGCCTTTTTTCCATTAAAGCGGGTAATAAAAAAGAAAAGAAATATTTACATAAACTCCACAAACGAACGAGCGTTCTTAACCTATAATAAGAACATATATTCCTATGTGAGGTGAAATGGATGAAAACAGAAAGGTATGATCATGATCGTTGGTTTAAAGAACTGATTACTACGTTTTTTGAAGAGTTTATACTAGCTTTCTTTCCTGATGTATATGAATATCTTGACTTTCATCACAATACTTTCCTACAACAAGAGGTGTTTACAGATATCCTTAAAGGAAGAAAAGGAACTGTCGACATCGTGGCTGAAACCAAACTAAAAGGACAAGACGCATTAATAATTGTTCATATCGAACCACAATCCTATTATGATAGTCATTTTAACGACCGCATGTTTTTCTATTATAGTCGCCTATACGAAACTTACCGCCGTCCAATCATACCTATTGCCATATTTAGTTACGATCAACCGAGACGCGAAGTGGATCACTTTTTTATTCATTTCCCTTTTAAAAAAGTACTTTCATTTAATTACCTTACTGTTCAATTAAAAATAAAAATAGGCGTGAGTTTATTCATCAACCAAATCCTGTAGCCCTTGCGTTATTAGGGAAAATGGGCTACGATCAAAGTGAAAAAGTAATGATAAAACTTCATTTTTTTACGGATGCTGCTTAAGCTTGAACTTGATCCGGCGCGACAACAATTAGTTGCAGGGATTTTTGAAAACTATTTTAAATTATCGACGGACGAAGAGAATGAACTTAGAGGACAACTTACACACATTCCAAAAAATGAGGTGAGTCACATTATGGAACTAATGACTTCATGGGAACGAAAAGGCATGGAAAAAGGACTTGAACAAGGAATTGAGAAAGGAAAAATGGAGGGAAAGATTGAGGGGAAAATGGAAGGAAAAGCTGAAGTCAAGAATGATATTGCTCGACGAATGCTCAAGAAGGGTTTCTCTCTAAAAGAAGTTAGTGAGATCACCGGGTTATCTGAAAGTGAATTAATGAAATTAAAGATTTAATCTATTTATGTGCCTATTTCTAGTCACTTTTAGTACTGGGAACAGGCACTTTTTTCTCCGTTCCCGCGAGTGAGTATTCATTGAACTTGCATCGTAAACAATTTAACTTTCACAACAGACCAGACCTTCAATTATGCTTATAAATAATATTAATTCTCAAATTTTGCAGATTCCTCTCATCATTCTCCCCTCTAACTAACTATATTTCCACAACTCTTCCTATCCAACTGGTGAAGAAAATACCGAAATAATACCTATAACTATTAAGAGCAATTGAATACACGCACCAACAATACTTCATATCATTCAAGCTGTAGCAATGCCTCTTCCCGTTTCATTTGTTTTCTTGATTTGATTTTTTGGCAACGACTGAAAAACAATACCGATCATTCCTAATACCATCCCTACTGTTGGTAATAAAATGGACAAAATATGGTGAACACTGCCATCATATTTCTTTTAGCCTTTTTTGTCATTGGTTCCCTCTAGAAAAAAATTTACAACCCAACCCTGAAACTAAGAACTCAATTTTTTTACTGCCTGAAAAATGACCCAGCCTTGATGTTCGTGAAATAAGTTTTCTGTCGCTTCAGATGGATCCACCCAATGTAGAAAATGATCTTCTTCAATTGGCTTTTGAATTCGCTCACCGATATTACAGAAGTAAAAATTACCTTCACTTAAGTAATATTTGAATTCTATATTGGAATAAAGTAACGCCATTCACTTTTATGGAAGTTCAGCTGATATAAAGGTGATCAGTAAATGCTGAAATCCAATTTCAAGGTGTACCGATGGAATAATACTAATATACAAAGGGAAAAAATTCTCCGTTCTTTTCCTATAAAGTATTCATTCGAGATTCTCTTTGAAGAGTCTATTGGAAACTCTCCAGGGTCGTTGTTATCGACTGCACAAACTACTATGACGGTTTGTTGTTCATAACATGACGTATTCGCCTACCTTTATAAAACGTTCAAACGTTCGCTGCTGCGAATAGCGCTTATTTTGGTGTGTTACTGTTTTTACTTGATGATATTCTACATATAGCTGATGGTTACCTGACCGTTGCCAATACCTACGCCAGCTGTATTAACTTGGTTAGTTCCATTATTTTGGGAACCACCACCACCGCCGCCTCCAATAAAATTATCAGTGCCACCAGCGCCGCCACCGCTAAATCCGCCGCCTCCACCGCCTTCAGCAAATCCAGCGCCGCCTCCACCTCCGAAGCCGCCATTAGTTCCAGTAGTAAATCCGGCACCACCAGCGCCCCCGTTAAATATCGATTGTCCCCCAGCTCCTAAGCTGCTTCCACCATCCCCTAGAGGACTTGGTAAAATTCCTGCACCACCGCCAGCGGAGAAAAAACTGCTGTTACCACCTCTACCATTTGTTCCACCTGTGCCCCCAGGATTTCCGCTCGTGCCACTGCTTGTAAGAGATGCATCAACTCCACTTGCATCCGGTACATTACTAGCTCCTCCTCCTCCTCCTGCTGCAACAAGAAGGTTTAAAGGAGTAACAGGTTCAGTTCCCCGCCAAACAAAGCTACCCCCTCCTCCTCCTGCATTAAACAATCCAGGAAAATTTGAGCCAGTTTGTCCCTGTTGGCCAACTAATATACTCAAAGTTTCACCAGGTGTAACTGGGAAATCACCTTGGATAGATGCCCCAAGTCCATTATCTGAAGTTCCTATTCCTCCCGCAGCTCCAATCGCCTGGATTGTTGCCGTAGTTACACCTTCTGGAACAGTAGTTGTAACGATCATTCCTGTAAAGTTAAATGTTTGTTGTTGTCCTGGAGGTGGTAATTCTGGTAATTTAGTAAATGCTTTTACAAATTTACAATCAATCACCGTCGTAAAGTTATTTCTATTTTTTCCTTTAATGCAATTATTTTTTACACGGTCTAATATAATAATTTTACTTCCTTTTTTAAAGAAAAGCTGAACAATGGTGCCTTTCTTTAGCTTTTTTAATTGTTTGCAAATACATGAAGAACAACCTTTTTTCCCTTTTCCCATATTTTCTAACTCCTATCTCTATAAGACTTTCTACTATGCTATTCAAACTTTATAGTCATGTATAGTTAAACTCTCCAATACCTAAATCTTTTTAAATGTTGTGCAACGGTGATGACTTCTCTAGAGACGGTCATTAGTTGGTCTAATTGGTAAGAATCAAAATACTCTGCATCAGATCTTTGTTGGTAATTTCCTTCACCTCCCCATTATGTTGATTCATTGATATACTTCTTCATATGGTGTCATGATGCGGTCCTCCTTAGTTCGAGTTTGTGCAGTGTTTATAAAAAAGAAACCGCTCCTTTGTGTACGAATGAAGCGGGTTCATATAAGGTTTAAAATAATAAAGGTTGTTTTTTCTGTTTCGGTTCTGTAATAACCAGTAAAAAATAGCGATTGAGCTCTTTTTAGAAGAAGGGTAAGCCTGGTCGAAATAAACCGATTTCATAATAATGCAGCGTACGATTAGATACTTCTGTCTTTTCTAAAAAATCGCCAATGGAAAACTTATTTATTATTCTCATCCATCAACATCCCCCGATAAAAAATATAAGTTCATTATAGATCCTCACGTAACTGGGGGTTCAAGAGGACTTTTAAAATTACCTCAAATATTATACTTCCTGTTAGACTTTCCGGCTTGAGTTGTTTATACAAAAAAGCATCCCTTATTTTGCAGAATGATGCTTCATCATTGGAATACCCTATCCCTAAGATAATTGGAATAATAAAGAAGATGCCTCCTAATCAAATATAGGAATCATCTTCTAGTTGCTTAATCTTTTTTACTTTCCTTAACTTAGAACTAATGATAGTCATTAAAAAGTGGAATTACTGCCTAAATTAATTAGTTCATATTCAAGCTGGATATCGCGTGGGTCGCTTTCATAAAGCTGTTTATTCACTTCTTTTGCTTCGACGCAGCCAAGAGAGCGATAAAAGGCAATGGTTTCTTGTGAAGAAGCTACACACATATAAAGTTTATCGGCTCCCCATCCCTTTGCTTTTTCTGTACACTTTTGAAATAACTGTTTTCCAATTCCGTAGTTACGAAGTGATCTTGAAACGAACATTTAATCTAGCAATACATACTTTGCGTTAAAGGATCCTGCCTTGTTTAGTATTAAAAGAATAGCATCCTTTACGAAAGGAATGCGTCCTTTAAAAAATAGAGTGTATTAACAAAATAAATTAGGTTATATCTTCTCTGCCTTTATACTTATAGTTAATGGGATTTTACCTTCAAGTTCCGGGTAGTAGTTTAGTCCATTCTCATCTATTGTACTTCCACCCATTCCAGGAACACATCGATCATATTCTCTTATATACGAGACATATAAATTTCCACTTAAAAGTCCGTTAACAATTGTGCTCAATTGATGACCCCAGAAGAAGTTCTTTGCTTCTTTCACATCTGAGGCATAACCTCCAATAGACGTTTCGATATCAGCTGTCATTTTAAAATAAGGATATTTAGGAATTAAGTTTCCTTCGGTTAATGCCATCTCATCAAAGATCATCATAAAAGGATGAGAATCATGCATATAGAAGAAACCTTCTTTTTTTAGAAAGTGTCCAACGACTTTCCCCCACTGATTTAGATCTGGCAGCCAGCCAAGGACTCCATCCGTTGTCATGACGATATCGTATTCGCCCGTATGTACGTCCATTAATTTTAAAACATCAGATTCTACAAATTGAACATTGGTTAACCCAAAATCTTCTGCTAACTTTCTTGCGTAGTGTATATTCTCAGGAACTAAATCCACACCTGTAACTAAAGCGCCTTTTCTTGCTAAAAGAATCGAATCCGCTCCAGTATTACATTGAAGATGAAGGATTTTTTTACCTGTAACGTCGCCAAGCTCTTCTTCAACCATCGGATTTAGTTTAAAATCATCTTGAGCTAACTGGACTTTAAAATGAACATAATGATCGAATGCGATTTTTCCCCATGCGATCTTATTCGCCTCTATTTTATTTTCTTCCATATCAATTTCCCCCTCGTTGCCTAGTGCTTCAACTCGTAGTTTATTAGTAATAAATTTGAATACCTTATATAACCTTATACTAAAGACTACACTTAAACTAACATAATAAACCAATAGTGCTGATTTCTTCACAAGTCGCTTAATAACTTACAAAAAAGCACTCCTTCTAAACGAAGAAATGCTCCCTTAAGTTGAATAAAAACAATACACTCAAATAAATTTTTATTTACAATATTTCTATAAACTAACTCTTAGCACGAACGGAATAATATAATTTAGATAGCATAAGAACTAACTCTATTAAAACAATGAATTTAATTTGAGATTTTCACTTTAAAAGAATCAAAATCAACCGGCTGGATTGTATGTCCTTTATATTCTAATTCCTTTTCGTTGCCTTCTTCGTCTATTTCAACTCCTCCACCGGAAGAAGGGATGACTACATAAGGAGTAATTGTCAAATCAGTAACATTAGAACTAATGGGATCAAATTGCTTATTACTCTTGAACTGTAATTTATCCTTCACCCTTTCACCTGTTACGCCACCCGAGCGGCCAGTAATTTCATTTCCATCTTGATCAACTACCAAGAATTCAATATTTCCTCCACGACTTAGATCAAAATCTGTTTCCTCTTCTAAACTCTCATAGGATATACTTACGCCTGTTTCACTTATTGACAATTCTTTTACAGTTAGCGTCAAACCATCTACCGTTTGTGAATGTTGAACAGGAATTTTATGAATGCCAGTAATTTTCTCAACAGGAGCTGAGAAGTACCACGTTTCTCCATTTTTTCCATGTAGCATTAATCCTAGTTCAAATTCCTCCGGCAAACCTTCGTTCACATTGATTTCTTGAATAGCAGTCAAAGTTGTCGGCGAAAGGTTCTCTTCACCGTAACTTCCAGAGGCAGTAGCAGGGAACTTCCCATTAATCGTAAAATCCATACCAGCACCAAAATAAAATTCATCAAGTTCCTTATCAGATTCAATGAAAAGGCCAATTGTAATATTATTTTGATCATATAAAATTTCATCAAGCGTAACGGAAATTCCATTGATCGTCTGTGTCTCACCAATTTCATTCGTCAACCCATTTTTTTGAGCTTGTTGTAAACTGATCAGATCCGAATTGCCGAAAACTGAGCCGATAATCGGTAGTTGGGACAAGCTACTTGCCAAAGCTGGAGAATAGTAAGAGGAACCAACCAATAGTCCAAAAATAGCCGCAGCACTAGACAAAGCATACATTATTTTTCTTTTCCCAGTGGTCATTCTAGTACGAGGCGTCTCTTTTTTCTCTTTAGCTTGTGCGATTCCGGAACGAATAGCTGAACGAACTTCGTCTTGTGGAAACTCCTCGAAAGGATCATGTGACTTTTTCATTTAATTGATATCTCCTTTCTAATTCACTTTTTAATTTTTTCCGCGCTCTACGTAAATTCGTTTTCACTGTAGCAACTGGCTTCTCCATCACCTCAGCAATATCCTTAATAGACAGGTCATGATAGTAGAATAAGATAATGGTTGTCTGATAGGATGAATTTAGCCTCGACAATGCCTCGCTTAAATGAAAAGAATCGATTTCTTCGTCCTGCTTACGGTCTAATCTTTTCAATAATTCACTTTCCTCATAAACAATCAATTGGTTTCGTTCTCTCAGCAGGCTATAACATTCACGTATTAAAATTCGAAACAGCCAAGTTGAGAAATACTCCGGATTTCGCAATTGCCCTATCGCAAGAAATGCTTTACACGCGGTTTCCTGAATGGCATCTAAAGCATCTTCTTTTTTACCAACATAAGAAAGCGCCTTGTAATATAGCATTTTTTCTTCTTTCAGAAGCAATTCTTCAAAAGCTTCAGGGTCTCCATTAATGGCTCTTTTTACAGTGTGTAGATCGTGTTTCATCGTGTCATCACTCCCTCCTCTCACTAATTAGAGTGATATAGACATACAAAATGTTTCACCATTTATATTTTTCCTCATTTATTTTTAATTCTATTATTTATTAAGTGAGATTTATAGAGGAATAAACAGACTAAAGATAAAAAAAGCATGCTTAGATCTGCAATCCAAACATCCTCTATAGGTTTAGGTTTTGTTTTATCCAACGATAATACCTTTCTATCTCAATAGCAAAAGCTATTCTCCTTTTGAAGAATAGCTGTGCGTTAATTATATTCGATTATATTCGCATTCAGTTTGTCAAAAGCATAACCCAAAGTCTTAGCTCCAATAGTTTTTCATCATGTCATGAGACCATTTCCTCAATGAAAATAAAAAATACTACTCTGAATATCTAAAAATACGGGAAAGTGAATGCGGCAAACACTAAGAATAAGCCTCCACCGATCGCAATATCAGTTATTATAAAAGGTCGGTTGAAGACAAATAATGCTAGACTTGTAAACCCGATAGCTATAAGTATATATAAATGATAGCAACAAGATAGCTCGAAACTATCACATCATTACGTGTGTATGTAAGGAATTTAATAAAATAATTACCACTGCTTTTTTTACCGTTCGCGAAAGCATTAAAGGTTATACAAATACCGGCAACCAGAAAAATAAGTGCTGGATGCGAGCCCCTATTAATAAAAAATAAGAGTTAGAATTCTTTCTGCTACTTCACTAATATGTAAGTGTTTTTTTAATCTAAAACTCTATTCGAATAAACGGTTGAAAAAGCTTAATTCCTTTGCGATTGGTAGGGAGCCATTTCATATCACAAATTAAATGCGAAGCATACCCGATTAATCCTGCTACCATCAACATATCCATCCCAACAAAGGCTTGAAATTCATATAAGATCCAGCCAAAAAAAGCAAATCCCCAGATGCTATGAGTGATGCCACGGTGAGGCGCAAAGACGGATATAATCATAAAAATTGCTAGTCCAATAATCCAAAGGTGAGATAGTAAGATGCCAATCACGAATGTACCTGAACCAGTGAGTATGAGCATGGATTTAGGCTTAATAATTAATTGTGGTAATATGATTAAACTACATCCAATGACGATTCCTACTAGTTTTTCTGTTCCGTCCAATAGCCAGTATCCATATCCGGTAATCATGAATCCAACAATTCCTAAGAAGGCATAAACCAGCGTAACTGGGATCGTTAGTTTTCTTGTAATCTTACTGTTCGTATCCGTATCAGGGATGACCGATGCTATTGCACAAGTTGTGACAATTCCTATCGTCTCCACTAGCTCATATTGACCGATGTATGCAAAGGCTCCCCCTAGTGCTATACCGACTACTAAATGAGATGATCCTTTCATTATACGTCCCTTTCCATTAAAACAAACTAATTTGTTCCTCAATGATTTTTGGCTTCTTTTCTTCAATTACTTCATTTTCTTCTTCTACGATTTGTTCTTCTCCTTCTTCTTCAAGGTCCAGTAAACTATCTACTTCTTTAGCTCTACGTGGTTGATAGTTAAACGTGCCAAAATAGAAGCTACAACTTGGACATTGATGTACTTTATTCGGCCTTAATCTTTTGGACAAATCCTTTCTTTGCTCGACAGATAGTTCTCCTTCTATGGCACATGTTCCACACATGAGAGATAACAATATAAACAGTCCTTTCTTTCCTAATTTTGAGAATAATAGTATTCAAAGCGATCATACATTCGCCAATTTGTAAATTATAACATCATATATAAAAATAGAATACTCATTCTATGATATTTATTATTTTATATTCAAACGCTATGCTTGGAGTATTTTGTGAGTTACTTCTAGACATTTCAACAAGATTGTCTAAACTACACACTCATATAAAAAGAAAAACCATCTTAACAAAAGAAAAATGGCTCGGCATGTAAACCGAACCATTCACTATAGTAATAGGTATTATGTTACTTTTTAAAAGTAATGTGTTGGACTTGATCATTCATTAGAACAGTAGTTTCACTTGGTTTCGTTTCCGATATGATTTTTCCGTTACGAACCGAATATCGCACAGGAACTTGGCGGCGGATCGCATCATATTCATCTTCAGCGTGAAGAACAATGAAATTCGCTACTTTTCCTTCTTCAATGCCATACTGATCTTCAATGTGTAACGTTTTTGCACTATTCTTCGTAATCAAGTCGATCGAATTAACGATCTGATCATAGCCTAATAGCTGACATACATGGATTCCCATATGAAGAACTTGCAGCATGTTCCCTGTTCCCAGTGGATACCAAGGATCAAAAATATCATCATGCCCAAAGCAGACGTTAATCCCTGCCTCTTGTAACTCCTTCACTCGTGTAATCCCTCTTCGTTTCGGGTACGTATCAAAACGACCTTGTAAGTGAATGTTCACAAGTGGATTAGCTACAAAGTTAATTTTGGAAAGTTTTAATAGACGAAACAGCTTAGACGTATAGGCATCATTGTAAGAATGCATCGCTGTAGTATGACTCGCCGTCACACGCTCTCCCATCCCGAGACGATACGCTTCGGCGGCGACAACCTCCACGAAACGTGATTGTTCATCGTCAATTTCGTCACAGTGAATATCAACGAGACGATCATATTTTTCCGCAAGTGCAAACGCTTTTTTCATCGACTCGACTCCATATTCGCGAGTGAATTCAAAGTGCGGAATGCCTCCAACGACATCTGCTCCCATCCGAAGCGCTTCCTCAAGTAACTCTTCCCCGTTAGGATAAGATAAAATCCCCTCTTGAGGAAAAGCAACTATTTGTAAATTAACATTAGAAGCGATTTCTTCTTTTACTTCTAACAAGGCTTCTAAGGCAATTAAAGATGGATCTGTTACGTCAACATGTGTACGTACATGCTGGATTCCTTGTGCCATTTGCCAAGTTAATGCTTTTTTGGCGCGCGTCTTTACATCTTCTTTCGTTAAAGACTCTTTTCGCTCTGACCATCGTTGAATACCTTCAAAGAGCGTTCCACTTTTATTCCACTCAGGCTCTCCGGCTGTTAGTGTTGTATCCAAATGAATATGGGGCTCTACAAATGGAGGAAGGACAAGATTGCCCTCCACATCTAAAATCTCTCCTTCATATCCTTCTACATTTTCAGAGATCATTTTAAATTGATTGTCCTCAATTAAAATTTGCCAAAGGCCATCACGGCCACGTAATTTTGCATTTTTTACTAACAAATTAACTCACCTTTTTCTGTTCAATGACTACCTCTTCTTGTTTGTTTCTACGGTTTTGTATAAATGTGAGTACAACATAAGCTAGAGCTGATGCGAAAAGTGCATTTAGCGGTGCAATTCCAGGGATAAATGTTGCCGCTAATACCCCGATCACCCATGCCGCTAATGCCGTCCAGTTCACGACTTTGATTGCACTTTCTTTTAAACCTTGTTTACGGCGAACAAGAAAATAATCCGCTAAAATAATCGCTCCGATTGGCGGTAATGTTGAACCTAAGAACGTTAACCAGCCCACAAAGTTATTGTACAACCACATCGCAAATATCGTACCAACAATCCCGTTAAAAATGACAACTTTGTTTTTAGAGATCTTTGTAATGTGTGAAAACCCTAATCCGGAAGCATATAACGCATTGTCATTCGTTGTCCAAATATTAAGGCCTAGGATAATAATAGCAGGAATGATTAGCCCTTGTAAAAACATCACTTCAGAAATATCTGATTGCCCTGTTGCAATCGCACCAACAGCTCCGAAAAGAAACATTAATGAGTTTCCAATAAAGAAAGCAATCACCGTTGTAAAAAATCCTGTCTTTTTCGTTTTAGCAAAACGAGCAAAGTCTGGTGTTAATGTTCCCGCACTAATAAAAGAACCGATACAAATCGTTAACGCCGCAGCGATCGCGATCGTTTCCGTCGGTTGGTACTCGAGTAATCCACCAAGTCCTCCAACGGTATTTGCCGCTTCAAACGTCGAATAACTTCCTAGTACAGCAATCGAAGGTACAGCGATAATACTTAAAACCGTTAGTGCTTTCATTCCCAGATAAGCCGTCGCTGTCATCAACACACCAGCAATCGCAATTAAAATATAAGAGTCAATGCCTGTCACTTTTTGTACAGGTAAAGCAAACATCGCAACGCCTACTCCAAACCAGCCAACTTGTGTTGCCGCTAGCATGAATGATGCAACATAAGAACCTTTTTCACCAAACGCGTAACGTGCTAAAAGATGTGTTGATAACCCTGTTTTGGCACCGATATAACCTAGTGTGCCCGTATAAAGACCAAGAATTAAATTACCGGCAATGACGACCAAAATAAACTGCGTAAACGTTAACCCTGCACCAAGACTTCCCCCAGACCACATACTCGCTGAGAAAAAGGTGAGTCCTAGCATCACCGCGAACATTTTCCAAAATCCTTGTCGTGCCGATTGCGGGACAGGTTGTAGGGCATAATCTCGATCAACTGTTTGTTTCATAATACATTCCTCCAATATATTAGGTACCTGGCACCATGGAGGTTGAAGCTCTCGTTACGATCGGTGGTTTTTAGACAACAAAAAAGGTTTCTCGTCAACCTTTTTTGCTGACAAGAAACCTAGATACGCATAAATAGACAAGGCTTCAAAAGACACACGAATCCCCTATCTGTAACGACCTACCTTGTCAGCCTCACAGGACTGAATTAAAGGTACCAGTATTAAATTAAGATTATTATCTATGAAACTTGAAATTTTGTCAATATAATATTTTCATATGTTTTAACCCCAGCAGAAAATCAAGCTGTTATCATTGTCGACCTCCCATCCCTAAGCGGACTGAGAGGCCGTTATTTGTTGCATTATTAATGATTTCATGGTCTGAACGGACTGAGAGGCCCTTATCTAGCAAAATAGCGTTGATTTTTACGTGTTTTATAGGAAATAGGGTCCTCTCAGTCCGCTAACACTTCTCCAATGGTGGTTTTTCTGAAAATAAGGGCTTCTCAGTCCGCTAAAAAATCTCATTCGCCTGCCAACGGTCTATCCCACCTATTTGGCTCCTCTTTTGAACAGAACCTCAGTCCATTCCTGTGCAAATGTTACTACATCAACAGTTAATCATTAACCACTTAAATTATATTCAACTACATCACGTAATTACGAGGACTCTCCTCCACTTCATTCGTCGGTCAATGTATTGTAAATAACTGGACCGCTATTTTACCAGCTCCAAATATCTCGCCCCCCCTTTTTTTACTATAAAATAAAACCAAGAAAAACAGCCATTAGTAATCCGAACAAGATGCAGTACATAAGCATTTCTAATTGAAATTTGTAAAATGACTTTTTTTGAATGTACTTTCTTCTAAAATAAACTTGACCTTCGATGTTATCCAAAAACGGGGACACAGCAGCCAAGTGAGAATATACAAACATTAAACTAGCAAAGAAGAAAAATTTTAATAAAAAAGATAGCTCTCCTAAACTACTTAAAATAGGTAATAGCACAATTGCCATCAGAATTCCACGTAATATTTGAGCAGGTAAAAAGTATTTTTCAACATGCTTTCTCTCTTGTTCGTTGGACATGTCCATTAAAAACGTACATAACCTCTGCTTACTTTCATAAATATCTTTACTAAATCTTAAAGAAATAGCTCCTGCAATTAAATACGAAACGGTATGGGCAACGACAAAAAGACCCAAAAATTTTAAGTGTAACATTCACTTTTCAAACCCTTTCTAGTTTATATACGATATGATGAATTCATTTCGATACAAAATTATAATTAAAACATGACACGAATAGTGATCACACAAATATAGTGGACCTCCCATCCCTAAGCGGACTGTGAGGCCGTTATTTGTTGCATTATCAATGATTTGCGGTTGGAACGGACTGAGAGGCCCTTATCTAGCAAAATAGCGTTGATTTTTACGTGATTTATAGGAAATAGGGTCCTCTCAGTCCGATAACAATTCTGCAATGGCGGTTTTTCTGAAAATAAGGGCTTCTCAGTCCGCTAAAAATCTCATTCCCCTGCCAACGATCCAACTGCTGCTGCCGCCTTAAAATTGGCTATTTTGCCAAGAACCATCGTAATCCTACACACTTTTGAATGATCCCATAACTAATAGTCCCGATACTAACCTTATAAACTCGAATCCTTCCTTTCTAAGATTTTCATGAACTCGTCGCCTGAAATGGTTTCTTTCTCACAAAGGTATTTGGCTAACTCATGGAGCTTTCCCTTATTATCTTCTAAAATCTTCACGGCATTTTGATAGCAGCTTTTAATTGTTCTTAACACTTCATCATCAATTCTGGTTGCTGTCCCTTCCGATACCAATAGCGATGTATCACCGCCTAAATATTGATTATTTACAGTTTCTAATGCCATCATTCCAAACTCGTCACTCATCCCATATCTAGTGATCATCGCTCTTGCCAGCTTGGTCGCCTGTTCAATATCATTGGCTGCACCTGAAGTTATTCTTTGAAAGACTAACTCTTCTGCAGCACGTCCGCCCATATACACGGAAATTTTATCGAGAATTTGCTCCTTACTCAGCAGCACCTGTTCCACTTCTTCTAACTGCATCGTATATCCTAAAGCTCCTGATGTCCTTGGAATAATTGTAATTTTGTGCACGGGGGCAGAATTCGTTTGCTTCGCTGCCACTAAGGCATGGCCAATTTCGTGATAGGATATCGTTAGTTTATCTTCCGGTGATAGAACTGTGTTTTTCCGTTGATAACCTGCGATAATGACCGCTACCGCTTCTTCCAAATCTGCTTGGATAATCTGATTCCGGTCCAATTTTACGGCACGCAGAGCGGCTTCATTCATAATATTGGCTAAATCAGCACCTGAAGCCCCTGGCGTCGTTTTTGCGATCATGTTCAAATCGACATCGTCAGCTAACTTTACTTTTTTCGCATGAACATTTAAGATGGCTTCCCTTCCTGCAATATCAGGTAATTCCACTGGGATTCTACGATCAAACCTTCCTGATCGTAACAAGGCCTTATCCAATGTTTCTGGTCGATTGGTTGCTGCTAAAATGACAACTCCTTTATCTGCCTCAAACCCATCCATTTCTGAGAGTAGTTGATTTAATGTCTGCTCTCTTTCATCATTGGAAGAAAACCCCGTCGATTGACGACTTTTCCCAATCGTATCAATTTCATCAATAAACACGATACAAGGTGCTTTTTCCTCGGCTTGTTTAAACAAATCTCGGACTCGAGCTGCCCCCATACCGACAAACATTTCAACAAACTCTGAACCAGAGATCGAAAAGAAAGGAACCTTTGATTCTCCTGCTACGGCTTTCGCTATCAGTGTTTTTCCCGTTCCAGGAGGTCCTACAAGAAGAGCACCCTTAGGAATGGTTGCCCCAATCTCTTTATACTTATTAGGATTATTAAGGAAATGAATAATTTCTATCAGAGCCTCTTTCGCTTCATCTTGCCCAGCAACATCATTAAACGACTTCCCGGTTTGTGCCTCTACATAGATTTTAGCATTGCTTTTTCCAAACTTTAGAACGTTAGTCTCGCTTCCTATTCGCTTATGTATAAAATATTGGGCAACTAGAATAAATAGGAAAAACGGAAGGATCCACATTAATAAAAACGTTAGGATTGGAGAACTTTCTTTTGGAATGATTCGATTAAATACAATATTTTCTTGATACAACCGATTTACTAAATCCGGATCTTCCATTCGACCAGTGACATAGATCTGATTTGCTTCACTTTGATTGAGTAAGGTAAATCCTATTTGACTATCTTGAATTTCTACGGATTTAACATTTCCCATTTCAATTTCTTTTAAAAAAGTACCATAATCGACTTCCTTAACCTGTTGATCTGAAATAAATGGAAACACAAATGCATTAAGCATGATTACAACTAACATTGAGATTAAGAAATAATGTAAGAGTGGTCTTTGCGTATTTTGTTTAACTTCCATGTGAGTGTTCCTTTCATACGTTTATGGTTTATCTGCTACCTCTTTTAAATCTTATCGTCAGTTACTAGAAATTGTTATCGGGATATATACTGAAAGTTTAGTAGCGATTTCCCCTATTTAACTTAAGAAATAGGCTCTATTTTCGATGTTCATTCCTACTTAACAAAAAGGAAAGAAACCCTTTTGTACAATAACTAACTACAATAGGATTTCACCTTTAAACAAGCTATTAACATTTAATTGAAACAAAAATGCTCATAAAATGTAAGATAACTGGAAATTACATGGATATTAAATGTGGATCTGTGGGAAATTACATAATATATTATGGAAAATAAAAGCAACCATACATCGAATAGAACCTAAGGATGAGCATCTATGAAAAAAGCGCTTTTAAGCTTATTAATCTGCAGTTTACTCACTGGTTGTTGGAGTTCCAAAGAACTTGGGGAATCTGCATTCGTTGCAGCAGTTGCGATTGAAAGAGAAGGTGATTTATTTACACCGAAGCTTCAATTTCTTCAACCTGTCAAGTTAGATCAAGGTGCCACTGATGCCCATATCATGATTGCTACTGAAGGTTTTTCACATCTCGGAGCGGGACGAGCAGCCATTAAAGGACTGCATCGACGACTTTTTTTCTCACACGCCCAAACGTTTATCGTGAGTAGTGAAATCGCTAAAGAAGGAATATTTCCTGCACTTGATATTATCTTTCGTGATCAAATGTTCCGTCTGACAAGTTATTTGTTTATTGCTGACCAACCATCCACCTTACTTGCTTTACCTTCTCCAGTAGACCCATTGTCAGGAATAAGCTTAGCCAACGGAATTGAAGCCGCTGAAGATAGTCACCAAAGGGTCATTACCCCTACATTAAAAGAATTTCTCGAAATGAGCTATGAACCCGGCCGGAGTGCTTATGTTATACGATTAAAAAAGCATTCCGATGATGCTCAAAAAGAACCGCATATCGATTTAGATGGAACAGCAATTATTAAAGAAGGAGTTTATGTAAAGGATATCAATGACATCCTAGCCGATGCCCTTCGTTTATATCGCAATGAAGCAGGAAACGATACGTTTACATTTCAGGTGCCAGATGGAGATGATTGGTTCGCCTTAGAGCGGTTGCGCGCACAAACCTCCATTCTTCCGAAAGTACAAAACAATCAGTTAGTTATCGATGTATCCGTCAGTACATTAGCCAATATCAATGAATGGCACTCAAGTGCTGAAATAGATGCACACATGTTTAAAAAAATACAAAAAGGATATGCTGACGAGGTTCGATGGAGGATGGAAAAGCTGCTGGAAAAGATGAAAGAAGAACCTGTCACCGATGTACTCGGAATGGGGACAGAAGTTCGCCGCCGGCATCCTGAGTATTGGAAAAAAGTTCAAGACGATTGGGATCAAGCATTTAAAGAAGCTAAAGTGAATATCACGGTAGAAACAAATATTCAAAACTTCAACCTGATCGAAAAAACGGTGATAGAACCTAATCAAGGGCCACCCAAACGATTTCAACTCCCATGGATAAAATAATGGAGGTATTTCAGGGGCTTCCCCCTGACTCGCCAGCACAAGAAAAAAGCTTAGTCATGCGCATCCATTCTACGCAAACTAAGCTTTTTTCTTGCCTCTTACAACTAAGTTATCAAACAGCTAACTCTTCCAATGAATATTTGAAAGCGCTAACATATTAAGATAAGATAAGGAACACTGCTGAGATGACGATCCCTGTGTATAGTAGAGTAATCACTGTAAAGCCCATAATATCACGTATTTTTAGCCCTGCAATAGCTAATAACGGTAATGCCCAGAATGGTTGTATCATGTTAGTCCACGCATCTCCCCATGCAACTGCAAGAACAATTTTCGCTGGGTCTACGCCTAACTCCATGGCAGTCGGTAAAAAGATTGGTGCTTGAATGGCCCATTGACCACCACCAGAAGGAACAAACATATTTAAAATTCCAGCCGCAAAGAATGTGAAAAGTGGTAATGTTTTAGTTGTTGCAATATCTGCAAAAATATTAGAAATCCAAATAGCTAGCCCTGAAGCTGTCATCATCCCCATGATTCCAGCGTAGAAAGGATATTGAAGAGCAAATTGTCCAACACTTCCTGATGCCCTTTTTAAACCAGTTCCTAGTTCTTTAACATTTCCGTAAAGAAGAAGTACGAATGTTAAGAAAATTAAGTTTACAGTATTTAGATCTAAGGAAAAACCATTGGTATAGAAGTGATTGATAAGGTAAGCTAACCCTAAAATTCCACCGATCATAACGATACTTCGACTGCGATCCAACTTATCATTAATGGCATTTCTCTTTTCTTCTTTCACTTCTTCTGCTTCTTCTTGGAGTAACTTTTGATCAATAATAAAACGATCCTCTTTCTTCTTTGGATGGATCATTTTCATAATAAAAGGTAATGTAAAAAATACAATACAAACGATTACAATATTGATCGCAGAAAATAATGTTGTTGATGTAGGAATGAGACCTACCATTTCTTGAAAGTTATGACCTTCTGTTGCTACGAAAAGCGCTGGCGAAGATGATAATCCGCCTTCCCATATCACAAAACCAGAGTAACCTGCAGCAACGAGTACTCGGTAATCTACATCATGGACTTTTTTTGCGACTAGCTTTGCCATAATTCCAGCGACAACAAGTCCAAATGCCCAACTAATAAGTGATGCAGCTAACGCAGAAAACGTAACAACGATGATCGCTGTATTTGGTGTTTTACAAAGACTCGCAACTTTTTCAAGACCACGAGCAACTGGTTTCGTGAGTGCAAGCGCATAACTCATAATAAACGTTGTAATGATTTGCGCAGTAAATGTTAATAACGACCACATTCCATCTCCCCAATAAGTCATCATCTCAAAGGGACTACTACTAGTAATAAAAATTCCACCTAAGAATGTAATTACTGTTAATAGAACAGCAAATACAAACGCATCTGGTAGCCACCTCTCTGAAATTTTAGAAAAGAACATGGCAACTTTCGCTAACAAATTATCCCCTGGACCTTTACGAGGTAGATTTTGTTGTGGCATTTGTTCAGGTTTCATAAAATACACCTCTTTCGTAGAATAGTAGATTAAGTGAAGGGTGCGTGATTAGCACCCTTATTAGCTTTTACACCTTTTTGTTTAGATCACGAAGTTTAGCTTTTTGGATTTTCCCAACGGAGGTACGAGGGAACTCATCTATGAATTCGATATACTCTGGGACTTTAAATTTAGCTAGTAATCCTTGGCAATGTGAAATGACCTCTTTTTCCGATAAATGAGCTCCTTCTTTTAGAATGACAAACGCTTTAAGGGCGACATCGCGAATTTCATCATCTACTCCAACCACTGCGCTATCAGCAATTTGTGGGTGTTGATTTAAGACGGTCTCAATTTCACTCGTCGCAATATTTTCTCCCGCGCGCTTAACCATATCTTTCAAACGATCGACGAAGTATAAGTATCCATCCTCACCTACTCGAGCATTATCTCCTGTATAAAGCCAACCATCCTGTAAAGCCTTCTTAGTCGCTTCTTCATCGTCATAATAACCAAGCATTAACGTCCGGCCTGGTTCACCTTTAACAATAATCTGACCTACGTCACCTGTAGCCACATCATTTCCATGTTCATTGACAAGCCTCACCTCATACCCAAGGCCAGGTTGACCAATACTCATGTTTTTACAAATCCCGTCTATCGGATTCATAAGTGGCGTTCCAATCGTTTCAGTCATCCCGTAAATTTGTGATAATTCCACATGATATGTCTGTTCAAATTCAGCGAGCTGTTCTTCAGTAACAGACTGTGCAAAGATTATTTTCTTAAGCTGATGATCGCATGTATTCCCACTTCCCCGGCGCAGGATCATTTTAATAGGAGCTGCAAACAATGAACCGATCGTAGCCTCAAATAAAGCAGCTTGCTCAAAATATCGAGAAGCACTAAACTTTTCTGTTATTGCAACCGTTCCACCAACAGTTAATAATGGCATCGTTAAATAGTATTGGCCATTCCCATGGAACATTGGAAGTACAACTAAACCACAATCCTGTTCAGTCATCTTTAGCATTCGTGACATGTATTCACCCGCATATACATAGTTAGCATGGGTGATCATTACACCTTTTGGATTAGAAGTTGTACCTGATGTATATAAAATGGCGGCTATATCGTCACTATTAATTTCTAGTGGTCTACTATAAGGTGAAGCAAGGTTGATCAGATGATCTAAATGTTTATCTTGATGTGTTGTTCCTTTATACCTAGAAAGTAATATCTCCATATTTAGGTCTGTAAACTTCTCTATGTATTCTTCTTCAGTAACTACCATTTTTGCTTTAGAATGAGTGACAAGAAAATCCATCTCCGCTTTAGCTGATAGAATATTTGTCGGTACCATAACCGCTCCCATTCCAGAAATAGCAAACCATGAAATCATAAAATTCATTGAGTTCGGCAAGTGAAGTACTACTTTATCTCCCTTTTTAATACCCATCTCGTCTAGTACTGTCATCATCTTCCGGACTTTTTCGGCAAATTGTTTATAGGTAGCCGTTTCAATGGTACGATCATCCGATTCTACTTTTAGAAAAGTTTTGTTTGGATTTTGTTGAATTTGTTGTTCAAGTAAAGAGTTTAGTGTTTTATTACCGATAATATCCACCAAAATTCCCCCCTCTATTAAAATTAAAGCGCTTTCATTAATACAAAAAAATAAAAAAGTGTAACTCCTCCTTTTCTAACTGGAATTATTAATATACAATTTTTAGTAAAAGTAACGAACTGCAGTCTCTTTATTCCAAAACAGACTGTAGTCTCTACAAAACATTAAAACAGACTGCGGTCTTAATGTCAATATTTTCTGAATATTTTATAGAAATGAGTGGATGTCATTGACTATTAAACATAAAAAAGGACAAGAAACAAAAAAGAAACTTTTAAATACGGCTCTTCACTTATTTGCTGAAAAGGGATTTGACAATGTTTCCGTTGATGAAATAGTAGCAACTGCCTCTTCCTCAAAAGGTGCATTTTATACGCACTTTAAATCAAAGCATGAAATTTTCTTAGAAAAATTTAAGGAAATGGATAAGTTTTATGAGTCATATTTTTCGACTCATGACAAAACTCTTACAGCCTACGATCAATTGCTGTCATTCTTTAAAGCTTTAATGACATACATGCGAGATGAAATTGGTTTAGACATGCTAAGAGTTATCTATATAAATGAACTTAACCCTAATCGAACGAGCTTTTTTACGAATCCTGATCGTACATTATACAAAGTTTTAACTACTTACTTCCAAAAAGGAATTGATGAAGGAGATTTTAGAACAGACGTCACTGCGGAATATATGACGAAATGTATGGCACGAATTATTCGAGGATTAATTTATGATTGGGGACTATACAAAGATGAAGTGGACCTTGTTCAAGAGTCAGCTACATATTTACGCTATGCTTTAGATGGTTTTGTAAAAAAATAATTTTAGTCAAGATCCTATTAGTTTAATGGTGATTTTACACTTATCTTCGGCTCATCTATAAGGATCTTGATTTTTCTATCGTGATATAACAATAAAAGTCGGCTCCTTACATGAGCATAAGCGCTTTTTTAAGAACAAGTAAAGGGTCTGTCACCTACCACGATCTCGTTGTTTCTGTACCCTTTACTATAAGAAGTCATTCGATTTACTTCTTCGTTAATAATCCTGTAATATTCAGATGAAGATTCCCAACTCATCCCACCAATTAATCCGATTGTTTTCATGATAACCTCCCGCATTTTCTGGCTTTTGTTCATATCCATGCACGTAGCTAAAAAATCGATCCTAAAAAAGCACCTATGCAATTTAAGGCTCCCTATCAGTGTCATAGCTACTAATCTTTTAATCTATAATACAATTGTTGTTAGTTTCCGCTTTGATTTTTTTTATAAGCAATGGAATTTCGGCTAAGTCCTCAACTATGTAATCTGTATCAACTTGATTTAAGTGTAGATCTTTCTTCCAAATCCCCTTCATCCCAGCATTTTCGGCTGCGTATACGTCATTTTCTGGATGGTCTCCGATAAAGATGCTTTCATTCGGCGATACATTGAGTTTCTTTAAAGCTCTTTCAAATATTTTTGGGTCTGGTTTTTTTATACCTTCCCATTCAGATACTAAAATTACGTCAAAGTACTCCCTAATGCCTAGAGCCTCTATATTATCCATTTGGAAACGCCCGTAACCATTTGTGATGATCCCTAATAGAAGTTTGCTCCTTTTTAACTCTTCCAACATCTGAGTTAAATTAGCAAAAGGAACACAACTATTCTTAAACTCGTTAATGTAGTCTTGAAGCAGTTCTTCCCACGTTAGTCGATCAATTTTAAATTCATGAACGATTTGTTGATATACTTTGTCTTTCCAAACATACCCTCTATTGTCTAACTCAATAAATCTTGTCACATACTTTTCTTTAGGAATATGTCCTACCTGTTGCTTTAATCTATCGTATTGCCTGCTGATAAAAATTTTGACTGACTCATCTCGATTTAATAAGGTTCCATCTAAATCAAATATAGCCACTTTAATCACTTTTAACCAACTCTCTTCTACCTTTGTTAGCAAAACAATACCTATTATTATTAAAAATTATAACATCATTTACCATCTAATCGTTTATCAAGAAAAACCGTCACTCTTTGTGAAGGTGTTTCAGCTGAGCTGACCACCCTTTTCCTTTAACTTAATTGTTCACCCATTCCTAGACTACCGATTGTTTCCTTTATTTCCTTCTATCATATCTCTATACTGAAATGGACTATATAACGTAAAGGAGTTTGTAAAATTGATACATAAAATAGATTTAGATGCTAAGAACCTGCACGGATCCTTTAGCAAGGATTATAAGCCTATTTTAACGGTGAATTCTGGTGATACTATTCAGTTAAAGACCCTTGATATTCAATGGGGATATTCGGAATCAGAAGGTAAAGAAAGGGAGATTTTTCAGTCTAGAGAAAACGAGAATAAACCAGGACATCCCATTTTTGGTCCGATCGCGATTGATGGAGCAAAGCCAGGAATGGTATTAGAGGTGCGGGTAAATGATCTTGTGCCCGGTTGGTATGGACGAAATTGGGCAGGGGGAAATCCGAGTTGGCAAAATGAGAAATTAGATTTAGTCGATAGTGAAAGAATTCAATTGGATTGGAAATTGAACCGTGCGACAATGACTGGCAGCTGTCAAATTGGCAATCGAGATTTCCATGTTGGCCTTTCCCCATTTATGGGCTTAATGGGTGTAGCCCCTGCTGAACCTGGCATACATCCCACTGCGCCGCCACGTTATTGCGGTGGAAACATTGACTGTAAAGAATTAGTCAGAGGCAGTAGTCTATTTTTACCGATTGCCGTAGAAGGAGCGCTTTTTTCCATTGGGGATGGGCACGCTTTACAAGGAGATGGTGAGAGTTCTGGTACGGCGATCGAATGTCCAATGGATTTAGTCGATATTACCTTAATTGTACATGAGGATTTAGAGTACAAGATGCCGAGGGCAAATACTCCTTCAGGATGGATTACGTTTGGATTTAATGAAGACTTAAATGAAGCAACAGCAGTAGCCCTAGACGAAATGGTTCTGCTCATACAGGAGATGCATAGTATTACCAAAGCGGAAGCTCTTGCCCTCGCTAGTGTTGCTGTAGATTTACGCATAACACAAGTCGTTAATGGGGTCAAAGGCGTTCATGCAATTTTACCGTATGGAGTTATTCGTTAAGTAAATAGAAACAAATGTGTGCTAGGCAACATCTGATCATGCAACGATTATACGTCCACCCCATCATAAGATTTGGGTGGACGTATTTTCTTTTATATACATTTATAAATTTCTATTTTCAACGATATAACTATAAAACTAGACCTATACACTGAATCTCTTTTGTTATTAATGACGATTTACAATTCAGCGAGTCCTTTGAACAGTTCAACCGCCGTTTCGATGATCTCATCCCGGAAATCATATTGTACGGTATGGATATGAGGATAGTCGTCCCCATTTCCGATGTAGCAGATGGCACCCTTTGTGTCTTTTAAATAATGGCCGAAATCCTCGGACGCGCGAAATGCTTCTTTCATCTCAACTAGTTGAAATCCTTTTTCTATACAGACTTTTCGTATCTTGTCCGAACTTGATTTGTGATTAACCGTTTCTGGAAAAGTGTCATTATATGAAAAACTTGTTTTCAGTCCGTATTGTTCTGCTAGAGAAAGAGAAAGTTTTTCAAGACTCTTTTGAAGCCCCACCAATTCTTCTTCATAAAATGCACGGATGGTTAATAACAATTCTCCCTTACTCGCCGATACGCCAAACGCTCTTTCCCCAATATCCACCTGAACCACGGTGCAAAGTACCATCCCTTTATTCTTCTTTGCCGCTGTAAACTCGGGAATGGAATCAATGATCTTTGCGATTGCAAAAGCCGGATTGATTCCATCTTCTGGTTGACTTGCATGTGCTGGAGCTCCTTCCATACGAATCGTCATTCCTTTTGATGCACAGTGAGCAGTCCCATCAATTACATAAACAGATTTGAATGCCATACCGCTCATATTATGATAGGCAAAAATTTCATCAATATTATGTTCCTTTATAAACGAGACACACTGAGCTGCACCATCCCCTGTTTCCTCAGCATGTTGAAACAAGAAATAAATGTTTTTGTCAGCACCTTTCTGATCGACCTCAAGAGCAAAACCAGCCAAACAAGCAGCATGACCATCATGTCCACATTTATGAGAAACACCTCGGATCTTTGAAGCATGGGGGATTTCAATCGTCTCATCGATAGGTAGAGCATCAAAATCAGCACGGAACGCAATGTTCTTTTTACCTTCACCTGCCCTATAAATTGCATAAAACCATTGACCCTTATCTACAATTTCTAGTTGGGTGTGTTTTTTTAGAAAATCAATTAAATGCTGTTTCGTCCAAACTTCTTGATTAGAAAGTTCAGGATGTTGATGTAATTCATGACGTAACTTTTTAATTAACGCTAGATTTATCTTTTCCACGAATCTCTTCCTTTATTTTTAAGATTGTTTTTGTTGAAGGGAAGATGCATCTTGCCCGTAGTTTTATCTTGTCTATCCTTCTCATCTAAATTTCAAATCCGATGACATACCTATTATTTTTTTATATTAAATACTCCTCCACTATCTATCTACAACTCTATAAAAACCGTGCTTCTCCCAAATCTTTAAATCTCACTTTAATCTCTATGTAATCATATTGTAATACTATTTATTTTATTCTCTCATAAGCATAGAGTTGTAGAGTTACATAAGAGCTCACAAAAAAACATAATTACTAGGAGGAGAACTATGAAAAAACTAATTTTCTTAATAACATTGCTGGCCGCTCTATTTTTTGCTGCACCAGTTTTTGCTTATACAGTTGAAAAAGGTGACACAATGACGAAAATTGCACAGGAACATGGCTTAACCTTAAAAGAATTAGCAGCGGCTAACCCGCAAGTTAAAAACTTAGATCGGATCTATGTCGGTGAGCAGATACATATAGATAAACGTAAAAACAACTTCAACCCACCAACTCAAACCAGTAACTTTACTAACGTAAGTCGTAGTAAAGGGCCAAGCAACGGCAATACAGAAGCAAAAGAAACCTACTCTAACAAACTAAAACTCACGGAAGCTGAACTTGATTTATTGGCAAGAATTGTACGAGCTGAAGCCCAAACCGAACCTTTTGAAGGCAAAGTAGCAGTCGCCGATGTTGTTTTAAATCGCTTAGAAAGCTCTCAATTTCCGAATACAATAAGAGAAGTGATTTATCAACCTAGACAATTCCAACCTGTAGCGAATGGTCAAGTGAACAAACCCGCTGATCAAGAATCCATCAAAGCAGTACAAGCTGCCTTATCCGACATGAGAAATATCGCACAAGGTTCATTATTCTTCTACAACCCAGACATTGCGACTAGTCGTTGGCTAGATACAAGAGAAACAACCATTGTGATTGGACAACATGTATTTAAAAATTAAACCCTTTGATTTTATTTTTACAGGACCATAGTCTCTTTCACTTTATCATAATCCTGTGATGCTATGAGGATAATCACTATGACATGAAAGCCTATTTTTAAAAAATAAGGCCTCTCATTCCCTCAAACACCAATCAGACAGCGTTTAAAGGAAAATAAGGGCCCAGGAACTGCAAAAGTCAAAAACCCACTTTCAACTAATTTGTCGAGTCTCGTGGCACCACCTTAAGTACAACACGATCCATTACTATAAATATGAATTCAAATAAACGTAAAGTTTTAGCAACAACATGCCGCAAGACTAGCAGATGACCTAATAAACGTCACAAAGAAGAAGTAACCATCCTATCCACTGGGTAAAGTGGAGGCGGTTACTTCTTCTTTTAAATTGGTGAAAAGTGCAAGAATCGCTACAATAGCTGACCAGTTTAGTAATGAAACATACATATTAATACGAGAGATAGTCATGTTAAAATAGCTTGGATGAGATTTATAACAATGAAAATACTCATCAATGTTACAATATTGCTAAAATACTTAATCTAGGACTTATAGTCTAAAAATTTTTCAAAAGCGCTTCTCTCAATATGGAAGAAATAGAGATCCGATATTATGAGCTGCCTATTTCATTGGTTTAATTTATTTGTTGCTACTTTTCTACACCTAAACTTTCTTTTGCCATTTGTTCATATTCTTTTAAACCCGATGATTCCGCAAACTCGGCAATATCAATGGCAGAAGTTGCTTGCATTTCAATGATATGCTCTTTCATGAGTGGCCATGTGACTCCACCTGCTGTTTCATAGGCGGCAATAATCTGTTCTAACGCTTGTACACCGAAGATCATATAAAGTCCAACAAAATCTTTTGAAACATCTGTTACAGCCACTTCTGTCCAATCAATTAATCCGGTCACTTCGGATCGTTCATTGATCAAAGTATGTCCGGCATGAACATCACCATGAATGAGCCCGGTATGCTTCGGCCACATGCTGTCATTGTCTACCCAAGCTTCCCACCTTGCCCATAACGTATCACTAACACCGTACTTTTCTTTTACTCCGGTCATTCGTTTTTTCATTTCGACTCTCGCTTCATCCGAAGTCTGTACTTTGAAACCAGGAATATTCAATAACTCTTCAGGTACGTGATGCAGCTCTGCTAATACCTCACCAAGCGATTTGAGATAGCTTTCCGGAACATGATTTTGATTGAACTCCCAAATATAATCTTGAATTGCCGGATCCACGGTTCCCGCTGGTCTACCTGATAGTTGCTTATAGGCAATGAAGTCTTCTGTATATACCGACCATACTGGTACTTCAAACGAAACATGACGACTCACGACATCCAACACTTTCTTTTCTACAGCCGTTTTCACCATCGAATCTTCTCTCCTCGGTAACCTCAAAATCCATTGAACCCCTTCTTGATCGACAACATGAACCACTTGAAAGTCCAAGCCAGACTCGTTGATTTTTACAGAACTCTCCTCTAGTAAAATTCCATTTCTATATGCCATTTCTTTGATCTCTTTAATTTTTTTATTCATCATTAAACCCCTACTTTCTAAAATTTAAATTGTTGCTCTTCCAAGTGAATCACAACATCAGCGCCACGATCAATGAACATTCAATCGTGAGACAAATAACTTTTCACCAGTGTTTCCCAAAATAAAAAACCACAGGACAGCTGCCTGTGGTTTTGAGTAAACGGATAGATAACTAATTTATGCATCTTACGTACAGTCGTTTGGCCAAATAACCCACCTTCTTCTACAGAAGAAGGGCAGACTAATGGCCAATAACCTCATTTATTTTATACTTTTCCCGTTCAGCAGCATTAGAAAAACTCGGCTATCGCCAAGACCCGGCGAAACCTTAGAGTTTTTCTTTACCTATCCTATAAGGGAGTTTTATTTTCTAAAGTATAAAAAAGAAAGGCAGAACGAATCCGCCTTTCAACATAAAGCAAATATTTATGCAAAATGAAGATTATTAAAAAAGGATAGACTGATCCCGTCTACTCTGCCTACACAAGCAGAGCCTTTGAACATATGAAATTACTTGCTCAAAGCACGGAACCGAATTCTAGATGGTAACATTTTTTAATAATCCTCCTTAAACTTTAAAATAAATTACTTACAAAATTCTAATGCTAGATTGTGATGATGTCAATAGGACATCACGATTTGTCCTGCGATTGTAGGTTAATTCGATTTCTATTTAAATTATTTAGAGATGGCTCAGGATCCACTTGGATTAACTCATCATTCATATTCATATAATCCGCATGTTTTTGTTTCCCGACAGACTTGTATCTAATATGAACTTCTTCTAAAAATTCAGACATCTCTTCTTCTGGAGACGACTGTTTCATGCCAGATAACCATGTCTCGAGTCTATGCGTTCCTCTTTCAACGATTTGACAAAGATCTTCAAGGGATCGGACCAACTCACTTAAACAATCCAATCCATTTCTCAATATAACAATCCCTTTTTCTTTTGCGCTTTCAACAGAGTGTTCCATCCTGTACGTGCAATCCTTATATTGAAATTCAATATAGCAACTGCTGCGATTCCAATTGAAATTGTAATGGGAATCATCAATTTTTAACCGTCTCATAACGGCTATTAGCCTTCTTTCACACATTTCTTGTTCATTATGGAACATCTTTTTGAACATACCTTTCACCTTCCTTTAGCGATTTTTTTACATCCTTTTATCCTTATATCAATGATTTCTACAAAATCGACAAAAACCCTGTTAGAATTTTTTGTTTCTTTTAAATTTTCAAAATACAAATGAATGAAAGGAGCTCGACACATAGGGAAAAACTACCCCTTCTCATAAATTAGTGGAAAAGGAAAAGGAGCTTTTTCATAAATATTGTAAAAAAGTAGGATCGAACTACTCGCTAGAAGTTAAAAGGTTATGATGAAAATGACTAAATTGTACCGTTTTCTAATGCCATTGTTGGTATGTATTTGATTGTTCTTTTACGTTGCGGCTAGTGAAAGTGACTTAATATGAAATAACTTCACTATGTGCTTATAAATGATTATTAGTGAGGTATCCTAACAACTGCTAGTTTACATATAAGGGAGTGCAACTATGAACATTCAACGATACGAATTACAAAAATTAGATAAACCACATGAGGAGTTCGCACTGGTTGTACACCTTGATGACCAACTAACCGAATTTGCTAATGAACTAGGAACAAAACCTCAATCCGAAAAAAATTTAAGAACGATTGCGCTTAATATCGTATACGCAAAATATCCAGGCATTAAGGTAACAGTCGTTAAAGTAATGGTTGGAGGAATGCTCGCAACCTCTCTTCCACTGTTAACCAATACCCAAAATGTGTCAGGTCAAACGTCTACGGATTCCTCACAGTCTACTCAAAATACATCCATTTATTATCAGGTCGCCCCTGGTGATACACTTTGGATGCTATCAAGAATGTATGGTACAACCGTAGATAACATTAGAATCGTAAACCATTTAAAATCAGATCAATTACTTCCAAATCAGCGGTTAATTATTCCAAAAGCTCTTCATACGGTAAGATCCGGTGATTACTTATCGGTCCTAGCAAGAGATTACAATACATCTATAGTTGCTATACGGGAAGCGAACAGCTTATCGAATGATAACATTCGGATTGGACAAACGTTAATTATTCCAGTTGTAATAAATGGTGCACAGCTAGCACAACCAACTCAACCTAGTATGCAACCACCTCCTACTCCACAATCATCAACACAGCCTCGCACCTATACGGTAATTGCTGGGGATAGTTTATCGGTGATCGCCCAACGTTACGGCACATCTGTTGATGGCATACGTTCAGCAAATCAATTATCTTCAGATGTCATACGAGTAGGACAAACTTTAGTCATTCCGACAAGTCCCGGATCAACTTTTTCCCCAAAAATACAAACCATTGATTCGGTTTACACGGTCGTAGCTGGTGATAGCTTGTCCGTCATCGCTCAACGATTCGGTACATCTGTTAATGACTTGCGGACAGCGAATCAGTTAACTTCCGATGTCCTTCGTGTTGGACAGCGGCTAGTGATTCCTGGTGGGAATACGAATCTTACACCACCTTCACAATCGACCGTTACACTTCAAACAGCTACGGCAACGGTCCAACAAGGATCCACTTACACCGTCGTTGCTGGTGATAACCTGTCTGTGATTGCCCAACGGTTCGGCACTACTGTCAATGCCTTGCGGACAGCGAATCAGTTAACTTCCGATGTCCTCCGGATTGGGCAACGATTAGTGATACCTAATACCAATACGAACCTAACAGCTCCTTCACAATCGACCGTTACACCAGTAACAGCACCAACTCAACAACGCTCCACTTACATGGTCGTAGCTGGTGATAACTTGTCTGTGATTGCCCAACGGTTTGGCACTACTGTTAATGCCTTGCGTACAGCGAATCAGTTAACTTCCGATGTCCTCCGGATTGGGCAAACGTTAACGATCCCAACGACATCAACTTCAAGCCCGTCTCCTGCAGCAACTGGTACAACTCATACAGTTGTATCAGGTGATAACTTGTCGTCCATCGCGAATCGTTATCGAACAACGGTAAATGCTTTACGCACCGCTAACAATCTGCGAACGGATGTACTACAAATCGGGCAAATTTTAACCATACCAAATGGAACAAGTTCGACAGCACCAACAAATGCGGTTCAAAATGGATCAACTGCTCCTGTAACGATAAGGAATATTAACCATACGGTACGTTCAGGGGATAATATGTGGAATATAAGTACACAATATGGCGTGCCTTATAATGATTTACTTAGACATAACAATATGACAGCACAGAGTACATTACGAATTGGACAAGTAATCCAAGTACCTCAATTCCAGGTACCTGTTAGGCCAGTTGTCTCAGCAAGACATGGTGAAGTGTTAGATTGGTGGACTGAAGCAAGGTATGTGTTCTCAACTGGAAAAGTTGCAACAATAACAGACTTTCAAACAGGAAGACAATTTCAAGTAAGGCATACAATGGGTGGAAATCATGCAGACAGTGAACCTCTAACCTCAAGGGATGCTCAAATCATGCGGGAAATCTGGGGTGGCAGTTATTCATGGACACCGAGAGCTATAATTGTAGAGGTAGACGGAAGGCGTCTAGCAGCAGCTATGCACTCCATGCCGCATGGAGATCAAAGCATTCGTAATAACAACTATAATGGACATTTTTGTATCCATTTCCTAAATAGTCAAAGACACAGTGACGGCCAAGTTCAAGCTTCCATGCAAAGGCAAATCGAGATTGCTGCTGGTAGGGCGATTAGATAATCATTCATTACCAAAGGAGCTAGTTATTAGCTCCTTTTTCATTGATTCCTTAAAACGACGACACTCTACTTATGGCAAGACCCATCGTTACGCAGGTTTATCCCATTTGCAGTTATAAATCAAAAAAAGGAACCGATTGTTAAAATCGATTCCAAGAATACATTTCATATCTATTTTATATAAACTAACCAAAAAGCTCTCGTTATTAAAGATAGTATGGTTTATCCTTAAGTTACCTTGATTACAACCTTAGTTGACCGTTTAAATAGAAACAACAGCTTCCTTTATAGGGGTATTTCCAGTTACTATTTGAAATTGCTTCCCAATCGTTGTGTCATTTTCTAAAGTTGCAACAATGACGCTTGCTACGTCCTCTCTTGGAATTTCGCCTCTATCCACTTCTGATGCGGCATTTACTTTTCCTGTACCTTGATTATTCGTTAGCAAGCCGGGATGGATGATCGTATAGTCCAAATCTGTACGCTTTAACCATTCATCGGCGTAATGCTTGGCAGCCACATAAGGTGCAAATGACGGTGGTGCGGATAAAATGGCTTCACGTCTCGTATCAAATGAACTAATCATAATAAAACGCTTCACCCCAGCAACTTTAGCGGCCTCAATCGTTTTCACTGCGCCATCCAAATCGACCATAATCGTTTTGTCTTTCCCTGTATGTGCCCCTGACCCTGCTGTAAATACAATCGCATCCACTCCCTCAGCAGCTTTTGCAATCGACTCGATATCCTGTTCAAGGTCAACCACTACAGTTTCCGCACCCAACTTTTCAAAAAACGCCGCTTGTTCCTGATTACGGATCATTGCCTTTGCTTTGAAGCTATCGCTATTTTGCATTAATGTTACAAGATGTTTTCCAATCTGGCCATTCGCGCCAACAACAAGAACTTTCATGCTCTCCACCCCTTCTAAGAAAAATAATGAATCCAACCTAATATGAATTCTGTAGGTCAATCGTAAATCAAAACGGAGTCCAATGTCTAGAAACCAGCTTACATCATATCTTTCTCCCGGTGACAGGCACTTCTCCTGCATGATAAAATAGTTCATAGAACTCTGACTAGGAGGGATGAGTAATGTGGAAGTGGATTGTGATTACACTTGTTATCATTGGTAGTTTAGGATATTGGGGGTATAATTTTTTTGTTAGCAAAGCCTCTGAAGTATTAGTGGAACAAATTACAAATGATATTTTAAACGATGAGGAAGAATACAATAAACTCATTAACGACCCGCACATACAAAATCTAATCAATGAAATAGATACAAATGAGACTGCGAACAACTTACCTTTTGATACAAAAGAAGATGCAATGAAGACCATTTTAAGAGAATTCTCTACGAGTGAGATTAATGAAGTGAAAGATCAAGCTCTTCGCGGAAACGTAAATACCCTTGATGTTCTGAATCGATTACAAGAACGTCTATCTCCTGAAGAAGTGGCAGCCATTCAGGTCATCCTAGCAAAAGAACTTCAAAGTCAATAAAGACCGCGTAATACTGTAAAACTTTTTCTATGGGGGTTTTCTTGAGCGAAAGCGAATTAATTAATGAATGAACCATATGACATCGGAAATCTAACATTAATTCGACGACCCACTTCGCTAAACACTCAAATGGTGTTTTAATCAAAATAAGGGGCTCAGGAGTCCGCGAAGACTCCTGAGCCCCTATCTCAATATTAATAGACAATTATTATTGAGGATTAATTACTAATTCCACTCTACGGTTTTGTGATCGACCGTCTTTATCTTCATTTGAAGCGATTGGTTTCGTTTCACCATATCCTTCTACTTTATATTCTAAATGATTTGTATGACCATTTTCTAAAATATAACTCATAACTGCCGATGCTCTTTCTTTAGATAAGTTTAAATTATAAGCAGGATCTCCTAGACTATCCGTATGCCCTCTAATTTCAATGACTGTCCCAGCTTCTAGCGTGGCGAGTGTTTCTAAAAGACGATTTAATACTTCTTTAGCTTCAGACTTCAATTCACTTTTATCGAAATCAAACAACATCTCATCTGAAACGGTCATCATCGTTTCTTCTTTGTCTGTCGTTAAAAAGATATCTTCTGGCACTTCTAAAACAGGGGTTTCTGGATATAAGACTAACTCTACACTGTTCGTACCATTAGGCCGCTGTACAACAAAGTCACCTTCTACGTGTTCAAAATTCTCTCCGTATACATTTATGAGTTGTGTTGTCAGTTTTGACCTTTCTGTATCTGTAGTGTAGATCTGTAAAAAACCGTCTTTACTTAACGTGTTATATCGAACCATAAAATCAAAACTACCATCTGGATTGACGAATGCATAAGGTCGTATGATTTGATTTTGTGACATATGATGCCTTTCTGAAGACCAATATTCAGCTGAAAGTCTTGTTCCTTCAATAAGATTTGAACGACCAGTTACGTAAAGGTATCGATGGTCATTTGTTACTTCGGCCTCCATCCATACTTTTTTATCGCCGTAATCTTCTGGTTTCTCTCCTCGTATAGGTGCGTTAAACGAGTATTCTCTTACATCATCTTGCAGGAATACTACCGCTTCAATTCTTGCTTCCTTAATCATATCGCCATCATACGATTCTTCATTATAGATGAGCGGCCCTTCTAATTTTGAATTAAATTCACCAAAATGCTCCTGTATATGGTCTTGCTGATTGGCTGGTAAAATAATAATTAGCCTTAAGCTATCATACCTTCCTGGCCTAAGTTCAGCACGGAAGTTTCCATTCTCATCTACCGTTACCTGTTCATCTAATGGGACCTGGGTATTTGTACGTTGAATCGTTTCTGCTGATAAACGAATCACTGCACCACGTATAATGTTACTGCTTCCCTCAACAACTATATGGTCGCCTTCAATAAACGCAGTTGCATCCACTAACAATCAGCAGTAAAACAAGTCCTGCTAAAAATATATGTATCTGGATAGGTGTTCGTTTCATTCTCCTTCTCCTTCCTCCTGTACAACTTTTGACATTATTATTAAGTAAAAAGATAGATATAACCTATGATCATCCTCACAGCGAATAATTAAGCTTCATTAGAACCTCACAAATCTTGGAAGTTATTTTCCGTTTTATATATTAACACATTCATAGTCATGAGCATGTTTATCTATAATTTCAAAATAGTTCTATTGTCTTGAATGAAAATACCTAAAATAAACATTTTAATACTTATTTTTATAAATAAAGAAGAAATTATGATATAAGTTCTAGAAATTCAAAAGTATAGTAAAATACTAACAAAATACGATTTTATACAAGTTGTGACTCATTACTTCCAGAAAAAAGATCCTTCCTTCTATCACTTTTAGGTAAAATTACCTTTTTAATCATCATTTTTCGATGTGTGGGTTTTATCCCCAGAATTTAGGTTCTTACTTTACTTTTTAATGAAGTATAAAAAGATTTTCTATTTCTAAACTCTTTAAACCTGTACAGATTACACCAAATCATTGGCTGATCAAGATCTTCCTTTTTGCTTATTACGTGTAATTTAAAATAGTGTGATGAACATAATCTGTCGCCATGATCATCATTATTTATATTCATCAAGCTAAGCGGCACTGAGAAGCCCTAATTGTGACAAATCAATAGTTCTATGATCGTAACGGTACTGAAAGGCCCTTATCTAGCAAAAATACGATGATTTTTACGTGTTTCATAGTCAATAACGACCTCTCAGTGCCGCAAACACCTCTCAAATGGCGTTTTAATGAAAATAAGGGCCTCAGGAGTCCACAAAGACTTTATCAACCCTGTCTGAACGTCAAAAGACTATATTCGTAATGCTTCATCCGTCTGGCGAATCGAAAGAAGCAAGAGAGCTCTCTCTTGCTTCTTAGCACCTTCATTAATTTAATGATTAAGCAAATACTTCGCTTGTCTTCATTAAGTTGTTTCTTGCTTCGATATATTCCTGATGAAGTTTATCAACAAACTCTCCCGCACTTGTCACTTCGTTAATCACACCAATTCCTTGACCTGCCCCCCAAATATCCTTCCAAGCCTTTGCTGAACCGTCTCCAAAATTCATAGTGGATGGGTCACTTTCAGGAAGGTTTTCAGGATCTAAGCCCGCTGCACGAATCGATGGAGCAAGATAGTTACCATGAACTCCTGTAAATAAATTGCTAAGCACAATATCATCAGACGTGGACTCAACGATAGCTTGCTTGTATTCCTCTGCTGCTCGTGCTTCATGAGTAGCGATAAATGGTGTACCGATATAGGCAAAATCGGCACCCATCGCTTGAGCCGCTAATATCGACTTCCCATTAGCAATAGAACCTGCTAACGCTAATGGACCATCAAACCACTGACGAATTTCTTGAACTAAAGCGAATGGACTCTTGCTTCCAGCATGTCCACCTGCCCCTGAAGCAACGGCAATTAAACCATCGGCTCCCTTTTCAATTGCCTTGTGGGCAAACTTATTATTAATGACGTCATGTAACACAATTCCACCATAGCTATGAGCGGCTACATTCACATCTTCACGGGCACCTAGAGAAGTGATTATAATTGGGACTTTGTATTTCGCACAAAGCTCCATATCCTGCTCAAGTCGGTCATTTGATTTGTGTACAATTTGGTTAATGGCAAATGGTGCTGCTGGACGATCTGGATTTTTCGCATTGTAATCAGCTAGTGTCTCCGTGATCTCGGCTAACCATTCATCTAGTTGCGAGGCTGGTCTAGCATTAAGGGCAGGCATAGAGCCCACAATTCCCGCCTTACATTGTTCAATCACAAGCTTTGGATTACTGATGATAAACATTGGTGATCCAATAACAGGAATTCTTAAAGATTTCATGACAGATGGAATGTTTGACATTTTAACTTCCTCCAATTTCTAAAAGATATTTAGTGAAAATAAATAGATCATTGGGAATAAGAAAAGAATCAAGATGCCTTTATGAAAATAGAAAACGTTTTCAATAAACCCTCATACTAGTAGTACTATATTTATAGGGTTATAGTCAAGGAAATTTCTGAAAATTCAATTGTTATTTTAGGATTTGTACTCAATTATTTTGACTCCTTTATCATTATTCCTATATAAAAATTTCCCTATGTCTTATCAGGATAAATTAACCGTTTGATGAACGGGTTTAACAACTATCACAATGTAGGCGCAGTTCATAGCCTAAGGAACGAGAGGCCCTTATCTGTGAAAAAATCAATGGTTTCACAATCTTAAGGCACTGAAAGGCCCTTATCTAGCAAAAATACGATGATTTTCACTTGTTTCATTGAAATTAAGGGCCTCTCTGTTCCGTAAACACCTCTCAAGTTCAATGAAAGACTTTTGACAGGAGTAGGATTTAGATTTGTCCTTCACGAGCTTTATGAAGGACACTTTTCTTGCATTTCAGCTCAACTTTGTCCTTCATCCGTTATATGAAAGGACATTATCCCTTGCATTTCAGCTCAACTTTGTCCTTCATCCGTTATATGAAGGACATTATCCCTTACATATCAGCTCAACTTTGTCCTTCATTCGTTATATGAAGGACATTATCCTTGCTTTTTAGCTCAACTTTGTCCTGCATCAGCTTTTTGAAAAGCTCTATCTTCTACAATTAAACTACTTTTTTCTCAAAAAAAGACAAAAGAAACTGCTGATCCATGATAATCTCCAACTCTTACTACAGTTAGTACATTTAGATTTAGTCGCTAATTAGAAGCCCTATTTTCCTTGCTACATCTTTTCTTTTTTAAACCATTGACATACCCCCTACCCTATATTATAATTTCAATATACCTTACAGGGTATTATAATTCGAATGGAGGGGTTACTTTGAAAGAGATGGTACATGAAAGAACGATAAATTTAAAAAGAGAAGTAAGTTCAGAAACAACAACTGGTTCCGCGTATTCTTATGGATCGGCTGTACCGAAATTATTTGGTGTCTTTACGGCGATTGCCGTACTTGGGTGGGCGGTGAGTATTTTCTTAACTGGAGTTCATTTCTGGGTACTTCCACTACCGGCAAGCTTTGATGTAACCGGAACACCGTGGGCGGTTATGACGAGTGAATGGGCATATGTAATGGGGATCCCACTTGCTTTGATGGGAGGATTTTATTACCTTACAACTCTCGTACTTTCTGGATTATGGTTTCAAACACGTCATCCTTTAGTGCTTAAAGTGTTAACACCGATAACAATCATTGGCGTGATGTCTTCTGCATTCTTTGTATATTTACAATTATTTGTCATTGAAGCGATTTGCCCTTTCTGTCTCGTATCTGCGGTCGCTACAGTGCTGCTTTTAGTACTTGAACTAGTGATGCTACGCATGAGTAAATTACCACCACTTCGTGAACTAGTTCGTGATGCTCGTTCTGCATTGGATCGTAAAGGCTTAACTTGGATGTTCCTTCTGTTTATCATAGCCTTACTTCCTGTGATCAGCTTCTGGTTCGCGACAATCATCCCAGCACCAGGTTCATAATAATTAGAAACGGATACTTTCTTGGCGGCCGAAATCGGTCGCCTTTCTTATTCTTAAAGCAAGGATTTCTTTTTCTCAACTTTTAGCCGTTTTCTCATTATCGTATTAAATGAAACCAACAATGATAAAAACATCCATATTAATTGAGCCAAAAAGCAGGCTCTATGACATACATAAACTCGCCTCCTAAACCCCTTAAAACAAGGAAAAAGCGATAACCTTTCTGCTATCGCTCCCCGTTTTATTTAAGTACGTACCTTCACAAACTTATTATGAATATCCCTATTCACCTCGGAATACGGGCTTTCTTTTCTCAGCAAAGGCTTGGACGCCTTCCTGAACATCTTTGGTTCCAAAACATTGTTTAATAAATGCATACTCTTGTTTAAGAATCGTGGTAAGATCAGTGTCAGGGCTTGCAGCAAGCAATCTTTTAGAAAGTGTCATCGCTACCGGCGGCCCTGCCGCTAATTCCCGTGCAAAGTTCAACACCTGTTCTTGCAACTCTTCATCAGGGAATATCTGGTTCACCAATCCAATTCGTTCGGCTTCCTCAGGGTAGATGTCCCTGCCCGTTAAAATTAATTCGGCAGCCTTTGCTTGTCCGACCAACCGCGGTAAAAAATAACTCATTCCCGCATCAGGACTGAGACCACGGCGAATGTATCCAGCCGTTACCCTTGCTTCAGCAGACATGAAGCGAATGTCGCAAGCTAAAGCTAGCGCGAGTCCTGCACCAGCCGCAATTCCATTGATTGCAGCAATAACTGGCTTATCACAATGAACAATCCCCAATGCTTGATGACCAACCCAACCCAACTCATCTAATTTTTGATGACGAGATTGTTCGCCTGGATTTCTCTTGGCATAATCCGTCAAGTCTAGACCTGCACAGAATCCTCTTCCACTGCCAGTAATGACAATAACACGGACTTCATCATCTGCGGAAGCCTCTGTAATGGCCTGGATAATCTCATTACTAAGTGTATCATTTACAGCATTTAGGCGCTCAGGTCTGTTAAGAGTTAGTGTACGGACACCATCGTTCGTTTCAATAATGATATGTTCCATCTTGTATTCCTCCTCAATCATTTGGTTTTTTCCGAACTTCATTGTTATTTATTCATTATTCGGACTATTTTAAGTATAACATAAGTACTTTTATTAACCTTATTACTAACCTGCTGCAATTGAAAAAGCTAAGATCTCTAAAACTCCCAAATCAACTCCTCCTTTTTAAAAATTTCACTATTCTGCTTCACTACTTCAACAACAGTAGTTGAATAAGAAACTGTATTAATATTTCTCTTGATTTCTCAATTCAAATGACTCTTCAAAATCTCCCCAGTTCACATTAACTTTTATAATCTCATCCTCTTGTACTTTTGCCCCAGTGCTGCCACCACTTATTGTGAACATAATATCATTAGGCGGTTCTTCAAACTCCATAACTTTACTACCTTTTCCTGCTCTTGCATCAAAAGAAAATGCTAGTTTTTCCATAGATTGAAATTCTTCTTTTGAACCCTTGTAAGTTATTGTGAATACATAGCTATCTTCATTAGAATATGTGATTACCCCTTCTTCCTCGCCCCACACTTCTGTTCCCTCATAAAGATATTCAGCTTCCCAAGACTCCCCTTCTCCTATAAACGTGTATTCATAGTTATTCACTTCTTCGTTTGAACATGCAGTAAGTATCATAATCAGTATAAATAATGAAACCATAGTTAGATGCTTCATCTAGATACCCCCCATTAAATATATAAAATAACTCTATCAAATAATCCGTGATAAGAGTTATTTGTAGATAATTCCGCCAACTTTAAATAAATTCATCGCTTAATCAATACCGACAAATCACCTTTAAATACTTTTTCTTCTTTATGGTTGTAAGTTGAAAATAATAAAGTAATAACTCCGAACTCTTCTTTTTTTGCTTTCTTATCAATAACCTTAACAATAGTATACAATTCATCACCTGGATACACTGGTTTTATAAATTTAATATTATTCATCCCAGACCCTGCGATTACATCGTCACCATATATACCTGTTTCAACCCAAAGTTTAATTGTAATAGCTAGCGTATGTATTCCAGAAGCAATAATTCCATTAAATCTGCTCTGAATTGCTTTTTCCTCATCCAAATGAATATATAGCGGATCAAATTCTCCAGCAAATCTCATAATATCCTCTTTTGTTAATTTGAGAGAGTTAGTTTTAAACACCTGTCCAATTGTAAACTCATCAAACCTCATAAATACACCCCTAGTTAGAGATTTTTATTTTTGTTTTTATTAGAGTACAACGCACATTCATTAAGTTCAAAAATTAGTAAAATCACCAATATAATTTCAAATACCTTTCCACACTATACTGTTCTATACTTCAACAAGAGAAGGGCGATAACCTTTATTCAGCTATCGCTCACCTTTAGTTGAAAAAATAAATATTACTTATTTTCTTTTTCAAGCTTATTTGCAATTTCAGCCAGAATATTATTTCTTTCTCTTTGAAGCTTAATTAAACTGATTGCAAACCAAATAACGGAACTTATTAAAATAAGATAAAGTACAACCGGGAAAACCGAAGCTAAATAAAACCCAATCTCACTCCCAGTTGCAACTATAATTATTAAGCCTAGTATAAAAGTTACACCAAATATTAAAATATATTTCATTCTTCTCCTCCTTAACCCAAGACTTTATCGTATTTAATTCAAGTAACCTGCTCTTTAGTTTAACATCATTTTCCAAAATGTGAGCATAAAAAAAGAGCCGCATCTATTACAGCTCGTATTTTTACTATTGCACTCCGTTAGCTTAAAAATAAACTAATACAAATTGGTTTTTATTTCATTTTTATAAATATCAACTTTATTATCAGTAAATTTCAAAGGTTACTTTTTAACAGAACCTTTTAAATCAAAATATTCGTCTTCTATATCGGCATATTAAACGAGTTGAAATATTAAAACCTCGTCATCTTCAATATCAAAACTACACATTACAGGAAAATTTATCACTATTATTTGTAGCTAACTCGCCTAGTATAATTGAACCGCTTAACTCTTCTGTAAAATCACTTGTTTCAGATGGTTTACATCAATTGCCTATGAAAAAAGAACTTCGAATAAGAAAAACATAGGGAGATTTTAGTCTTTCTTCCTATGTTTTCATTCAAATTATTTATCTGTTTGTTTTTGCTTCTTTTTCAAATACTCCGCACGTAATTTTTCAAGTTGCTCCTTTTTATCAGATTTAGCAGACGTCTGTTTTTCTTGATACTTTCTCACAGCTACCTTACTTTTGGCATCCAATTGATATTTCCCCACTTTGTTCACCTACTTTTCTTGTCTTTTAAAGAGAATTTATTCAACAAATATAATATACCTTATTTTACTGAGTAAATCTTATTACTTATTATGTACGCTAACTTTGTATATATCAGTAAAAACAATAAAAACGTTGATGTATTAATAAAAAGCGTACAAAATCATAGCGAATTTGTACGCTTTTTCTATTGCTTTTGTTGATCTCTTCCAAATTGAACTCATTACTTTTTTACACACTATTCTTCTTTTGATCTGGACTTCGGTAGTAGTGAAGCGGTGCTAGGCTTTCGGGTAGTCGTTGAATTGACTGGTTGACCGCATCAAGCTTTTTTTCGACGCGATGCAGCAAGTAGAGGGTCACCATGACAGGAAAACCAAACTCACTCAAAAGTGGCAGCCACATTTCCATCGTTCGTTCCTCCTTTCGTTATTAGAGTATAGATAAAGTACTGACTGAGCCCGCCATTATAAGATAGAAAAACTTAAAGCTGCTCAGCCAATTTTGACTTCTCGGGAAGGAGTTAGCGAAGCCTCACGAATCGCTGGTCATAAGCGAAACATCTAAAAACTTTTAAAAAAGGAAGAGGCGATGCCTCCTCCCTTTCAAACCATCATCAATTAAAATTCAATCGTTTCAACTGTGCGATCAACTACACGCGCACTTTTTTTCGCTACCAGGTTACCGCCAGACGATGTAAAAGCATTCTGTGCGATAATCTCATCCATCGCTGCACTAATCGCAGCGGGATCCACTGGATAAACAGGGTTGTCCAAAGAAATCGTAACGTTTTTTGCTAATTCGTTTTCAAAGACTAATTCCAGTTTTTTCGTCATCTCATTCCCTCCTCTCTATTCATTAGTTCCTACATCCAATTAAAGATCAAGCGCATATGTGTTGGCACGGTCCACTTGGTAAGGCGCCCAGCCCTGAAGAGGAATTAACGCATCGGCAACAGCTTTTAACTGTTCGTTCGTCGCACCGGTCTTGATGTTATTGAAGCTCTTCGTTTTCAAGATCGGCTCACCAATTTGGTTGTATCCCGACTCAAACACAATAACTAAGCGTGAATTCGAAAGCATCCTTGTCACCCCCTTTCACTATGTATATATGGATAAGCGGGTGAAAACGGTGAAGGTTGAAAAAAATTTATTATTTGGGATTGATTTTTTTTGGTGGAAGGGTAAGGAGAACAGGGAGGGTTCTGGATTTTTCCAGTGAGGAAAACAAATTTAATTATACTACTTGAGGTTCTTTTTAGCCGTGATTATAACAACTTGGAAAAGGATGAATATCCTGGATTGTTTTGTATTCATAATGCTTAATCGCAAATTGTGAATGATATAAATACTCCATAACGTACAAGCTACCACCATATGCATCACATAGAACCCCTGAAGTTCCTGTACCATCCATAAACGAAATTCCTACTGGTTGACCTAACAAGTACCCAATTTTATGTTGCCAATTCATTAGATTCCCTCCTTTTTAACATACGATATGTAACGCTTAATCATTGGGTGCTTATATTAAGCAAATAGAAGCAGGATCTATCCCCACTTCGTTAACTTAGTAACATAGTCACGGCATCCCCAACATTTAATCCGAGTAGGAAAGTGAGGATTTTGTTGTTGTCTCCAAGATGACTCGAATGTAAACGAGCATTTTGTATATCCTAAAAGTGGAACGACACATCCCTTCTAACAAAAGGAGAGGAAATCATGAATAATTTTTCTAACAAAATCGATATCGGTGAATTAATAGCAGTTTCTGACTTTTTCGGTTTAAATACATATCGAATGCTCACATTTCTAGATGATGGTGTAATGGAAGTTTTTGAAACGAAGCAAGCTTTTACGGAAAAATATGGTGAAGATGAAGAAGCGGCTCAAAAAATAGAATGGGTCGAGTTAAATAATGGAAAAATCTTTACGAAACCTAAGGGTGAACTGATATAAGGAGGGACTTGAATGCTAAATCAAAAACCGAATTCAAAATCGGATCCTATGATGACACCCAATTTTGCTGGAACTGATCCGCACAAAGTAAAACAAGAAATCCAAAAAGATGTAAGCCAAGGCCAAGGGGCAATGACTTCTAGGGAAGCGGGATCCATGCGCAAATAAAAACCTTTAGCACACAAGTCAACAATTAAAGCCCATAAAAAAACACACCAACATATGTGAAAATTGGTGTGTTTCGTTTATATATTCTTTATTTTTGTTCTAAAACCGTTACCGTTAAAAAACTTCATTATTAAACAGAAACACTTTTATTACCGTTATCTAAATCATGCTTTTTCTCAGTTTCTGTAACAATGACAGCACATGATGCATCACCAGTAATATTAACTGCGGTTCTCGTCATATCTAGAAGTCGATCAACACCAATGATGAGGGCAATCCCTTCCACTGGTAATCCTACTGATTTTAGCACCATAGCCAGCATGATTAATCCAACCCCAGGAACACCTGCAGTACCAATACTTGCAAGGACAGCTGTTAAAACAACAATGAGAATTTCATTGATAGATAGATCCACACCAAATACTTGTGCGATAAAGACAACCGCTACACCTTGCATAATCGCTGTTCCATCCATATTAATCGTCGCGCCAAGAGGTTGAACGAAGCTACTAATTGATTTTGGTACGTTTAGATTTTTTTGAGCCGTTTCCATTGATATAGGCAAAGTTGCACTACTACTCGATGTACTGAATGCAACAGACATGGCAGGAGCTAACCCTTTAAAGAATTTAATTGGGTTCATTTTTCCAAGCACTGACACCGCTGTTCCGTAAGTGAGTAGCGCGTGAATAAATAATGCAATCATGACGGCAATAAAATACATACCCATCACTTCAAAAGCTTCCCAGCCTTGTTTTCCGATCGCAGATGCGATAAGAGCAAAGGCGCCATACGGAGCTAATTTCATAATTAAATTAACAAGATACATCATAATTTCATTACCTTGTTCCACAAGGCGATAGATCCCCTCTGTTTTTTGACCTAATACACCAAGTGCAAGACCAATGAACACAGCAAATGCAATGATTTGAAGCATATTTCCACTAGACATGGAATCAATTGGGTTGGTTGGGATAATATTTAGCAATGTATCCACAACAGGTGGTGCTTCAGTTGCCTCAAACTGTGCATTTTCAGTATCGAAGTTCCCATTTAAGCCCGGCTGCAATACAGAAGCAACGCCTAATGCAATCATAATGGCAACTGTAGTCGTGACTAGGAAATACCCAATTGTTTTAACACCAATTCTCCCTAACTTTTTCGGGTCACCAAGTCCTGCCACCCCTAAAGTGATGGAGATAAATACAAGTGGCACCACTAACATTTTAATTAAATTTAAAAAGAGTTGCCCTAATGGATAAAGTACATATTTATCGACAACACCAAATGCCGCTGGTGCAAACAAATTAAGCGCAAATCCAGCGAAAATACCAAGAATTAGTGCAATGATGATCTTTTTTGTAAGATTACTATTTGGTTTCATTTGTTCCTCCTATTAAGTTTTTAAGTATAAAAAAAGCCATGAGAAGAGAACTCCATCATGGCTTTTATTACGTCACAATTAAAAAGCATAGTTCTCTAAAGTAGCTTACGAGGTTAGCTGTCGGATTCGGGAACAGAGAAGGTTCCCTACCTTATTAAGGATTCACCCCAATAGTATTTTTACTATATGATGGTTCCCCCGCTCCTTTTCAGGATTAAGCTGTTATTTAATTCTTCATTATTATACTATTATATTATTACATTATATTATTATGTTTAAGAGCTCGTCAATATTCGTCAAAATTTAAATAGTGTAGGAGCAGTTCTACTACTTTTATATGTGGAAAAATAATGAGGTGGTTACTTCCTGAAATCATTAATCCTACGCAGGTTCGTATCATCCTCTCGTCCCACCAATTCACGCGGTGTCTAGTAACATCAAGCATTCCTATTCAAATACTATTTTAATTTCAGAAGCATTATATGAATCTTTTTTTAGCTCAACCATGACATGCCACTCTGCCATATCATCTGTTGTGTATTGGGGTACAGTTCTTTTGACACTAATATCGACAAGGCTTTTATTACGTTTGACGTCTGTAATATCATGCCGAATAGATCCGCTACCTTCTTGTAATAACACAAACACGACAACATGATCTTTGAAATATTCATCGTTATATTTCTCTACTGCATCCAAAAAACCAATGGTTGTATCCGAATAAACTACTTCTTTTTTTTCTAAATCGTAGGCATCTTTGTTCTCGATATAATATGCGCTTAATTCTTCGGTTGAAGTAACTAGAGAAACAGTGGGATAGCTCTTTCTGTCATCGAATGCATTGGTACGAATATACTGAACTTCAAATTCTAAATTTTCCTCTTCATCCAAGTATTTTTGTTCGTTGGTATCATTAGAGCAACCCGTAACTGGAATTGTTAATAACAGTACTAACACTAATCCAAGAAAATTAATATTAAATTTCATTTAGCGTCCCACCAATTTTTTATATTTTTTCATTCCAATGTTTAAAACGTTTAAATTCACAATTGAATTATAGTATATTGATGATTATATTAATTTTCCTTGTACAGCATATATGCCGAGATCCTCTTTGAAAATATTAAAATGAAACTTGTACTTATGTATATAACAGCTTGTATAATCAGCCAAACCATTTCACCAAGAGTTGTTGGATAGATCATTAGTAGTACTATTCCAGAGATTGCACCTATAAGCAGCCAAATGACCGTAACCAATTTAGCCCAAAAATATCCTTTATACATCAAGACCCACAAACCAATGTTAAGTAAAAGTACAAAAAGTGAAACAGCATCTGGTTCGACCAAAAAAGAAATGATCGCTAAAATCAATAGTACTCCGATAACTTCTAATAATAGGGTTCGACCTTTTTCTTCATACAAATCCATTTCTTTTCCCCTCAGTTCATTACTCTATTTGACTTCTCTATGTACAGTTAGATCTCTTGTAATCTATGGATAGAAGCTGTATGTTTAGACGTCTTAAAAATAAAAAGGTTTCAAAGAATTATACTCACCTGACTCGGAGTGAAAAAGCGTTTCTGCCATCTGCAGAAACGCTCTCGGCTGCCACCTCATATTCATTATACTTACACATTTCTACCTTTTTTCAGCTCTTCAATTTCTTTTTTCAATTCTTCAATTTCATTGTGTAGTTCTTCGATTTTTAAGTCTTTTTCTTCGCTAGATTGTTTTTTTACAAACTTGATGACGTTAGCCATAATAGCAATTACAAACATTAAAAAGAATAAAATAACTAAAAAAGTTACTAGTAATCCGATATCTCCATTAGCAAATGACATAACAAATACTCCTATACACTATAATTTAGGGTGTCACCCTAGTATGCAATATGAATTTGTTAACTTGATAGTACCATAACTTTATCATGATACCTATATCAAACTGTTAATGGAAATAAAAAAGAGCTGCAACAACAATTCCTGTTATTGAGCTCCCTACTATTTGCTTTATGGAGCAGCTGCCCCGCCTACTATTCGCATCCTTTAAGCGCTAGCTGCCGAATTATAACCTAAGCGGACTGAGAGGACGCTGTTTGGAGAAAATCCTATGCCTCAATGATCGTAACGGACTCTGAGGCCCTTATTTAGCCCAATTTCGTTGATATCGGCGTGATTTTTAGCAAATAAGGGCCTCTCAGTCCTCTCACTCATCAATAAGGTCCGTTTTCATCAAAATAAGAGCCTCTCAGTCCGCTAAATTCTACATCTCTCTATTAAAAGAGGGTTGCCGAATTGTCTCTATAAATTCATAAATCGCTCTAGTCATCCATTAATCCTTATCTATCCGTTAACACTTCAACTTCAACGGCTTCGATCATGTGGTTATCCTTATTGTGAGCTGTGATCCAAACCCCAACTTGTTGATAATTTACATTGGAATCACCCGCTGATTGTGAAAAGGATGCTAATTGTGCAGGAGAGATTAATGTTTTTTGATTATCACTTTTAAGGTAGAGTTTAGACCTTTCGCTTAACTGAATGTACCCGTACCCTTTGTAACCTTCTGGAAAGGTAGAGTGGTATAGGTCAAAAACAGAAGCTGTTGGATTAAACTGATCCAAAGTTAAGGTGTAAGTGATCCCATACTCTTTGTTCACCGTTTCTTTTCTTTGGTCAACCAAACTAATGAACTCCCCTGTGTAATAGTAAAGAACTTCTTCTGGCTCACCATGCACCTGGCTATTACAAGCTGTTAAAAATAGTAATAGTATCATTATATAAATTCCGTTTTTGCGAGTAATATTAATTTCCCCTTCTAAAGTAAACTAGTATAGATGCTTATTTAAAGTGGTTGACCAAATCCCCTACACTCTCTTTATGATTACGTTATAACTTTTTATTACAAGGAGTTCCTGCAAGTAGCAGTTGTTTAAATGCGCAGTATTATTTTCTGTCTCACAAATGACTTTGTTGATTTTCATATCTCTTGTATCAATATAGGCCCCCAATAGCGGGGTGTGCTCGGTATAATACCGCCTTCATCCCAGCCAATTAACTGCTGAGCACGTGAAGCGGCTAAAAAAGCTAGAGAGCTGACAAGAAGAAAAAGTGCGTTAATATAAGCTCTAACTTAGCCCACACCAGCTTTACGCCTACTTCAATTTACCTTGAAATCAGATGCTTTACTGTTCCCCTAATTCATCGAAATTCTTTGACTCAAAGTTATCGAGCAATTCACGCACTTCATCTGTTGACTCCGTGTTCATTAGTTCATTTCTTAATCCACTTGCCCCTCGAAATCCTTTGACATATATCTTAAAAAAGCGATGAAGAGCCTTGAACGGACGTAGCTCTAATCCGGAGTATTTATCATGGAGATCCATATGCAATCGTAAAAGATCGAGTAATTCTTTACTACTATGTTCTCTTGGCTCTTTTTCAAAGGCAAATGGATTATTGAAAATACCGCGGCCAATCATCACCCCATCCACATCATATTGGCGGGCTAGTTTCAACCCAGTCTGACGATCTAGAATATCGCCATTGATTGTTAAAAGTGTATCCGGTGCTACCTCGTCACGAAGTTTCTTGATCTCCGGGATCAGCTCCCAGTGAGCATCTACTTTGCTCATTTCATCTCTTGTCCGTAGATGAATAGAAAGATTAACAATATCTTGTTTCAATATGTGTGCTAGCCATTCTCGCCATTCATCTACTTCTGTGAAACCAAGCCTTGTCTTGACACTAACGGGCAATCCCCCGGCTTTCGCTGCTTGTATTAACTCTGCTGCAACTTCCGGACGACGAATAAGGCCACTTCCCTTCCCATGCCGAGCCACATTAGGAACAGGACAGCCCATATTGATATCCACACCCTTAAACCCAAGTTCCGCCATACCAATACTCATTTGCCGAAAGTATTCAGGTTTATCCCCCCATATATGGGCTACAATTGGTTGTTCGTCCTCTGTAAAAGTCAACCGCCCGCGTACACTTTTGTTTCCCTCTGGGTGACAATAACTCTCACTGTTTGCAAACTCTGTAAAAAACACATCAGGTCTGGCTGCCTCGCTCACTACGTGTCGAAAAACAACATCCGTTACTTCTTCCATTGGTGCCAGTATAAAAAAAGGTCGTGGTAAATCACGCCAAAAATTATCTTTCATCTTCCAATTCAAATCCTCTCATTATGGGATACCAAGCCAAACCTCTACCCCAAGATAAAAATGTCCTTGCTTCTTTTACACTTATACCATGCTTTAGCACTTTTTATCAAACTGATCGAAAATGTTAATTTTTAACTAGCAAGAGTATTTTTAATTAGGCATTTTCAATTCCAAAACCGTCACTTAACCTGTGTAGACTGTCGGTCATTACATTATACACGACCAAATTCATTGGATTAGTAAACATATAGTGTCTGATAAGCTCATTTTTAAGCTTATCAGTTTCAAGTTCCATTTTGGCTAGCTTCTTTTTCTTAGATTTTGGACCTTTCACTAAACTAAATGTACCCATACATGTAGTAAAGAACCCCTTCTGACTCACCATGCACTTGGTTATAGTATTACAAGCCGTTAAAATAGTAGTAGTATCATTATCTATCCTTACCCACTAACTTTTACACTATTTGTAAAATAAGTTTTATAAAGTAACGGCCATGATCGTTAAATCAAAGCCGTTTTATGCGTGCTTTTCATTTACTTTTGTAATTAACTAGAACATATTACTTGAACATTCCTCTTGGAATATTATTCTTCCCTAATATATTGATTTCACCTTTTTCAATAAGTTCAATAAAAGTATCAACCACGTTGCTATCAAACTGTGTTCCTTTATTTTTCTGAAGTTCATTAAGCGTCTGTTCTAATTCAATGTTCGATCTATAAATCCTTCTAGAGGTCATTGCATCAAAAGTATCTGCAACTGCCATTATTCGGGCGACAAGTGGAATTTCTTCTCCTGCTAGGCCTCTCGGATACCCTTTTCCATCATACCGTTCATGATGATATAACACCATGTCCAAGATACTATTATTTTTTAAAAAAGGGATGTATTTTAACATTTTATATCCAATCTCAGGGTGCTTTTTTATAATTTCATATTCTTCTTCCGTTAATCGACTGGGTTTATTTAAGATTGCTTCTGGCACACCAATCTTACCGATGTCATGAAGAAGACCACCTATATAAAAATGCTGGCATTGGTTTTTAGGCAGCCCCATTGCCATTGCAATTTGCCTAGAATAAATAGCGACATTTTTTGAGTGATAGGACGTATACTTATCTCTTGCATCAACTGCTTCAGCTAATGTAGAAGTTAGGTTAACGATATGTTCTCTTTCCTTTTGAATACCTTTGATTAATATGTTAATGACAACAGAAAGAAAGAAATACCCGAACATCCTGACTATGAATAGTTCAGTAGACCATTCATAAGTTAATGAGTTAATAAAAAGTAGGGTTGTAGCTATTACAGAAAAAATAAAAAGAATACTTACACGGCGAAAAATTACGCCTACCATTATTATGAACGGTACATAAGCTAGTGTTAAAATGGCATCAGGGAATATATACCAATCCAGAAATACCCCCAGTAGCAAACTTAGAGCTCCTATTACTAGATATATTGTAGATTTTTCTTTCCCTTTTTCTGGTATGAAATCATATTTATTAACAACGGCTTCAAACATAATATAAAAGCCTCTCTTTCTCGGATCGTATTCGACAATTGAATTACTATATTTATATAATACTCTAACGATTAGGTTTAATATGTCGTTTTTTGTCATTAAAAATATATTTATTTTTTACTTACAATTCATCTTTATTCAATGAAGTACTTAAGTACAATTCAACTTTTCGATAGTAATCAAAGGACATGAAAATCAATGTTATTCAAGTTCCATAACAAACCCTTCCACCATGAAATTAAAATTTAGTAGAAATGTTTTGTCAAATGATTCATAAAAATCAAAATATTTACTATCATTATATTATATTAAATATTTTAATGAGGTGAATAGATGAGCACTGCTTTAATTATTATTGATATTCAAAACGACTATTTTCCAAATGGAAGAATGGAGTTAAGCAATCCAGCAATAGCAGCTAATAATGCAGGTAAAATTCTTAAATGGTTTAGACAAAATAATCAAGAAAAGATTTTTCATGTCCAGCATATCGCGGCTGACGAAGGGTTAGGCTTCTTTCTTCCCAATACAGAAGGAGTCGAAATAAACGAAGCTGTCTCACCATTAGAAAATGAAAATATTATAATCAAACATGCGCCTAACAGCTTTTTCAACACTGAACTAGAAAGCCACTTAGTAGAAAATGGAGTGACGAAGCTAGTCATTGTAGGTATGATGACACATATGTGCGTAGATGCCACAGTAAGAGCAGCAATGGAGCTAGGTTTTGAATCCACACTTATTGAAGATGCATGTACTACAACGGACTTAGCTTACGAAGGGAAGGTCGTGCCAGCTGAGCAGGTTCATTATGCTTTTATCAGTGCACTTAACGGAATATATGCCAATGTAATTTCAACTGAGGATTTCCTTCAACAAGAAGTGACCACAAACTAATAGATTAGCTGAATAAATATAAAAGGGAGATTGTTTAGGAAAACAGCCTTCCTTTTTTTGTGATGTTTAAACTATTAAATATTATCATCTTCAAAAAAAGATATATTATTTAGTACCATTAACTACGAGGTCTGCTCTTTTGAATGATTTTTGTTCGTTAACATAAATGTCTTCTGAGACCATCCAATTATTTTCCCACATATCACGAGCTTCTTCCCCGTCTCTATCAAGACCTCGCAAAAGTCTTGTTTCTCGTGGACAGTCAACCCATATTTTAAAGTCGTATTTATCTGCTAATTCTTCTCGAATAGAATAAATACCTTCCACTATAACAATTCCTCCAATGGGAACTGTATGCCATTCTACTAAATCATCCTTCTCCCAATCATAGCTCTGATAGTGTCCTTCTTGATTATTACTAAGTGGTTCAAGAACTTGATTTAATACACGTTTCCAATCAAAGTCCGCACCAATTGGCTTCTTCTCTGGACTTAACTTTATAATTTGTGAGGTTGGTAAATAAAAATCATCCATATGAACAACAGTTATGTTAGAACCATGATCCTTTAATTTATTCGCTAATGTACTTTTTCCTGAACCGCCACAACCGTCTATTCCAATTAACAAGGTTGATTGTTTTTTAGGAATTAAATCCATTGAACGAACCAATTGTTCGAAATTTTTAAACTCACCATTTTTAGATTTAAAATCCACAATATCACCACTTTAGTTGTAATAATAATTGTTTATGTTGTCTATAAACTTTATCAATTCCATTATGTGTTTATGTGTAGTGTTAATAATAATAATAATAATAATAATAATAATAATAATAATAATATCAAAAAAGAGATAATTGTGACCCTTCAAAAACGAAAAATGCCTCAAAAGTTCAATTTTCACTTTTGAGGCGTTTTTTTAATTAAACTTTCTATTTCGGTTAGTCTGTTATGATCTTCTTAATTAATCGAAATTCCATTAGGGTAATGCCCAACATCAATTCGATTTGTTTCTTCTAAAGTTTCTAAATCAACAACAGAAACTGTATCCTCAAACATATTTGTCACAAAGGCATAACGACTATCTTTTGAAATAACTATACCATGTGCACCTTTACCTAATTGAACTTCTTTTTCTACCTCTAAAGTATCAAGGCTAATAATAGAAATTGAATCTGATGGATTTTCTTTGCTTCCTTGATTTGCAACAATAACATATTGATTATCGTAGTCGGAGTACATCTGTACTGGTCCTATTCCTACATCGATTGTTTTTATCCATTCTTGGGAGCTAGTATCAATGACAGCTAATCCATTGTCTACGTGTAATCCAACAAACGCATATTTTCCATCATGAGAAAAACCAGTTTGTACCGCTCCTTCTCCAACAAAAACGCGATTAACTTCCTCATTGGTCTGTAAGTCTATGATACTTACATCCGCACTCTGCATATTTGCTATGTAAGCATATTGTTGATCAGGTGAAATTCTTACCCCATGTGGATAATCCCCTACATCAATATTAACAGTTTCATCTGTAGTTCGATTAATAATTGTAACCGTATTATCACCTGAATTGGTTACAACAACTGTATTTCCATCCTCAGTGATCGTCACGTGAGCTGGGTGACTTCCAACAACATACTCTTCCATCTTCTCTAACGTATTTAAATCATAGGCAACAACTTTTTCCTTACTATTCCCATGACCGTCATCCTCATGCCCATGATGATCACTCGATCCATCTTCATCATGACCATGATCATGGTCATGATGACTATGTGGTGGATTAATCGTTACCCAAATTAATTCTGACTCAACATTCACTTCTAGATTATGTGCTTGTCCATCAAGTTCAATCACTTCTTGTCTTTCCTTTGGATAATAAATGACAGAAAGTGTTTCCTCTTTTTCATTGGCAACTGCAACAATGTATAATTCTTCAGAATCTTCTTCAACGACTTCTTCTTGTTCACCTTCTACCTTGTCAGCACCCGCTTCTTTGCTACTCGTTTCTTCGTTATCTGTGTTTATTGTTTTACTTTCAGAAGTGTTTTCACCACCACAAGCAGTAAGTAAAAGTACAAATGATAAAACTACTAAATACACAACATATCTTCTTAACATTTTCATCTCTCCTCCCTATACCTTTATAAGGAAGTATAAAGGGTGAATAAAAACCTTCATGTGATAACTATCACAACATAAAAGTTTTTATTTTTCGCTTTCAATGGATTGTTACACTTTTTTCATAGTTCCTTGATATTTATATGTAACAACGGTGAAAAAAGATAGGATAGCAGTAATTACATCTGCTTCCCTATCTTTTTTGCATGCTGTTTTTCATCCTTCTCTCTTTTTTCAATTCATACTTGATGAATAGATATAATTGGTTATTTAACAATTGGGACCGGCGAAAATAGATAAAAGATAATATACTTTGAGATACAGTTATCACCACTCAAAAAAGTATTTAAGTGTTAATGTAATCGATGTGTAAGAAACGATAGCCAAGGAAAACGATAGAAAGTGAGCATTGCGCTCCTTTGGTAACTCGTTTTTTAAGACGTTTAAAATCATTGCACCTGAAATGAAAGCATAAATAAATGCTTGCACCACCGATGATACGGTTAGCCAATTGGCAAGTCCCCATCCAGTTAAGATCCCAAAAGCGAGTACGAATTTTCCAACTTTATTGTATTGATCTGGATTTTCTAGCGATAAATCATTAGCAACGGCGATATAGTGTAGTCCAATTGCAGCCCCGTAAAATGCGGCTTGAATACCTTCAACGTTCGATGCGACGACAGTATACGAAATAAGCATATTGTATAAAGTGTAAAAACCAACTTGAAGCCAAAAAACGGTGTTTTTTTCTGCAGAACCTTTGAGTTGTGCATAGGATAAAGATTTCTCAAGGGAATAAAACAACAGTAACCCCAATAGACCAATAACATATAATTCCGATTCCATTGCTAGCGTACTAGAATAGTCTTTAAGTTTTTGTTGTTCTTGATGTAAAGAAGGTAACACATATACGAATACATATGAGACTGCTAGTCCACCTGAAAAGGACAACCATCGCAAACGTTTAAAATGTTCAGAAGGAATGATTTTATTTGCTAATAAATGAATGGTAATGAAAAAAACCACAATAATGAAAATGTCGATGGACATTTCTCTCGCTCCTTAAAATTTCTTTTATCTTTCATATCCCCTTTCACCGCTAAACAAAACTACTATCTATTTTTCACGTTAATTTTAATCATAAGCTAAACTAAAAAAATAATATTTCCTTATTTCACTACATTGTCACACTTCTTTTACCTTTAACTGCTTCTATTGATTTATCCTAAATTTGACATTAAAAAATGCACCGCTAACTTTTCGATATATACAAACAAGTGGTTGATGTATCAACACTAGAATCTACCTCCAACTGGGAGAGAATATGAAGCATTGGATAATTTCGTGCTTTTAATTAAGGAGAATTGATTAGATGGGTACAGGAAATAAGAACGTTTATGAACAATTAAGTATGCGCAAGGTACTTCTGCTTATTTTTCTACCAACTTCACTATTAACACTAGTTTATCTATTGGTTGGTCATGTACTTGGCGATACGATACCAACGATTTTACTGTTTCTACTAATAGCCCTGATCATACTCTTTCCAATCCAGCTTTTTGTGATCTTGCGGGCAAGTAAGAAAGAGTATGGAAGTTATTCATTGAAAAGTGCATTCTCCCGTTACGAAAAATTAAGTTGGTGGAAGATTGTCATATACTCTCTTTTCCTTTGGGGGTTCGCTGGTTTAATGAGCATCACTGTTGCCCCAATGGAAGTTTGGCTATTTGCACCCATTTCAGAGGAACTGTTCAACATATTACCCCCGTATTTTGACTGGGTGAATATCGATTATTCACAATACTATTCAAGGAACATTCTGCTGTTAACTTGTGTAATTATTTTCATCCTAAATGTCTTTATTGGTCCGATCGTCGAAGAGTTATTTTTTCGAGGCTATCTTTCGGCAAAAATGAGTAGATTCGGAAATTATACACCATTGATCGTAACTGTATTATTTTCTTTATACCATTTGTGGCTTCCATTTAATAATTTGTTTAGAATTATTGCCTTTTATCCTGCTTTCTATTTAGCTTGGAAAAAGAAAAATATTTACATAGCGATCGTCGTTCACTGTCTATGTAATGCCGTTTCGACCATTGGTTTCATCGCTATTTTGTTAGGATGATAGAAAGGCTCATTTCAAACATTAAAATGTTCACATGCTAACTTGTGAAAGATTTACTTATCGAAGGTATTCATTACCTTCGATATTACTTTTTAGAGAATAAAAAAAGGAGCTGCCATGACAACAACTCCAGATCATCCCATATAATAAGCTAAATTAATTAATTCAAATCGCTTATTTTAACTACAATATTTCACATTCTTCGTTACATCTTAATATTGTTTTGCTAATGAATTGTAAACTCCGCTGTCAAATAGTACTTATCATAGTCTCCTGCTTTTCTAAAATCGAGGATATCTTTCACTATACGGTAATGCCCTGGTTCTAGACTTCCATAGAGCCAGTCCCAATCAACTGTCCATTTACTAACATCTGAAGAATCCAAGTCATAGCCAATATCATTAAACCCGTATTCACCATCTAAGGCCACAGGGACTTGATACCATCTACCTTCGACTTTCCTTTCCAACAAAAAATATTCACCATAGATACATTGCTTGTCAGCTTTGTTCTCAAATATTACAGTCATTCCAGTAGACGAGACCGTTTCTTCCTCTGCAATCATCGTAACTCCATCAAGGTTGTCAACAGTTTCATATATGGTAGGGTCCCATTCAGTTCCTTTAGGACTATTACTAGAACTTCCACATCCTGATAAAAGGATCAAACTCAATACCACACAGAATAGCCAACAAACATATTTCTTCATAGAAACTCCCCCCTTTTAATATTAGACGTATACTGCCAAATAAAGTTTCTATTAAGATGTTAAACTCCCCGTTAGTACCAGAACAGAAGCACTGGTCGATACAAAATCCTCAAATTACTTCTTTAAATCACTTTTATAGTAAAATATTAGTATGTGCAAAAGGAGGCTCATTCTTATGAATTTACTAATTTTAGGTGCAACTGGACGAGTTGGAAGTCAAATAGTTACTTATGCCCTTCATGACAGACATCATGTTACTGTATTAGTTCGCACTCCAGAGAAGATTCAAATAAATAATCCAGATTTAACTATTCTTCAAGGTAATGTTTTAAATAAAGATGATATCGTACGTGCAATGCATGGGGTTGATATAGTTATTAGTGCACTAAATACTGATGGTACCACCACTCTATCAGAAAGTATGCCACTTATTATCGAAACAATGGAAAATGAAAGTATAAAACGAATAATAACTATAGGAACTGCGGGTATCCTGCAAAGTAGAATCACCCCAAATTTACTGCGTTATCAGTCAAGTGAATCAAAGCGTAAGTCAGTCCGTGCAGCGCAAGAACATCATAAAGTTTACGATATGCTTAAACAAACATCACTCGAGTGGACGATTGTCTGTCCTACCTACTTGCCGGATGGAAAAAGGATTGGCAAATATCGTATAGAGCGAGATTTTTTGCCAGAGGATGGAGTTGAAATATCTGTACCGGATACAGCAGAATTTACATTTAGACAGATCAAATCAAACGATTATATAAAATCACGTGTAGGTATTGCCTATTAAAAATATTCAATCACAAGGAATTATAAGTAAAGAGATGTGTAAGGAATTAACATCTCTTTTTTTAAAACTGCTTCGTTTGTTAAGATCAAACTTTGCATAAAATTCCATATATATTCGTAATGTTAACATAAAAAATACAAAAAAGAGGGCTCTAAATAAAATAGAACCCATCATTAAAAATACTAACTATAAACCCCGTCGGACTATAAACTGGAAACTGTGAATTGCCCTTTATTTCCTTATTATATTACTGTTTTTCTCTATATTATTTAATAATTTAAATACCATCACTCGTTCGCCTGTACGAGAGCAGATATCAGTATGAAAACTCTTCACTTTTTCTCCAGTAATAGTTGATATAATCTCCTTAATGTCGTCTATACCTGATTCAATTAATTTCGAACGAATTTTCTTTACCGTTAACATTCCCTCTTTTGTTTCACAAAGGGTATATTCAGCTGGTGTTAGAACACCTTGTACGGTCACAATAATCATATCTCGTAATATATCTACCTTTACAGATACAGACTCACACCCAAGATAATCCTTTTCCCATGCTGTTATTGAGTTACTTATCTCTGACTCAAAAGTTTCTTTTGTTATATTCATATACACCTCCGGAACAAAGAAAATATTCTAATTATATGTTTTCTAATCTGCAAAGTTTTCCTACAAGGTATATAAAAGGTGCAGGCAAAAATCACCCAGACCTTTAAAATATTATATTATTATCCATGTACTGCTGAATATCCAGCCTCACCATTAAATGTGTATAAGTTTTCAGTTTTAATACAATTCAGGCCCTCAGCTACTAGCTTTGAATATAGTTCAGCTACTTGACTTGGAGAAATTGTTTCGTCATTCTCATCTAAGAAACGGCAACGCCAATGATCCGTGCAAAATGTTTCAGGGAAACCTTCAGGATAAACTTTTACACCTCTATTTGTAATAACGCGAAGCTTAAGTCCTTCTACCTGATATTGTGCAAGTTTATCACCTAACATATTTGGTGCACCTTGGTTCCATTCAAGGAAAATATCTACCCCAACTAATTCTTTATTTTCCTGTGGTAACTCTTTTGGTTTAATCTGAGATGGCAATGCTTCTTTGTAGGAAATAGGTGTTAGTGTGTGTGGCTCCTGGCCAATTCTTTCAATAACAGCTTCTGCGAATTCCTTCGTTCCCACTTTTTCTTTACTAATTCCTTCTTTAAAAATATCATAAGTATGAATTCCATCCTCTAGAGTCTTAAGCCAAGCATTTTGAACTTTTTCTGCAACCTCAGCTTGACCGATATGCTGTAACATGAGGACAGCTCCTTGAAGAAGACCCGACGGATTAGCTAAGTTTTGTCCTGCACGACGTGGTGCTGATCCATGAATAGCTTCAAACATTGCACACTGGTCACCTATATTAGCAGATCCAGCTATCCCAACTGAACCAGAAATTTGTGCTGCAACATCGGATAGAATATCACCATATAAGTTTGGCATAACAATTACATCAAATAGGTCTGGAGTATCAGCTAATTTTGCAGCTCCAATATCCACAATCCAATGTTCCTTCTCAATATCCGGATATTCCTCACCTACTTCATTAAAAATCTTTGTATATAGACCATCAGTTAATTTCATAATATTGTCTTTTACAAAGCATGTAACCTTTTTGCGCCCTTGGCTTCGTGCATATTCAAATGCATAACGTATAATTTTTTCAGTACCTGGACGTGAAATAAGTTTTAAACATTGATAAACTTCACTAGTTTGTCTATGTTCTATTCCAGCATAAAGATCTTCTTCATTTTCACGAATAATAACAACATCCATTTTAGGGTGTTTTGTTTCTACAAATGGATGATAAGATCTAGCAGGTCTTACATTTGCGTATAAACCTAACGCCTTTCGAGTCGTTACGTTTAAACTTTTGTAACCCCCACCCTGAGGTGTTGTAATCGGTGCCTTTAGAAATACCTTCGTTCTTCTTAATGATTCCCAAGCCTTAGGCTCCATCCCTGTTGTAATACCACTTTTATATACTTCCTCACCAATTTTAATTTCCTCAATATCAAGCTGTGCTCCTGCTGCCTCTAAAATATTTAAAGTTGCTTGCATAATTTCCGGTCCAATTCCATCTCCATAAGCTACTGTTATTGGTGTTTTATTCATCAATAATCCCTCCATATGTATACTAATTTTTTATCTATTCCTCGATACGACCGCTACCTTCACAACGAAAACATACAACATAGCCTGTTTCATAACAACTTATACTTATTGAATTTTCTATTTGTTTTGACTGATTATTTTTATCATTGGACAAACTAACAGGTAAATCTCCTTGACCATTACAAACCTGACAATCCAAACTGTTTCACCTCCCTTCAAAAGTCTATAAAACTAGTTATTTTGCGTAATATAATAGAAACATTTAATAAGTCATAGAATGGATCCGCTAAAGCCAGTTACTACCATGCATCGTGGATAAGGCTGATTTATTATTCATGTAAGGGGTGCATTTAATCTAGTAATCCCCTTTCTCCACAAAAAAAGGCATGTTCCATCATAGAATCTAAATCTTGATAAACATGCCGGTTTATCTTTAACTCATGAAAATGGTTTAAAGATCTCCCTAAGTATTTAATTAAATTCCTAATACATATAGCAAGTGGAGATGATCTATACTTTTATAATTCCAAGCCTTTTGGTTTAGATAACATTTCCGCGGTTCAACATTTAAGCGCTTCTATATTAAAATTTTTATAAAAAAAACCGACAATTCAATAACAATGGAAATAACCATTGATTTTGAGAATTGTCGGTTTTCCTTCAACTAACTTTAACGAAAGTTTTTGAAGAACTCCCTTTATATAAGAGATTATTTTTAATTTATTTATTAATTTTATTTTAAAGCATAGATAAAAAATCTGTCAATAGAAAAAATATAAAGATTAGAGAAAAAGGGTCGACCCCCACTATAATGACTAATTGTTAATTTATAAGCTATTAACATTAATTTCCTTACACATGGAAAAAAGAAAAACGTTCCTACTTATCACAGAAACGTCTTCCGTTATTTTAATATCTATACTTTTAATACCATTCGCACCGTTTTTAAGATATGTCCATCGAAATCATCATCGAACTCTTGAACAACTTCAAAACTTTTTGCATCATAAAATGCCTTGCCTATCTTATTATCCTTTTCTACATTTATATAAATCTCTTTTATCCCGTCTAAATCCTTAATTCCTTGTTGTAACAACGCTGAACCAATCCCTTTTCCTTGGTATTCTGGATAAAGGTAAAGGGCAGCTAATTCAACTTTTCCATTTTCTCTTACTGGTGAAAAGTTAGCGAAACCAATAACTCTACCACGAATTCGGCTACAAAGAGAAAAGAGCGTTCTAATCGTTGTTTCATTCTTTCATCATTGTAAGCCACATTCAGGAAATTTCTTTGAACATCTAATGGAATTATTCCTTCATATGTAGCATTCCAAGTCTTTTTCGCCACATCTTGTACTTGTTTTATATCATCATGAAGCATCTCGCGAATTGAAAAATTCATATAGATTTCCCCTACAACATTTACCTGTTTTGAGATTATACCATAATCAAATTTAAAAGAATTAGACTGGTCCTTCACTAAACTGCTCCGTTAACTAAATTAGTAAATTTTTAAGATTCTACTAAACATGAATAGAAAATTTTTGAAAACAAATAAAAGACCTGGTTAGATATGTAACCAGATCATCAATACAATAGTAATCTGCCTCGTTAGCAGAACAGCGATAGCCTTTATTAAGCTATCCCTTCCGTTTTGCTTAGTAAAGATACCTTTTTAAACCTTTTCTAAAATTGATTTAATAAAAGTAGTTTTCTCTTCTGCGTATTTATGTTTATTACCTTTATACGACTTTGCTATATTAAATTTGAGCCGTTCATATTCAATTCTTGCTTCATCGTGATCTCTCAGATAATCTCTAAACTTTATCTGTTCAAGTAAATATTTATTTCCACATTGATACATGTGGATTTGATGGGTTCTTGGCTCACCCTTACTAAAATAATGTCTATCAGGCAAAATGTTTGTTCCTTTATACGAATAGCCCAACTTCTCTAATAGTGAGGAAGTTTTTTCTCCATCGTTAAAATCTATGATTTCTATGGCTATGTCAATTATTGGTTTTGCACTTAAAAGTTTTATTGATGTACTTCCAATGTGATGAATATTCATTATGTATTCACCTAGTGTACCTTGTATTTTTTCTTTCTCTAATAAAAATTCTTTGTTCCACTCTTTTGTCCAAGGAACTAAGAAGACCTCTCCTTTTGGTAAGCCTAACATCTTATTCCTCCTTTAATTTTCACATTGGAATAGCTTAAGTCTCGTTGTTATTCAATTAACGGGGTACCGGTTAGCTAAAGATTAAAAATACATAGTCATTTTACACAGGTTTATAATGGCAGCATACATTATTAAAGAAAACAAGAAGGTGTGAATGTTAACGTGAGAAGTTTATATTTTAGACAAGCTGGTCCTAATTTTATTACACAACCACAACATTATTACTTTACTCCTTCTAAGAACATCCCAACCTAATTATAATATTGGTCCATACTCACCTTTATCACAGAATCCTACTACCAAGTCTATCCTTATGTTCCAACTCAGTTTAACCCAAATATAGTTCCAAGCCCACCATTATCGCCAAGTCAAACTTACCATACCTCTCCTAATGTTCCCATTCCGGGTCCCCATCAAAATTGGATTTATCAACCAAGCAACACTTATTTTTTCCTAGGGGACCACAACGCCAGCTATTATACTTTTCCGTATGAGTTGATCCAAAAACGGAAATTGTGATCCCTATACAAGACATTTTACCTTTAATATAGCTAGTATTCCATCTCATGGTTTAGTTGATTCAGTAGTGGGACGTGATTTGATTCCTGATCCAGGAAGTACGAACCCTTTTATGCCTGGTGCTAATTGGGATGCAACAAACCGCAACTATACCTCGAGGCTCGAGAATCCGCTTTACTGCTCCTCCAGAAGGATCTAATCATTTTGTTCCTGGAGCGGGTAATAATGTAATTTACACGGGAACTTTAAAAAATGGGTCAGATAGATTCGGTATACTCTTAAATGCTCGCTTATTCGCAGGAATTCAGGCCCGCTTCTAAGAACAATAACGGTTAAATGGAATGAGTATTGAGAAAGAGTGTTGGCATGATGTGCCAACACTCTTTACTATATCTGTTCAAATGAGTTAGAGTACATTCATTCACAAACAAATTTCACTTAACTACTAATTAGTCTTGATTATCAAGTTTACTTCGATATGCAATTGGTGTTATAAAACTCATACTCTAATATTGCATATCTTCATCGCCTACGATTACGAAATTACGATACTTATCCGGGAATGTAGGAGCTTTCCAGCGAATAAACAACAACTTATCGGGGTCCCTGTCAATTAGGTTGGAAAGGGTATAGACCGTATTGCCTTCAGGTTGAAGAAATCTTGGTTCAAATCGCTTCCAAGTTAAATCGTAACCCTGTCTAAAATCCATCTTTATGTTATTTCTATTATTATTAGCGAAATAATTTAAATTAATAAAGTCATCAAAATCCATTTTATTCTGTTGATTGTTGTTCTTCTGGTTTGTATTTTGCAACGCTGCAGAATAAAGACTACTACTTTCAAAGTTACAATGGGTTCGGTGTCCTTTATCTTTTTCTGAACTATAAGTGATAAAGGGAAGATCGAGACCTCCTGTTTTATCATAGCCTATACTCGGAACGTAAATTCTTAATACAATCATCCTAAATCTATTTGGTTCGCAGTTTAAATGAGCATTTCTCTGGAATACCCAAAACAATTATATATAAGCTGATCAATCCTACTTAGTTTAAAATGCAATGTCATTTCCTTATTCGTTATGACAAAAGAGTGGTTACAGCTTGTATTGCTTTATCATTGGAACTAACCTTCTCTCTATTATTTATAGGATTACGTGATCTCAAATAATATCAAATAGGGCTGTCCCAACTAAAGTCGCTTTATCAACATAAATTTTGAAGCAACCCACCATTCATCATACTACTTTAATAGCTGAAATCATAAATAAAAGAGTTATAGTACAAATATTTGAAGGAATAAAATAAAGCGGGATAACACAAAACGAATGGGGTGGGTAAACATTATATTAAATCATTGTTAAGACTCAAAGGAGTATGGCAGGAAAGTATTAGCAGCTAATTTTAAAGTTACATATCAGTGTTAGTGTTAGTGTTAAATCCAAGCATCTATTTCATCTCAAAATTCCCTTTCATTTTCACATCCTTATAATACAGTAGTTTAGGTTACCTTTCCTAACCATAGCCCAATTTATATTGTTAAGTTATATGAAAGGAATGATCCGAATGTATAATATGTATAATCCCTGCTACTATCCTTACAGCATTCCCCCAACAATGTATCACCCACCTAATATGCATAATACTACTTACAAAACATACCCATCTCCTCACTGGGGCAACACACCAATCTATAACCCTTACTTTAATGAACAAGACGGCATAAGTAATTTTATCTCAAACTTAGAAGAACGAGGTTTTATTGTACAGAAAGGAAACTTAAGATATATTGATATATTAAAGCTGGCCAGTGAAGGTAAAGTTGACTCGGCTTTCGGGAATATTGTAGGAGCACCCTATGCAACCTATCTCCTTCCCCCTGCACCAAATCAGGAACCATCACCTGGGCAGCGACCACCAAGTGGCTATAATCCTGACGACCCAAATAATTACCCACCCAATATTGATTATGCAATGACGGGGGTGTACTATAAGCTGCGTCCTGACGAGGCAATTGTTTTAATTGGAAAGACACCGCCACCGTCAGTTTATTTTAGTTTTAGAAGTTATCTGGGATTTGTTGAAAATAAACCTAAAAAGGACTACAGTGATACAGTTACAACAGGGGATCAACGTATTGGTTTTTATCACTTTATCGGTGCCAGCCTGGGGGATCAAATAAGTAACAACTTTATCTGGACTAATAGTACACCTTATGGAAGCCCCGGAAATCCCTTTGCCAGTTCCACAATTATCATTACCACTGCAGACCAAGGAATTAATGAGCAAATGCGTAATGCTCTTGTTGCATCAGGCTTTAACACGGGTATCATGAACGATGATATTATCCCTATGGACCTAGTCAGAATGGGACTAGAAAGAGGCAAAGATCACTTTCAGTTTCTCACGAGAGCTGCCATTTTTCAAAATCCGGATATTGGCTGGGATTACATTTCCAATCTTGATGAGTATTTTACGGTGTTGCGTATTACCCCCAAAATCCCCTATCCTACTACAAAACCTTGGCCTATACCATCACTTAAAATAAGAGAGACAGGTACGACTGAATTTCAAATTGTCCCAAGAGCAAGAGAGACACTGGATTACCTGAGAAATCAAATTATTAGTAAGTACGGACATCCGGAATATGATATTGTGGATTTGGATTTTAATCTCGCTATACCTGATGCCTATGAGGGGATATTACAGGATGTCAATGTTTGGCTTGATAACAGAGATACAATCTATGTTAAAACGGAAACCTTTCAATTAGCTACCGATGATGATTTTGTGATTATATATGGTGTCAACAACACTCAAACGGGATTTGCAACATATCTCAACCTTGGTTTATACGGAGATGATCTCTGGAATGGCGTTGCAGGAACCGCGTTTACAAATGAATTTCAGTATCCTGCCGATGAATATTTTCCTGAATGGTTTAAAAATGATAAGTTCTATTATGTAGCCAAAATGGCAAGAAGTACCACAGAAGGCAATGAAATTATTATTCCTTATAGTACTGGCAACCCTCAAGGATCAGCATATGGGGTTGACAACAATCAAGATGCTTTTGTAGTCATAAGAAGTTATGTCAATCAAAAAACCAAAGTTGCTTCAGCTCCTTTTGACTTTATCTGGGGGCATGCAATCTTATTTACAAAAAAGAGAAACAACTATAGGGATATAAAAGACATACAAGATTAGAAACGTGTAATTCGTCTTATATAACGAACGTATATTTGTAACGCTTTTCTAAGATTTCATATTTTTACCGATAGAAAAAAATAAAAAAAAGAGCCATTCATCCCCCACTTACTCGTCCCACTCGTTAAAGATGGGGGTTACTGGCTAATATTATGATATTTGTAATTTAAGTCATAACGAACTGATGTTAGCTCCTCTGATACATCCCATAACCTCTTCATCGTTTCTTTGTTATAGACGGTTGGTTTAGGTACTTCGATTGTCGGTTTCCCGGTACGATTGCCTCGACCGTCCGGACCGATGTATTCTCCGCCCACTAATTTCTCATCTGTTGCTGCCATGATTGTAGGTAAAGCACCTTGTTCAGCAGACTGAGCAATTATTTTCATGAGGGGTTTGATATACCAGGGTGTAGTTTCTTTTCCTATTTTAAAGAGATTGGTCGATGATACGCCAGGATGTGCTGCGACACTAATCGTTTTATACCCATTCTCTTTCAAACGATCATCTAGCTCCTTGGCAAACAATAAGTTAGCTAGCTTACTTTGACTATAGAATTTCATCCCTTTATAACCTTTAGAACCGTCCAAATTCTCAAAATCGATGACCCCACTTCGATGTGCTATGGAGCTTAGTGTTACCACACGAGAATACTCTCCATTTTCGAGTAATGGAAGCAGCAGTCCTGTTAATGCAAAATGACCTAAATGATTACTACCAAACTGAAGCTCAAAACCATCTTCTGTTTTTGTATATGGAGGAATCATGACGCCAGCATTATTGATCAATAGATCTACTCTCTCATATTTTTTTGAAAATTCATCTACAAACCCATGTATACTTGATAAGCTTGCTAAATCTAGCTTCATGACCTCGATTCGACCATTGGGATACATTTGAAGCAATTTTTTCTTTGCTTGTTCACCTTTATTTATCGTTCTTACTGCCATAATGACTGTATCTTTTGTACTAGCAAAATATTTCGCTGTTTCAAAACCTAATCCACTATTTGCACCTGTAATGATTACTATTTTATTAGACATATGGGACACTCCTTATTGTTTAAGAGGAATAATATTCTATGATTTTTATGAAGTGAAACTTCCATAGAGGAGGCTTTGTTCATACCCCAACGAATTGTGGAGTTTCTCTCTGTCTAAAATTTAATCAACTATTCCAATCTAACTGTAAGTGGAAATAAACACGGCTCATGAATATAATCAGATGGAACTTTCTTTAGCTCTATTACAAGAATTACACAAGAATTTACCTTTGGGATTTAAATCTTAGATTCTGGTGTCTGTTATCTGTCGAAAAATTGTATTATTATCATTTGTTATTATATCGTGCACGTTTCAATCATGCACGATTTTTTATCATGATCCCATCCACACCATATTGTTTGGCGGGCTTCAACCCAGTTTGACGATCAAGAATATCGCCATTGATCATCAATAGTGTATCTGGCGCTACCTGGTCACGAAGTTTCTTTATCCCCACAACATTGTAGAATTATATTTTCGGTTTAAATCAAACCTCCTTTAATGCATAGTTTGTTCACTGCATAAAGGAGGCATTTTACAATCTTCAATGATTTTGCTCAGTTCAATACTAATGAAACCCTCTAGATTATACAAATCCATTCTTGCATAAAACCTAGTGCGTTATCTTCCTTCACCTAGCTAAGTAATCTCCCTTTTAACCAGGCGCGGGGACGATATGGTCCGATGGGAATTTGGATCAAGCTGGTTTTTCCCTTCGGATTGATCCTGTAAAGTTGATCACATTGGTTTGCATCGAATCCTAACAACGGATGGCCTCCCATTCCTAAAGCACCTGACACCAAGAGCAGCCGTTGCACAAGAATGCCCGCTTCCATTTGTTGAATACGGTATCCTCTATACCCTAATCTCTCTTTGAGGTGACCCTTGTCTCCAACCAGATGCATACAGAGTGGAACTTGATACAGGTTGACATTGGGAAGCGTTAATCCAGATTGTAATAACTCCCGATAATCCCCCTCGGTTATTCTCCGAAGGGCATGAGTGCCATTATCATAAGAATAGGCACCATTACGAATTCCCTCTACATTATAAAAACTGCCGTACAAAGAAAGACGAGTCTCAACCTTTCCCTCTGTATCGTCCAGGTCATTGTAGTACGAGAAAGAAAATGTCTCTTTTAGCAAAGTAGCTAACTGCGTTTGGCTCACTTCTCCTAAACTAAAATTAATATCAGGAGAATACCGCTCCCGGCAAACAGATGCGAGATCGTACGATAAGGATTTTGTATCTGGCAACAAGACCATCTCCCTATCTAACGCCAGTTTCTCACAGTTATGATTTTTTAGTTTCAAAAATGACTTCGTTGTTTCAAACATCGATACTTCATTCAGTTTTTTCAGCACGGGATAATCAATAACGTTTTTTGAACGATTATAGGTATCATGATTCAACACAGGAACTTCCTGGCACAATTCAGATGCAGCAACCATTACTTCGCTTTTTTGAGAATTGTCCATACAAGTAATGGATGGTTTCATACTGAATGGGATAACAGCATATACACTTTCCTCCTGTTCGGATAACCCAAGTAAATGATTAATAGACCGATCAAGAAATTGATAACATACCCGTGAATAGAACCCCATCTGATGAGCCACTTCTAATGATTGCCCAATGACCACACCAGCATCTAAACCTTGGAGTCTGTAGGAAAAATTATTGTATTTATAAAAATTTTTCCAAAAAACAGTTGAGACAAAAGCGATGCAAAAACAATCCGAAAGAGGAAGACCGTTTTCAAGACTTCTAGATAAGTAGGTATCGTAATTTCCTTCTCGTAACAAAACGAGTCGATGATGCGCTGCATCATAATGATAAATTCCTTCGGGAACGCTATCCAATTTTACATAAACATATAGTTCATTAGGATACAACGCTCCTCCAGAAGGAACAAATCTCCGTAAAGACTGAGTAAATCTAGCGCTTTTATTCTCTGTTCCGTCCATTACAGGAGATTGAGAGTATTGAGTAAGGCCATATACATACCATAAAAAATGACCAAGCTCTTCAAGGCTCGGGTTTTGATCCTCTTCTTTCTTCTCGAGCGTTAAGGGTACTTCTGCAGAAAGTGGGATTGATGGTAAACCTCTGTACAATTTATACGGAAGTGGCGCATCTCCCCAATCTACCTCCCATTCGGGGGGAAAGATTTTATCCGTTTCAAAATGCAATTGATGTAGAAATGTTTCTAGCTCCAACTCGTTGTCCTCCTTCTCTTCCACTATGGGAATGGATGGGGAAATGGATTTAGCTGTTCATACACTAACGGTTTTTTCTCATAACCTAGTTGCATAGGTACGTTGAGGACCCTCTCCAACCCTTTCACACGGGTGAGGTGATGGCCGAATGTCATTGGCAACATCCCTGGAATTAATACTTTTACACAGTGTAATCCGTTCCGTTTGGTTACAGACGAGCTTTGGTCAACTACAATTACATCAAGGTTTAATCGGCGGAACGTCTGAAGGATCTCCTGAAGATCATCTTTTAAATCAGTATTGGCCGGCGGCTCCTGAAATTCATCAGCAAATGTACGTAACGGACGTTGACCATCCAATAAAAAATTGAATCGTTCCTCTGCTTCTTTTAAACCGTACAGCATACCATGATCCTCCATCGTACGTACCGCAAACGGGTCTTGAAGCATCTTTTCATATGTCTGTCGGTTTTTCTCCAATTTTTCGTCATCCCTAAACATCATTCCTGCAAGCTCGTAAATCGAACTTTTTACAGCCTTAATGGGATCAGGGTTAGCACCTGCTGCACAAATAATGTGTACTCCCTTGGATTTTCTGTTTTTTGCCACTGCCCAAACACTTGGAATCCCATGTTCCATCGTCGAATTGTAAAAATAAAGGTCATAACCGGTAACTTCAGTAATACGGTCAACCATCAACTGTAATTCGATATCGTTAGCTGAACGTAGATCAAGCTGTGGGAGGGGCAGCTTTGCATACCAGGTGATCAAAAACGAATCTCGCTCGACAACCTCCATAATGGCATGGAAAATGGCTTCTTCTAAAGTCCCCCCAAGTGCACATCCGTTTGATGTTTCATAGACAAAGCCATCTCCGCAGCCCAAACTATAGTAGGCCAGTAACTCTGGAACTAAAATCGGACGTTCTTGTAAGAACGAGTAACCCCAGACCCAATTCATTGGAGCATCAGGTGTAAATCGTTTAAAAGGAAAATTAGGCTTTTCATATTGATTTGTTTCATGTACACCAACACTTGTCGGGTTCATTGCGTTCTTTTCTAACTGACGATAACAATCGCGAACGACTGTTCTTTTGCCTCGTGGTTCAATTCCGCAATATCGTTCTAACCCTTCTAAGATAGCAGTCAGCTCACTCATTTCATAAGAATTAGATCTCCCTGCTACCCCCTCATCGCCTCCAAACAGCGGCATGTTCACTAACACATCGGCAAAAGGCAGCTTGATATCTTGCATTTTCCCATTCATCAGCCCCGTACGATAATCAAGATAATCCCTGACGAGTACTGTTTTTAATTCATCGATCGAACGGGTGCGATAACCGCCACCATTGATTTTAGGACTGGATTTCAACCGGATTTGCGCTAATTCTGATGTATCATCGGGTAATGAACTACACATCGGGCATGATGGATCTGGCAAGAAAAAGTGACGTGAGGTCGATAACGTTCTTAGGTTGGTAATGTACATGTTTTCTTCTAAGTTACTGGATTCACCTTGAAGTATGCTCTGTACTTCATTACTGATCAAAGCTGCCATTTGTGACAGTCCGATTCGTGTTGCCCAAGCGTCTTGCAGTCCCCCTTCTTCTGCCGGCATTTTCCTTTGAAACTCCCACATTTCTTGACGATCAGGTCCCGCTATCATACGTCGCATATCAGCACAACTCGAACAGCCCGAAGTATCGGGGCGTACGAAAGGACCAATAATTCCCTCGCCAAATGAAATGAAACCTCGAAGCCATGGAATACCTGCCTCCCTGAATCTTTCTTCTGCTTTTTGATAAACAGATGGATGCCAGGAATCATGGAGCACCAGTGCTAATTCAGTTTTATCCGGAAGGTCTTCTACGATACTTTGACGTTTTATGTGATAGTTTTCGGCCAATTGATGATAGACCGTTTCTGCTAGTAAACCACTTCCATCCAATAGAATTAGGGCTGCCATTTGTATTCCTCCTCTCGAACCTTTACACCAAACACCCCTGCTAGTTCCTGCTTTAAAAAAGGTTCGAATGATAGATCATAAATATCTAAACGTTTTCTGGAGTGTTTTAAGACCTGAATGGAGGATTGTAAGAGCTCTAATGGAGTCATTCCTTTACAAGAAGGAATTTTGAGTTTGGATTTCTTTTTTTCAACAAAATCGGTAGGCACCCTTTCATGCCTTTCCAGTGAATTCACCTCGTTTGGAGTATTTAAAAGTGATTGTTCTAACGCATAGCGTAATGCCAACGTTCTATTTAAACCTACCCTAGTAAACCATTGATTATTTGACCTAATCCGTATGACTGGGAAGCCCAGAATATCCTCTCTTAATTCGATACTCGGTGGACCATTTAAAGAAGTCAACGCATCTAAATAGTATCTACATTGCTGATCTTCTATTGTTTCTGGCTCCAGTTCAAAAAGCAAATTCGGTTGTTCAACCTTTCTTTCCCTCAACTTTTCATCTAAATAGTTTTGCAGTCCTCGACATACAGCCTCTTCTATTGTTTGCCCTGCGCCGATGCCCATACCACTTTCTGGAATGCTAGAGTCCATCAGATCCTTCTCATTTTTAAAGCGCTTTTCTTGTGAATGGATTAATTGTGAAACATACATTTCAATGCCTGTCAGCCCGGCATGTCTTTTGGCTTCCTTATGTGTAAAACCAACACAAATAACTTCTGATAAAAGTGTTGCTGGACCGTCACTCCTCGGGTTAACGGCTTGAACATAACACTGGGCCAAAGGAAGCTGTGGCAAATCCCGTTCGTCCCATGAATGGAAAATTCCTACCTCTTCGGAAGTTAATCGACTGAAATATTCCAATAGAGTACTAGGTGAAGTCGTTCTGTTCACTTCCTGTTTAATTTTTAAATCAAAGTCTTCAATCCGCCTGGGCGTTAAATGACTAGACGTAACCAACGGGTGTGTGAGGTAAGATAACCAGTTGCCTTCCAATGTTTCAAGATCAAGTAAGTAAATTTGGTTATTCTGAGTTAGACCTGTAATTCCTACAGCCTTCTTGAAAAATTCAAATACGAGGACATTTGCTAAAATCGATCCAGCTGTCGAAGAGAAATTGGCAGTCTGATGACCTTCTTGAACAGCAGACTGATGAAGGCGACGCCAGGCAGACTCCCAGCATCCCTCAGATTCTTGGTGAACCATCGGACCCGCGAGCCCTACTTGCTCCAAACATAGGGCAGGTAGAAATACCTTCCTTTCCTCTTTGCAAACAACGTTAAGATTTCTTAGTTCATTTACATTTCCATCCTGCGAAACATACAATACACAATCATACGGTTGCACTATTTCTTTCCAAGCACTTCTATACTCGCCTTTTTGAAAAGGGACCTCTTTTACTTCAACGTCCGGATCATCTTTTCGGGCATTGTCCACCATTTCTTCGATCCTGGCTCGGTTTGTAGGTGTCGATTGAGTGGATAAAAAATGGAATTTAGGTAGTCCTGATTCGAGTAATGCCCCCACCAATGAAACTAAAATCGGACCAGCTCCTACAGCCAAAATTTTAGCCTGACGATATTCTTGAAAGTGGTAAGCACCAGAGTTCACGAAATTCTCGATAAATTCAATTTGTGAAGCGTACTTTTCAACAACCATACGATTTAATTGGTGTGGCCGATCCTGACTAATATCTCGTACAAAGCCGTTCTCGTACAACGTTTCACTAATCTCATATACTCTCTTCTTATACGGTGCGGTAAGCCCCTCGGTCAAATTTCCCAATGTTTGCTCCCCATTAAACATCGGCATCAGTGTTTCAATCCACTGATAAATGGTACTTCCTTTTAGACGGAATGAGCTTTCGTTATTTCTAAAATACACACCACCTTCTTGATCGGGTATATAAAACGTATCTTTTTTTACCTTCAGACGTGTGGAAGCGTTAAGTTTTGTCATTCAGCTCCTCCTTCATCATCAAACCATATTAGGCACTACCATTTTATGTAGTTTTATTTGTCCCTTATGAATAACTAAAAAAAGGTAATGCCCCTGCAATAAACGATGCAGGGACACTTTTTTCCACTAGGTACTAAATTTATGAAAGAACGTTTAACCTCCGTAACAGTTATGACACCTAAAACAATTATGACATCTAAAGCAATTAAAACAGTTAAAGCAGTTAAAGCAATTAAAACAACTAAAGCAGCCGAAGCAACCGAAACAACCGAAGCAACGAAAACCGCCACAACGATGGAACCCGCCGCCCCCAAACGCACCCAGTTGGCGTGAATTTTCACTATCCATAGGAACTAACTCACCAACTTGGTATTGATCCATTCCCAAATTCTGCAATTGGTTTTGAAAGTTATTCATTTTTTTCTTCTCCTTTGTATTTATTTTTCAGGTTAATCCGATGCCTGACGAGAGAGTTGAGCCAAACTATTAATACGTTTTGAATGTAAAACCATCAGACATTCCGTGTACTCTCCTCAACAAAATATGATGCCTTTTAGGTGATTGTTACTGATGTCAGTGCCTAAATCTTTTGATGGGACCGTCTATTGGGCTATGTAGAAATACATTTTCGATAATGATTCGTTTTCATTCGTGCATGAATCCAGAAAACTCCCTTATATTTCAGTAATAAAAAACACACCAATTATGGTGTTAATTGGTGTGTCTCACGTATTTGCTTTGCAATATCTCATATAATCATAGTTCCTATTTAATAACATTTATTTCCTTTATCTCGCTAACGGCTCTCATTTTAGGTAAATTCATAGAACGAACAAGATTAGTTTGTTGTTGACTTACTTACACTCTCTGGGATCGAAATAGTAAATGTAGTTCCTTCGTTCATTTTGCTATTTACCTTTATATCTCCCTTCATTGCTTTCACAATACTGAAAGCGACCATTGTTCCTAGACCAGTACCCTTTTCTTTATTTGTGAAAAAAGGAACGCCTAAACGTGCAATTTGTTCAGTGGACATGCCTACTCCATTATCAGTCAGCTGTAAAGTTATTTTTCTATTTTCTTTGGTTACTTTAAACTCTAGCTTTCCACCGTTTTGCATGGCTTCAATCGCATTTTTTGATAAATTAATTAAGCATTGATGGAATTGTTTTCTGTTTCCTAAAATATAGCTATCTTTTACGAGAAATTCTTTTTTTATCGATACATTTTGCATTAATGCATAAGGCTGCATCACATTCGCAACATAGTTCATCTCATCGGTAATATTTAATAATTCGAGATCAACATTGACATGTGGCTTTGCAAACGTAAGGTAATCTGAAATGATCGTTTCCGCACGGTCTAATTCTTGAAGAGACAAGTCTAAATAAGTATTCTTCTTCTCATCATCAATACCTGGACTTTTAAGTAGTTGGATAAACCCTCTTGTGACTGTTAACGGATTTCGGACTTCGTGAGAGATGCTAGCCGCCATTTCACTTAGACTTTTTAATTTTTCATTATGATATAGTTGCTTTTTCAGCGTGTCGATTGTAATTAAGTATTCAAGAAAATAAACAGAAAGACCCATGGTTAAAGCTTGTGCAACAATAAAGGAAGATAATAGAACAATTGGAGCGTGAAGGATAAAGCCAAATAATGTATGACAAGAAATTAAGCTAATAATAGCACTAAGTCCAAGCAAAGCCATCGTGCCATTAATTTTTGTTTTGAGAGAATATGTTTGATATTTGGGTATTAGTAAAAATAATAGAATAATCAATAATAAAGTACTATCGATGAAGGCAATATAAAAACCTGCGCCACCTATATAAAACCGGTAAAATAAGATGACAAAATAAAGGAAAATAGCAACCTTTTTTCCACCATAAAGAGCTCCTAATACAAATGCAATATACCTTAAATCAAATAAATGGCCTTCATAGTTTGCAATTGGGAAATTCATACATATCATGATTGAGATGCTAAAAACGGTAGCTAGTATGATGTTTTTGTACTTTAAATCTGTATTAATATAAAAGAGTTGGAAGATTAAAATAGGTAATAAAACAAAAAGTATATTAATAAGTAGATTTTCCATGATTAGCACCTGATTTCCTTGTAATTCTCTTAAACATATCACATAATTCCTAAATAAAATAGGGATTTTTTAGTAGATTTTGAAGAGGACTACCATTGCATCTGATGGAAACCCCTTTAACATTCTAGGCTCTAGTAGGAGAATGTGTATTCATGTCATCTAAATAAGACGGTGCGCCTTCACTCTATTACAACAATAAAAAAACACACCAATCCTTGTGCTAATTGGTGTGTCTCAATATTTGCATGTCATCATTTTAGATATTCATAGTTTTTCTTTTAAATCATTTAATTCCTTTTTCTCGGCTAATTCTTCGTTGAAAGAATACAAAGATAGGAAGTGGGATGATAATCCACCCTAAACTTTTAACAAAGCTATTTAAAGCACGTTGTTTATTATTTTCAATTTGCTGTTGAACCATCGCATCATATTGTCTTCTTAGTTCTTCCTCACTGAGTTCTTCTCTCTTAACTTCACTATTTTCGAATTTCGGGTGGTATTCTCTCATCGTTTTGTAATCTTCAAATGACTCTACATAAGCATTTGGTGAAACATAGTCTGCCACCGCCATAAAAGAAAACACACCCCCGCCAATCACCATTACTAAAGTAATGAACGCCACAGCATAATGATATACTTGCCTAATCACATCTTCTCGCTCCTCATGATTCAATTTGTATAATTGCTTGCCACCCACACCCAGTAATAAGACAAATAATCCAACTAACAAAATACCGAAAACAATAAATGCCATTTCCTCACCTAACTTTACTAAAAGAAATATTGAAACATGAGGCTAAACGGGGTCTTCCCGCCACTACGATCTTTACTTCTGTCCTACAGAACTATCTTGTTATTAAAAAATCTTTATACTCACGTATTCTTTATAGAGTACAAAGACCAATAACCCATTTCATCTTGCTTAGAATTTACTTCCCTTACTTGCACCTACCCATCGGTGCTTGATTTAAATTTACCATTTTTTATCATTGTACTCTACATATTTTTTTCTTTATTTTGTCAATTATCCTTAGATGTATAGCGACAGTTCTTGGGCTTCTTTCGTTTAGCAAAACAACAAAAGCATGAGAACCGTCCCCTTTGCTTAAATAGTCAGCTTTCCTTTGCTAAGCGGACTGAGAGGCCTCTATTTGTGATAAAATCGATAATTTCACGATTGAACGGACTGAGTGGACCTATGTCAAGAAAGTGGACACCTAAATAACGGATTTTAGTTTTTCGTAATATGGAAACAGTAGACCCTTCTTCACTTTTTAAAAGCATAGAT
>NZ_JBYCKM010000057.1:0-44940 GCF_057473385.1 Alkalihalobacterium sp. TH-98 | reverse complement strand
GAAAAATTAGGAGAAAGCGTGAACGAAACGGCGCGGATCGTGGGCGGTAAAGGGAATATTTAGGAGAAAGCGTGAACGAAACGGCGTGGATCGTGAGCGGTAAAGGGAATATTTAGGAGGAAGTGTGAACGAAGCGGCGTGGATCGTGAGCGGTAAAGGGAATATTTAGGAGGAAGTGTGTAATCAGCGTTCGAGGTGAATGCAGTCCTGCTGTGATCTTCTCATATGGTCACAGAAAACTAAGCTAAATTAATGAAACTAAAAAGGTTGACATTACTCCCTGTTCGACTCCGCTATAATCTAAATTTGCGGCCCACCACAATTTAGACATGCGATTAGAAACAGAGACTAGTCAACCTTCTTTTGGAGCTAATATTCCTTAAACCTCAATAATAATCGGCAAGATCATTGGCTTTTTCTTTGTTTGATTGAATAAATATTGACCCACGGCTTTTTTAAGATGCTTTTTAATGATGCCCCATTCTTTTTTATCGGCTTCTTCCATGTTGTTAATGGTTCTTTTAATCAGTGCATTCACATCTTTTAAGAGCTCATCTGAATTTTTCACGAATACAAACCCACGCGAGATCGTGTCGGGACCAGATATGAGCTTCTTATCTGATTTACTCATCGTTAACACAATGACAAGCATCCCGTCTTCCGAAAGTTGTCTGCGGTCGCGAAGGACAATTTCACCAACATCCCCGACACCAATTCCATCAACATACGTATTACCAGTTGGGATGTTTCTTGTGTGCTTGGCGGTACCGTCTTTAATATCAACGACCTCACCGTTTTTTAAAATAAATGTATTCCCTTCTTCTACCCCAACTGCCTCTGCTAATAACCGGTGGTGATGGAGCATGCGATACTCTCCGTGAACCGGGATAAGGTATTTTGGTTTCATTAGAGTTAACATCAGTTTTAAATCTTCTTGATATCCGTGCCCTGAAACGTGCATGCCAGAGGAACTTCCAGGTCCGTAGATGACATTTGCCCCAAGCGCAAACAAATTATCGACAATTTTTGTTACTGCTTTTTCATTTCCAGGGATTGGACCTGCGGCTAAGATCACCGTATCACCAGGTAATAGTTCAACGCCGCGAAAATCACCAGTTGATAAGCGAGATAATGCGGCCATCTGCTCCCCCTGACTACCTGTACAAAGCATCGCAACTCTTTCTGGTGGTAATTCGTTAATTTGTTTAGGATCAATAATCATCCCGTCCGGAATATTTAAGTAGCCTCTTTCCATCGCAACTTCTACGACATTTACCATACTTCGTCCAAGCAGGGCAATTTTGCGATTTGTTTTGATTGCGGCATCGACCGTTTGTTGAAGTCGGCTTACATTGGATGCAAATGTCGATAGGATCACCTTACGTTCCGCTTTCATAAACGCTTCAAGAACATGTTCACCAACGATTTGCTCGGTAGGTGTTGCGCCAGGACGTTCAGCATTCGTGCTTTCTGATAATAAAAGTAGGACCCCTTCTTGACCGATTTCAGCCATTTTGTGAAGGTCTGAATGCTCGTTACTCGCCGGAGTTAAATCAAATTTAAAATCACCAGTATGTACGACATTCCCTTCTGGTGTACGGAAAAGAATCCCTAAACAATCTGGAATACTGTGCGTAACTCTAAAAAATTCTAAATTCATCTCTCCGAAGTTGAGTTTTGAATTCGAGTTGATTTCATGTAGTTCGGTTTCTCTAAGAATTTTATGTTCTTTTAATTTTAATTCAATGAGTCCAAGTGTAAAGCGAGAGCCATAGACGGGAACATTCAATTTTTTTAAGAAAAATGGAATCCCACCAATATGATCTTCATGTCCATGTGTAACAATTAACGCACGTACTTTCTCTTTATTTTCTTCCAAGTACGAAATATCTGGAATGATTAAGTCAATGCCTAATAAGCTTTCATCTGGGAACTTATTTCCGCAGTCAATGACTACGATGTCATCTGCATACTGAACGACATACATATTTTTGCCGATCTCATTCATACCACCTAACGCATAAATTGATAATGCAGTCTCAGCACTCAATTTGTATACCCCCTCAATCAATACATATTAATGGTAGTATACCCAGTTCAATGACGTTTATCATTTTTGTGAAAAATCAAAGTGTTGTTTAGTAGCATTTAAGGTAAAAAAAAGACACAGAGTCACTCTATGTCTTTTCAGTCACGATTTTCTTGTGAAAATTTTTAAACTAATTGTATTCAGCCTTAAGTCTTTATTCTATTATGCTATCCAGTAGAACATATCCTAACATAAGCCCGATCATGGCATGAATGTTGGCGTCCATTAACTGTATAATCTTAAATGAAAACGGCCAATAGGAGCTGATAGCCGTCATTGATATAATGGGTGTAAGCACCCATTCTCGTATGAAAACTCATGCGTTTCTCAAATTTATTTTGGGTTACTTTAATGAAATGCCTGCTTCTTTTCTAAAAATTACTTCATACAGCACTTTTTATATTTCTTTCCACTTCCACAAGGGCAAGGTGAGTTACGACCGATTTTCTTTAGGTTTTTAATATGGATGTCATTTGTTTTTTGTTGCAGTGACTCTACCGTATACGTAGGGAAAGGATTTACATTTTTCTCTTCTGGCGGCGTAATTTCATTGATCGTATGTCCTTTTAGTTCCCATAGGCGCGTTTGGTTCTTTACTTCTTTTAGTAGCTCAGACAATTGTTGCGACACTTTTTCAGAGAGCACTACCTTACTTTGTACATATTCAGTGATTAGTGTTAGTTGTACGTCTGTGTTGATCATGTAAACAATTTGCGCGGCTAATTGATCCCCGCTACCAGCTGTTAGGTCCGTTTGTTCTAGTAAAAGGTTGACCAAGTCGTTTAATGCTGAGCTTTTTTGTACAATTCCGGGCTTACCTGCTCTTAGTAATTGACCTTTTGTAAACTCAAAAAAGTCGAGATCTGAGTTTTTATTTTGCTTTTCGATTACTTTTTTCGGATCAATTACACGGTAGTCTTGGAGTCCGTAATCTGAGAGTTGAACTTGCCCATAATAATCGGCTGCTGATGATATGACATGTTTAAACTCAGCAGGATCGACGGTTTGACCAGTAAGGTCTTGGATTTTTCCGATAAGTAACTCCTCACTCATCACACCAAAATAATAAAGTAATCCATGCGTGAGACGAACCCATTCGGTGTTGCGTCGAATCGTTGTCTCAAGTTCTGCGCCGTTAAGGTTGTTAAATAGATCGATAAGTTCAGTTGGTAAAAATAAAACTTTTTCCTTGTTGTAAAGACCAGGGAAAACAAGACTTCTTTCTTTTAACCATTCAATTTTTTCTATTGAAAGGTCTGGGCTTAGTATCGATCCACTCTCGTTTGCAATCTGTTGCAGTAGATTATAACGCTCTTGATCTAACGGTAATAAAACTTCGTTAAACATTGAAGGAATTTCGTTAGCAAGAAGTGTCGCAAGCTCAGCTTTTTTCAATGAACTAGCATTTTTCACCTGAAGGTTTTTCCGAATGGGATCAAGCTCTGTTTTAGGTAAACTATTTAACGTATTCAGTAATGTTGACGGGAGTTCCGTCTGTTTCCAAAGTTTTTGTTCACGCTTTTGCTGCTGTGCGTTGTCAACTGTCTCTTTTGCTAGAATTGATGATAAATCTTCTTTTGTTAGAATATCCATACTTTCTATACAATCTCCTTACTCTCTGTGATACTTTGTTGTTTTTTATGTATGTCTATTAAGCTACGTTCTCTATTTTACCATAATGTCGATTTTTAACCAGTTGATCGAACATAAAGAGGTCGTTTCACCCCATTCAATCCATTTCAATAATAAGCGTGGAATGATTAAAAAAGCTTTAATTGGACGTAGTTTGCATCCTCAAAGTTACTTAAACGAACGCCAAATAACCAAAGAGGAATGTCGACTAAATGCTTGTCATACAAATCTTCGACGATTGTATACACCTGATCTGGTTCTGATGTCGAGTCGGCGAGCGTTTGGCTTTTGGAATGACTTGCACCGCCTCTCTCAGTCTTATAAACAACAGCAATCGTGCTAGCACGTAACTGTTTTTCCTTAAGTCTCTGACAAAGAAGTTCGATCATGGGACGGGCGCTTCCGAGTAGTTGATCCGCGTCAGATGTGGGTTGAGAAAATGTCTTTTCTTTACCGATCGTTTTATCGCCTTTTTCACGATCCGTATCGACCACATCAGAACCAATTCCTAATGCATTGTTACGGAGGACTTCTCCTCTTAAGCCAAGGATGAGCTTGATTTGCAGAGAATCGGTTTGGGCAAGATCCCCAATGGTATAAATGCCATATTTATTAAGCTTCTCTTCTGTCTTTTTTCCACAGCCATGAAGCTTGCTGAGCTTTTGCGGATGAAAATAACTACAAAATTGCATCCGTTCTAAGTGCACGTATCCGAATGGCTTTTTCACATCTGCCGCCATCTTAGCAGAACACTTCGTATCACTGATCCCGATACTGCAGCCTAAATGTAATTTCTCCCACAATGTTTGTTGGATATAAGTGGCAATCGTATGCGGTGAGGTGCCCTTGTCCACACGATCTGTCAAATCTACATATGCTTCATCGACCGAAGCCACTTCCGTCGGTCCGATTATTCTTAAAAACTCCATAATTTTGCTGGAGTAAGATGAGTACAACGGATGATTTCGTGGAACGACAATCGCTTCTGGGACTTTTTTTAGCGCTTCATATACTGACATCGTCGTATAGACCCCTTGATTTTTCGCTTCATAACTAGCTGCAATGACCATTCCTTTGTACCTGTTCGTTGGACTTCCACCAACAATAACCGGTTGATTTCGAAGAGCAGGGTCTTGTGCTTGGTGGCAACTCGCATAAAACGCATTCATATCAATTAAAGCAATGGTCCGGTTACCTGTAGGCATGTTTTCCCCTTCCTTTCATTCGAAATCTAGTGGACTCAGGTTATATTTTTAGCTCATGATATTGTCAGCTGGATATGTAAGAAGTCACTGGTCACACTTTCGCAAATATAATGGTGAATTCGGACAATAAAATAAAAAAATGGACAATAAATTAAAAATCCGGACAATAAAATAAAAAAATGGACAATAAAGAGGACAAATCGGACAATAAACGAGCCTGTCTCACCTCTGGAAATAGAGTAATGTGATCCGTTTGATACAAATACCTCTTTCTTTCAACGAATAAGTGCATTTTTCATTGTACAATTAGATGTTTCGTGAAATCCAGTTTATTTTAATAGTGAGAGGGCCCCCTTATGACAGACTTTGTAAATCTTGTAAAGATAGCTTACCAATAACTTCATATCCTAAGCCTCTTCCATAAGGTTTTATTATGACAGTACCCATGTTAGGAATTCTCCCTAGCCCAACGCTCTCGGGAAAGCTGTGACCGATAATCACTTTGTTTGTGCCACGTAAAGGTGGAAGTTCAAGAACAGACGTGACTGAACGCAATATCCGATCTTGTTCAATAGGATGTAAAATTTCAGCTAAACGATAAACTTCAGCCCATAAAGGAATGATCGCTATACTTTCCTCTTCAAACGCCAGAGTTGCAGTTTCTGTCGTTCGACAAAATGGACTTGCTATAACTGGGTATTCAATTGGGATGTCTAGATTACGAAGGGTTTCCCCATAAACAATCGCTTGCTGTTTCCCAATATAGGAGAGATTTCTCTGAGTAGTGCAATCATAAAAATTTAAATAAGGTTGGTCCACTCCAACCGTAGCTTCAGCATGTCTCACGTAAAAAATAAACCCACCATCAAGTAGTAGATTTAAAAAATCGTTTCCGCGATCACTCACAACCATTTTAGATAGTGGTGAATTAGAGGTCAACCAATGAGTTGCGTTGAGAGTTGTTTGCGCGTTTTCTTTTATGTTCATTTGTGGTCTTAGATCCGGCACTTTAGTTCCACCAATTGTGACATCAGCCATTTTCATCGTTCTCCTTTCTGAAGTATTGCGTCGGTCTATTGTATGCGCAATTCCCTTTGAAAGTCCTTGTTTGTCGCTTTTTGTAACATAATGATAGCATGCTGATAGCAGAAGCTATCATTATGCTATCGTTCCTCTACCCGTGCATTTGTCATGCCGGAAATATGCTCTAATTTCTTTAGAGAATTAAATCACTACAATTCTTTTAGCTATAATTTATCATGATTCAGAGATGTTTGTATGGAAACAAATTCAGACAAAAAATTGACAAAATTAAGAGATTAATGTTTTAATAGTCGTAATTCACAAAATAATCTGTCTAAAAGGTGCCATAATCTGGTTAAAAGGGAATCTGGTGAAAATCTAGAGCTGCCCCCGCAACTGTTAGTGTAGACGAAATGACATATTCCACTGCATTAGTGTGGTAGAAGCCGCCGATGTGGGAAGGGTCAAAGTAGGTGGAAGCACAAGTCAGGAAACCTGCCTTTTGGAGCAATACCACATTTCTTCGGGGATGGAGAATTTGGATACGCAGCAAAAATTCGGTTATTTGCTTGTTTGTCAGTTGATAACCCTTTTATTCGTGTTGTCCAAGTTCAACTCTCCTGCTTAAGGGGAGTTTTTATTTTTTTATATACAAATAAGGAGGGTTGTAATCTAATTATCTTATTTTCTAATGGTTTAGGAGGATCTATATGAAAACAAAAAATAGATGGTTAATGGCTCTTTCAGCCATTGCGATACACCTTTCGATTGGGGCGGCTTATGCTTATAGCGTCTATAAAAGGCCGCTGACGGAAACGGTCGGTTGGTCAGAAACGAACGTTACATTAGCTTTTACGATTATGATGGCACTTGCTGGGATGTCTGCCGCCCTATTTGGCAATTTTGTAGAAAGAAATGGCCCTAGAAAATCGGCCATTGTTGCGGCTATTTTATTTGGTATCGGTCAAGCGGGTTCAGGTGTTGCCGTTGCTCTTGACTCTTCAATTTTGTTCCTACTTACATACGGATTATTAAGTGGTTTAGGTTTAGGAATAGGTTATATTTCACCTGTTTCTACACTCGTTAAATGGTTCCCCGATCGTCGCGGATTAGCGACGGGTATGGCCGTTCTTGGATTTGGTACGGGTGCTTTAGCAACAGCTCCTGTTGCAGCTATATTAATAGAGTCGATCACAATCACGAACACATTTTATATTTTAGGAGCTACCTATTTCCTATTAATGATGTTAGGTGCCTCCTACATTGAACCACCAAAGTCTGGTTGGATGCCTCAAAGTATGGTTAAGGCAATATCGACTGGTGAAAAAACGATAAAGAAAGATCTACGCCAACTAACAGCCAAACAAGCAGTAAAAACGAAACATTTTTGGATGTTATGGTCAATGATGCTTATTAACGTTAGTGCTGGTATTATGATGATTTCCGTTGCCTCACCGATGGCACAAGATGTCGTAGGATTATCGGCAGCCGCTGCAGCAACAATGGTTGGAATTATGGGGATCTTCAATGGTGGCGGTCGACTGGGTTGGGCGGCAGCGTCAGATTATCTAGGCCGTCATAATGTATTTATCATCTTTTTTATCATTCAAATTATTGCTTTTGCTACGTTGCCATTTACAACAAGTGCTTTACTATTCCAGGCGCTCATCTTATTAGTGGTCAGCTGTTACGGTGGCGGTTTCTCGAACCTCCCTGCCTTTATCGGTGACTTGTTTGGAACAAAACAGCTCGGGGCCATCCACGGCTATCTACTAACGACATGGTCTCTTGGAGGGATCCTAGGCCCGTTACTAGTGTCCAATATTCGAGCGACAACTGGAAGTTATATTCCTGTCTTTTACGTTTTTCTTGGGATGATCATGTTAGCTTTTGTTATTTCGCTTTTCCTGCGTCATGATATTATGAAGTTACGAAAAGGAGAACGCGAACAACAAGAACAGAGTGTAGGTTAATCATTAGTGAGCTGGCTCAAATGGCACTGCGATTTGGACCAGCTTTTTCTATATATTAGGTCATTTTATGCATCTATCCTTTGTTTGTGTTCGTTATAGTATCTTTTCTAAGATAAGATTTACGGGTAAAGAGGTGAAACCTCTCTTCTTCAGTTGGTTTATATTTATCTAAAATCGACTAGACTGAAAGCAGAGGTGATCGCTAGATGAAGGTCCTTATATTAATTGTTAGTATCGTGCTGCCTATTGTTATGATAATTCTTCAAAAAAAGTGGACAAAAATTCGTATACTGTTTCATTCGCTAGCTTTGCTTGCTGCATTGACGTTTGGAAATATAGCCTCTTTTGCAATCTATACGGTCCTAAGAGATAATACTGTTTTTATGACGAACATACATGCACTGTTTCTTAACCCGCTATTCTTATTAACCGGATCTTACTTGGGACTTTATTTCGTTTATGTCATTATGAGGAGTATTCAAGAGGAAAAGACTCAATCCTGATGAGCTTACTTGTTCTGATATTCACTACAGTTTGATAATATGTTTTCTCAATTGAATAGTACTTTCGTGTGCAGTTGTCAATCTCTTTTGATGACTGTTTCTTTTATGATACCCCCTTTTTTTACTGCATCTTTATCGCTCACTTGAATTCTCATTTACTAATAAAAACGTTGATTTCTTCGTTTCCACTGTCCATTTTTCAAATTTCACTAAGCGTTTTTTGAATTTTCACTGGTCAACCCTGAATTTTTAAAGTGTGACCGTATTGTAGTAATCTTTTAAATTAAAGGTACCGGCGGAATAGTTGAGAACGCGCGTTTTCTATTGGAGAATGTTTGTGGTAGAAAGCCAATTAACAGTTGATGAAGTGATTGAATGTTATGCCCCGATCGTGAAAAAACAATTAAAACAGCTCCAAATTCATAAAGATTATGATGATTATTACCAACTAGGAATGATCGCGTTATGGGAAGCGTACAAACGTTTTGATCCGGAAAAAGGCAATTTTGCTACGTTTGCTATTCATACCGTCCGCGGGCGATTACTGACCGAATTATCGAAAGAAAAAACGTATGCTGCTAGACATCATGTGACAGATGAAAGTTTTCATTATATCGTTGATGAACGGAATGCATCTATGCTCGAGGTTGAGATTATCGAATGTTACATGGAGACTGTTTCAGAACGGCAACAGACGTGGATCAAAGAGACGATTTTAGAAGGGAAGACGACATCTGAGATCGCAAAAGATTACAATGTCAGCGTCCATACAGTAAGAAGCTGGAAGAAAGCGGCGATCAAAAAATTGAAAATGAAGATTGTGTAATTTATGTATGGGATACCGTTTAATGTATCTTACGTTTATAATTTAGGAAATAATGAAAGCCCTCACTTTACGGAGATTGAACAAAGTGAAGGCTTTTGTTTTGATTACTGCTCTATGGTCAAGAGAAGTTGTCGCAGTTCATTGGTCTGTTCTGGCGAAGTCATGTAGGTTTCCAGTTCACCAAAGATGTAGGTGAGTGTGCTTTCCTCCCTCTCTTCTCCAAGCCAGACATGAATCGGATGACTCGGGTACCCTTTTTTATAGTTTACAATGAGATTAAAATCAGGGAGCGTTTCTTTGACGTTAACATTAGAAGTTTTTTGTATGGCTGACCGAATCGTTTTTTCAACGATCTTTATCGATTGTTGGTCTTCTAACGTTGCGAGGTCATCACCATTAATGACACCCGTTTCTATCGTTTTGGATATCTCGATTGTCCCTATTTTTTGATCTAGTAAATCCATTGTTTCTACCTGGGGTGAACGACAGCCAGCCAACAGGATGAGACTAACTAATAAAATTAAAGTACAGTAGATTTTCATTCTCATAGTGTACTCCTTAATCCCCACTCACTGGAAGGATTATATCGACAACTGCTCCGCCGTTTTCTTTATTGTACATATTTAACTGGCCCATATGGATCGTTTCAATGATTCGCTTACACACCATGATCCCTAGACCGTTGCCGTTTTCTTTTGTTGTTACAAAGGGATGGCCCAATTTATGAAGTATTTGCTCAGGAAAACCAGGTCCATTATCTTCTAAACGAATTAGAATATTTTGTGAGTCATAGGGTCTAACAGTCAATTCAATTTGTCCGTTCTGATCTAGCGCTTCTACACTATTTTTAAATAGATTAATAATCACTTGCTTTAATTGGTTCCTGTCACAATGTATCCGTGGGATCTCTTTAAAGTTCTGTCTATACTCTATATTTTTTTGGATGGCTAGACTAGATAATAAAACATCGATTTCTACAAATAATTTTCTGATGTCATACCGTTCTTTTGAGAGTACAGTTGGCCTGGATAGTACTAAAAATTCATTAGCAATTTCATTAATGCGCTCAATTTCTTTAAGCATCACAGGTGTATACGAGTCTTTGTACAGATCTTGTTGCATTAGCTGTATAAATCCTTTTAATGTAGTCAAAGGATTTTTTATTTCATGCGCGACCCCTGCTGCTAATTGGCCAACAAGTGATAGTTTTTCTGCATTTTGGATATAGGATTCTGTTTTTTTGTACTCTGTAATATCATGAATCTGGATTAAACAACCTTCTAGAAAAGTAAAATAATCAACTAAACAAATGATATTTTTATGGTTTTGAATGATTATCTCGTAATCTTGTATCGCTTTACCCTCTTTAAATTGATTGTAAAGGTCATTTAAGGGCTCAATTTCCTGGATGTAGCGACACTCTTTTTGCACTCTTGATAGTAATGAATTAGCTTTCGGATTAACTTTGACCACTTTTCCTTTTTTGTCAATGACAATATACCCGATATTAGATTGCTCTAACATCATTTGATTCATTTTATCTAAATAACGATTTTCTTCACGTAAATCTAGTTCTCTTTGAATGGAATCAACAACCGTTTCAAGTGTCGTCAGGATCATCGGATGGCCAAAATCTAAAAACGTCATAACCGAAACCGTCCCTATCAATCTACCATTAACATATAATGGCACACTATAACATGCCGCGCTATGAAGAAAATGGTGGTAATGATCGGCCCCTAACAGTTGAATGGGTTTCTGAAGTTCGATTGCCGCAAGCACTGAGCTTACGCCCGCTTTTCTTTCTGTAAATTGGATCCCTTTTTGCAGGCCAGCTTGTTCAACGATTGTAGCACTTAAACTTTCGTCACCCATATATTCGATAAACGTGCCTTTGTCATCTGTGACAGTCACTAATAATGGGATTCCTTTTGTTTTTTCTAGAAATTTATTAATAAATTCCTTTATGACGGCTAATGTATCTGCATATTGCTGGTGTACTGCCGTCAATTCCTCTGTTGATACTTTATCAAATGAAGGAATTTCATTCGGGTTAAGGCCATATTCAAGACAACGAGCTTTCACCTCAGCAAGATAATCTTTTACCATGTTTTATTTCCGTCCTTTTAAAGTTTGAATTATATTTAGATGCTAACGCTAATAGTATTTGTTATTTTAACTCAATACAGTGCTTTATCTATATCAAGTTATCTTGAACACTTAGTAATTGAATGTTATTTAAGACTTAATCATATCACGATAATAAATAAATTGTAATTATATGTATCTATTTTACTATATTTAGATATTCTTACCTGTTCGCACATTGGTCTATTTTTTAACAGCAAAAGTCATAGGGATGCAGGGGGGTGTTGGCGAGATAGATCCATTGAGGTTGAAATGCGGGATCCTTCCAATGCCAAGCACCCAAAGCAGCGGCAACGGAATCAATCGTATGACTTTCATCCTCGATATAGTTTGGTAACCCGAGGATCCCTTGCTTATAAAACCACCCTCTTAAATTGCGGCGCTCCTCTATATTCTGTTTATAGGTTAAAATCCGTTCTATTTCTATTTGTGGAAGTCTCGAGCCAATAACAGCTCCTGGATGAACCTCTACCATTGAGATGTGATTCGTCGTCCTCAGCCTTTCTATTTCACGACTAAGCTTAATGCCGCGCAGCGAAAGATACACCATTCGATTGAAGGTCGGTGCCATAATTGAACCAGATTTCATGCCTAAAGAAATGATAAACTGTCTGAGCAGTCGATCACTTTCTCGATCACCGCCCCCATCTTGATAAGATAAAGGCGCATCTATACCAACCACGATTTCATCGCGTTCACTTTGTGCGATCACTTCATTTAAAATCATAAGGTCACTTACGTTTCTAACCAGTTTACAAAACTTTAATTGAGTCCCTTCCGTTTCAAACACTGTCATCACAGTATTTTTATGGTTGCTAGGACCGGATAAATCAATGCCAATGACAATCATAATATTCTCCTCTTTTATTTATGCTGTATATATTAATGGTATATATTGATTTTAGGCTTATTGAGTTTCTCTCTCAAGTAATATAGTTGTAAATTTAAACTTATGAGGATAATAGAATGTAACGGTTTACGGTTTCTCTTGTTATTTTCTTATGGTTGGATTAACTCATGTTATTGGTTGCTTGATTTTCCTAGAGATTCCCTCTACCGCATGCCATTCACGACTTTTCGTTTACGCATCCTCCTAATTTTTCCCTTTACTGCTCACGATTTGCACGGTTTCGTTCACGATTTCTCCTAATTTTCCCCTTTACCGCTCACGATTCGCACCGTTTTGTTCATGTATTCTCCTAATTTTTCTCTTTACCGCTCACGATTCGCACCGTTTCGTTCACGATTTCTCCTAATTATTCCCTTTACTGCTCACGATTTGCACGGTTTCGTTCACGATTTCTCCTAATTTTTCCCTTTACTGCTCGCGATTCGCACCGTTTCGTTCATGTATTCTCCTAAATATTCCCTCTACCGCTCACAATTCATGCTGTTCCGCTCACGCATCCTCCTAATTTTTCCCTTTACCGCTCACGATTTGCACGGTTTCGTTCACGATTTGTCCTAATTTTTCCCTTTTCTGCTCGCGATTCGCACCGTTTCGTTCATGTATTCTCCTAATTTTTCCCTTTGCCGCTCACGATTCGCGCCGTTTCGTTCACGTATTTCCTAAATTTCCCCTCCCTCTCCCGCACATCAATCAGGGCTATTGGTTACTCAGTTCTCCTAGATTTTTCCTCAAGCGCAAACCATTCGGGGCTTTTAGTTACACCCATTCTCTCAATAGTCCTTAACAGTTCCCTAAATTCGCAAAAAACTCAATAGACAAAGTCCCGTTTTCCTCTAAAATGAATAGCTTAAATCGATGACATTTATAGGAGGAGAAAAATGGAACATACTGGTCATATGCAACAACCACGCCACCTTGCATGGCATGAAACGTTGGAGATCCATGAATTAGTCGCTTTTCAATCCGTCGGTCTTATGAAGTTAAAAAAAGCAATTGGTGAAGTAACCGATCCAGATTTAAGAAAACTTTATTCTGAGACGATTGACGGAATCAGTACGAATCTTCGTGAGCTTTTGGAGTTCTACCCATTAGCCCCAACCCCTAAGCGAAATGCTGAAGAGCGTCAGGATTTACTACCGTTCTATGCTGGGGATCTGCTTGCATTAGCAAAGACTTCTGTTCGAAATTATTCCATAGCTATTACCGAAACCGCAACACCGGCTGTACGCAAAGTATTAAGACAGCACTTGATGAAGGCAATCGATACACACGCCAAAGCTTTTAATTATATGTACCGCCGTAGTCTATATCCTTCATATGACTTCAGAAAAATACTTGAAAATGATGTAGAGCTGGCAAACAAGGCTTTATCTCTTTAAAAACTTGAGGGAAGTATCAAACGATGGCCACTTCGATTTGATACTCCCCTTTTTGCAGTACTAACGATTATCTTCATAGCATAAGAAGGAGTGAGATAGATGGATCTAAATACATTTATTAGGCAAAGTTTGCACGTAAACGGAATGCCTGTTCAAGAAGCAGACCTTCCGTATATTCAACACGTCTATCGTACGATCCTGCAAGCTCAGGAGCCGTTACAAATTCAACTGGACTTGAATGAAGAAGTGCCGATGACTATTGTGGATCCGGAGCTGATCCGTCATGACTGATCTATATTCCCTAACCGCCACGGAACTTGGACCCTTACTCGAGTCCAAACAAATTTCCCCTACCGAACTGACTCACTCAATACTTGAGAGGATCAAAACTATTGATCAAAGCGTCAATGCTTACATTACGACACTTCCGGAACAAGCTCTTCAACAAGCGGCTCATGCTGAGAAAGAAATCATGAATGGCTTATACAAAGGGCCTCTTCACGGGATTCCTATTGGTATTAAGGACAATTACTATACGAAAGGGATTCGTACGACCGCAGGCTCAAAGATTTTGTCTGATTTTATCCCGGACGAAACCGCCACAGCTGTTGAAAAATTGATGGCAGTTGGTGGAGTAATGTTAGGGAAACTGAATATGCATGAGTTTGGTGGCGGCATAACCAATACGAACCCTGTCTATGGAAATGCCAGAAACCCTTGGAACGTTAATTATAGTCCTGGTGGTTCAAGTGGCGGAAGTGGTGCTGCACTAGCAGCGGGATTAGCGACGCTTGCTACAGGTACGGATACATTTGGATCCATTCGTGTGCCCGCTTCGATGTGTGGCGTGTACGGCTTAAAGCCTACTTATGGTTTAGTGAGTACAAAAGGCGTTGCCCCGTTAGCTTGGTCACTAGATCACGCTGGTCCAATGGCACGTTCCGTTTCTGATTTAGCCTTAATGTTAAATGTGATGGCGGGCTATGATCCAAAAGATCCTGGCAGTATTAAAACACGGATCCCCGATTACACAGAAAATCTAAATAAAGGAATCGATGGATTGAAAATCGGAGTACCTTCCTATTACATGCAAGGGTTGGACCGTGATGTGGAGATCTTGTTTAAGAAGGCAACTAAAACCTTAGAAACGATGGGTGCGACGGTTATGGACATTGATATACCAGAACTATCGATGTCTACTTTTGCCGGTTATGTTATTACAATCGGTGAGGCATCTACGTATCACTATGAATGGTTACAAACACGATCTGAAGAGTATGCTGATGATGTACGTATATTCTTCAAAACAGGAGTGATGACGAATTCCCCGCATTACGTTAGATCACAGCAAGTTCGTCGAGTTTTAACAGAAGCCCTAAAGAAAACGTTTGAAGACGTTGACGTATTAATTGGACCCACCATTCCAATCACTACCCCGGCTTTCCAGAAAAATTGGGTTGAGCAAAACTTAGAAGTAACGAGAGGTGGTGTGCCGTTTACTTCTCCACCGAACTTAACGGGTGCCCCGAGTTTGTCAGTACCGATCGGGTTGTGTTCGGAAGGGCTTCCGGTTGGAATGCAATTGATCGGAAATCATTTTACTGAAAAACGATTATTACAAGTGGGAAGTGAATGGGAAAAAGTAAACCCTCTAAATATAACTATTAATTCGTAAAGGCAGCACGGTGCGACCGTTTTCAACTTAAAAACCGCCCATCTATGCTTTGAGCGGCATGAATGGGCGGTTTAATTATTTTACTTTGAATTGCTAAACAAATTCTAGTCACTTGGAAAGGGAAATTGTAGTATAGATCTCTTCTAGTGAAAATTTTCTAAACTAGTAAACAAAAAACACCTGGCACCTGTTGATTTCAGGTACCAGGTACCAGTGGACAGGTACCTGGTACCGATTATTACTATTTTAATTTATGGGTATATCAATGGTCTCGTTGTATCGTTTCATGTAGTGCATTCCTTCTATGATTAGAAATTCAGGTTTGTCTATGGTGTCAAACAACAAGGTTCGTTGTTTTAGAAGCGTTCCATCATCTAGTTTGAATTCGGTTTGGTTGACGATCGTCCGTAATTCTGTATCTTGATCCCCTGCTTTTATAGAGACACCGTCCAGCATTACGTCGCCTTCAGTTGCAATCGTCATTTCTACTCCGGTTGAAGTAGTTGACATGTCAATGATCCATAATGATTTCCCGTCATGAAGAGGAATTGGATCTTTGTCGATCGTTCCAAGGTTAACTGTTTGTTCCAGCTTTTCATAGCCGACAAACTCTCGCATAACGAGTTCAAGTGACTGTAATGGCTGCGGTAAGGCGTCAAAGCGGATATCAAAATTAAAGCCTCTTATAGTCGATGTACTTCCGCCCCCTAGTTGTTGTAAAACTTCACCATTAGCGACTAAATCAACACCTCCTAACGCATAGTTGACGCGATCATAATTGTCAACTTGTAACTTTCCATCAATCACCGTCATTGTCGGTGTTGCTGTAATCGAATGAAAGGTAACTCTTCCTTGGTCGACGTTAACGGACTTTCGAATCGACTGTTTAAACTCAGTTTGCATCGCTTGATTTGGATTGTACGGGAAAAAAGGGTGTCTTCGATGAATTGTCCATTTTGCCATTGGTTAGAAAAGTGCAAGGTTAATTCTTTTGTAAAAGGACTAACGGGTTCAAATGACAACATTCCTTTGATTTCATTCTCCTCTTCATTGAGTAAAGATTGACCTCCAACGGCATGGGAGTTGGTTAAAAAGCCAGTCATTCGGTAAAACCGGAAATGATCTTCATAAGAAAGACCGTTCGGATTGGTTAATGTATAATACAGGATCAGCTGATTGGCATCGGTCATAACTCCGTCCACTGTGAACACCGTTCCGTCTGCTAATTGCTTGTGCTTATCTATGATTTGGCCCATCTCATCTTCATTTAGTTCTTTTAATGTACCTGTGATGACTTCATCAAAACCAAACAATTTCTTCCCGTAATAAGCAAATCCATTGTAATGATAGCCAACAATGACCATGAAAAGTAAGGCGACAGCTGCAGCACCGATAAACGGTGTTTTGCGTTTCGTTCTTTTAACTGGCGTTCGGTTCTCTAGTGCCCCTCTTAATCTCGCTTCTAATTCAGCTGGTGCTGTCATGTGGTCCAACCGTTCTTTTTCTTCTTTTAAATGCTTTTCGATATTACTCATCCATCTCACCCCCATAGTGCTCTCTTAGTTTTTTTAGTCCTTGAAAAACTCTCGATTTCACCGTTCCAACTGACACATTCGTCATCTCTGCTATCGTTTGATAGTCGAGGTCGTGAAAATATTTTAATTGAATCGCCTCTCGCTGATGGTCATTTAAATGAAGCAACAGTTGTTGAATGTCGATTTGCCGTTCTGTCCGAACATACGGGTTCACATTTAGCGCATGCCCCGTTTCACTTTCAATCGGCGTATTCCATTCTTCAATGAGTACGATTTTTTTTTGCTTACGGAGCAGTGTTTTACAGCAGTTCACTAAGATCGTTTTGCTCCAACTATAGAACGCGTCTTCTTTTTTTAGTTGATCGATTTTTTCATAAAGTGCTACGATCATTTCTTCCATCGCACCCATGGCGTCGTGTGAGTTCCCCATGTAGGTGAGAGCTAGCTTGTAGTACAGGTCTTTTTCAGCCATAATTAATTGGAGCAATGCTTCTTTGTTTCCTTTTTTCGCTTTTTTTACTAATCGAATGACTTTCATGCCTTCACCTCTCTCCCTCTCCCCTATAAGAGTCCTCAGCTTTGAAGAAAGTTCATTTTTTTATATAAAATTTTTTTAATAGATTCTTCGGTAATTGGGACTACGTTCTGGGCCGACGCTATTGTTGTTAAAATGATTTTTTTGAGCTGTTTTTTCCTAATAATGGATATATAGGGTGCGAAAAATGTGTTTGTGGCCCGTATTTTCCCAAAAATGGAGAAAGTGGGCATGGATTTGAGATTTATGACCTCATTTTACCTTATACTGGATAAACCGGGCATGAAAATGAGTTATATCGTCGGAATTTTCCTGAAACTGGATAAATCGAATGAGAATATCGTTTAAATATACAAGCATTATACGCTGTGTAGATCGAGCAGAAAAAAGACTGTGTCTAAGTTTAATTCTTAAACACAGCCTTATGCTTATTTTGTTCTTCCAATCTTCCTATCCCTGCGTTTTCTCGTTCATTTTCTCATACATCTCATTAATCTCAGGAACATTCATCCACCAGATGTCGCCTGCCCCAGGTTCATCTGAAGGTGCTCCAGGTAAGTGGTGCAATACAGACGTCACGACAAAAATAACGACGGCAAAGCCTAATAAGTTCACGAATTTTTTCATCATTACATCCCCTAGAATGGTAGTGTGAAGAACGTTCCACTAAAGAACACCCACGCTGCAAGTAACGTTAAGATAATATTGAATAGCTGTCCGACGATGTATAGAATGATAGGTTTTCCACCTCGAACCCCTTTAGCTAGTTCTTTAAAGTTGGACTCTAACCCAATGCTGACAAACGCTAGTGTAAAAAATAAGCCACGATAGCCATCGATGGTTGGTAAGGCTGCTTCAACCGTTTGATCCGGCAATAGGAATGAGAAAATCAGTGAGGCACCGATAAATCCTAAAATAAACTTTGGCATGCGCACCCAAATTTCTTTTCCTGAAACTTTCTTCTTGCTAGTCGTTCCTTTGTTTTCAACTCGTGATACGAAGAAAATGGCAATCGCCACCGCAACAAATCCAATTAAAATGTTTTGTACCATCTTAATGACCGAAGCGACTTCCATAGCTTCATCGCCTAGTAAAGAACCGGCGGCAACTACTGCCCCTGTTGCATCAATCGTACCACCAAGCCAAGCTCCTCCTACAATCGGGTCGATTCCGAACAATCGAACAAGTGCAGGCATACCTAACATCATTAAGATTGTAAAAATCAATGTGATCGAAATTGCCAGTGTAATCTCTTCTTTCTTCGCCTTTGCTGCAGTTCCCGATGCAATTGCTGCAGATACACCACAAACTGCTGTTGCTGATGAAATGGTTATAGCTAATTCTTTTTGGTCGTTCATCTTTAAGTAACGCTGTGAGAACCAGTACATGACAATAATGACAATCGGGGTGACAACCCAAGCGACTCCTACGCCTAACATACCAAGAGCTAACATACGATCAAATAAAATTGAAGCTCCTAGTAAAACTAACCCTGCTTTAATATACAGTTCGGTATGCAGAACGCTTTTTAAAAACGCCGGTGTTTTTAAAACGTTACTTATAAATAACCCGATCGCTAACGCCCAGATGACATCGTTGAACCCGTAATGACGCCAAGGTCCATACTGTCCAAGTACGTAAGCAAGTAAAGTTAATGCAAAAAGAACTGGAAATGCCACTAGAAACTGATTACTAATTTCCTTTTTTAAAAATCGAATCGCTACGTAAAAAATGAATAACGTTATAATTCCGGTAATGACAACAGGTATGACACCATCACTCGGTATCGTGTTTAAAATCCCTTGTTGATCCCCTGAGCCCCATCGAGCGGGTAATGTAGGTTTAGGTATAAAATTGATAAGAACTAAAAATATAACGCCAAAACCTAACCAAACGGCCCACCAATCTTCAGTGTTCCAACTTCTTTTCTTTTCTTCATTTGAAGGTACGTTTCCTTCTTGTTGTTTATCTTTTAAATTCGGTAACATTCGATGATCCCCCTACAATATAATGTTGTCATTCACTCTAACAGGAAGAAGGACCTCTGGTTTTCCAGTCAGTACTTTTATATCCGAGTAATCTTATACGTTTTATAATATTACTATACTTTGATATGTGTCAATACTTTTTTTGGAATTTCATTTTATTTTTTCCATTCTCGTTCGATTGATTACAAGTTTGATAGACTTTCATCTTCGTATTTATACGGAAATTGAACATAAGCCAATGATGACCATGGCAAAAAAACTAGGAAATCCGATGATCTCCTAGCCTTCTGTTTCTTTAATTTGTATTCTCGATTTTTCCGTATTCGGTTGCATTAGAGGGGAAATTTAGGGGAATCAGCTAACGAAAGAGGCCAATTGGTGAGCGTTAGAGGGAAAAATTAGGAGATCTCGTTAACGAAAGAGGCCGATTGGTGAGCGCTAGAGGGAAAAACTAGGAGATTCGGTTAACGAAAGAAGCCGATTGGTGAGCGCTAGAGGGAAAAACTAGGAGATTCGGTTAACGAAAGAGGCCGTTTGGCTTGCACTAGAGGGAAAGACTGAATTTTTCGTGCGCCGGTTCAATATATAAAAAAACTTATAATGAGGAGGATTTCGTAAACAAGCACGAACCTTGAAACAGGATATTTAAAAATCCACATCATGTAGTCTTCAGATACAAACAACATCCCTTGTAACGCCACAATTACTAAATAGATCGCGATGGTTAAGATAACGATTAGTATGATAGCTAATGTGTATATAAAACGAAAGATTTCAATATTTCAACTCAATTCTCCTGCATCCCCTCTAATCTAGTTTGTAACTTTAATGTGTACGATTACATTTCATCAGAAAATTCAACAAGACAAATGCAACCTACCTTTTTCACGATATTGTTCCTGATTTCACCTTGCGTTACTTTTTCTACAGTGGGCTTTGATGGCTTGTATGCCAATACATAAAATAGAAATTTTTCACAAACACTATCTGAAACAAATATACTGGAGGATCTGATTTGACCTTCTCACGTATCCAAATAACATTTGTATTACTTCTTTTTATTGGCATTTCCAATCACGTGTTAATCATTCCGCATTTATTAAGTGTCGCAAAGCGTGATGCTTGGATTTGTGTCTTAATCAGTTATATTATTCTTCTTTTATGGGGTAAAATCCTTTCATCTATATTCAAAAAGAATCCTGAGAGAGCCCCTTTGGGAGACTGGTTACATCTGAGAGTCGGTAAAGGGGTTTCGAATATTATTCTCTTGTTATTTTTCTTATATATTATAATCATTGGCTTTATTTCTTTTTATGATTTAGTCGTATCCGTGAAAATTTATTTTCTGCCATTGACGCCTACAGGATATCTCGTTATCCCTTTTCTCTTTTTATGTATATGGGCCGCTACGACATCTCTTAAAACCATTGTCTATACATCAGCATTAATTTTACCGATTGTATGGGCTCTTGGGCATTTCGTGGCAATTACGACAATGGATAAAAAAGATTATTCTTTTTTATTCCCTCTATTTGATACGGATCATGTTTCTATCGTTCATGGTGTACTTATTGTTCTAGGGGGAAGTGTTGATTTATTGATTCTTTTTTTACTGCAGCAATACTTTAATAAACCGGTCTCCTTTTTATTTATATTTATCTTAATTACCTTATTAACAGGACTGGTACTTGGACCAACGATAGGTTCGATTGTGGCATTTGGTCCTAATATTGCAGCTGATTTACGGTTTCCTGCTTTTGAACAGTGGCGTTTAGTTGAATTAGGTGAACATATATCACACGTTGATGCATTAGCCGTCTTTCAGTTACTATGTGGTGCTGTGATTCGAATATCACTCTGCTTTTATTTGGTTGGCAATATTTTTAAGCTTCGCACGGTTAAGAGAAAACGGTTATATATCATCTCGACTGCTGTTGTTTATTCTTTAGTCATGTTTTTTCATGTTAGTGATATTTGGATGCAAACCATTTTAAGAAATTATTTCTATCCTTTCGTCGTTTTATTTGGTATAGGGATTACTTTAACACTTTTAACTGTAGGTTATTTCACAAAAAGAAAGGGTCCCCAAAGTTATGAGAGACAACGAACAACAGATGAAAATTACTAAAATTAATGAAATGTTAAGCAAGGGAGAATTAGTTAAAGAAGACTTAAAATCTTTTTTTGAAAGTTCAGCAGATATTTCATTTTTACCTATTGAAAAACAACCGGATGTAACCGCCTTTATTTGTGAAGGTATGGTGGATATGACTCAGCTTAATGACTATTTTAATAAAATAGCAGCTTATATAGTGGAAGGTCTTGAGGAAGATAAGAAAGATTTACCACCGATTAAATTAGTTGATAATATGGAGGAAATCGTTGATAAAGTCTTCTCAGGATTTTTAATTTTTTACATTAATCAAGATTCACATGTTTATGCAGTTGATATTTCTAAGGTCCCATCAAGGTCACCTGAGGAATCAAAAACTGAAATTTCTTTAAAGGGGCCTCGAGATGGTTTTACAGAGGAACTGCATATAAATATCTCTCTTATTCGAAAGAGAGTTAAGTCAGAAACGTTACATAATGAACAATTCGAAATAGGTAGTTTGAGTAAAACAAAAGTATCCTTGCTTTATCTTAGCAACAAAATAAATACTCAAATCTTAGAGGAAATTAGAAAACGATTAGAAACGTTGGAAACAGAAAGTTTATTGAGTTCGGGTCAGTTAGAACAATGGATTTCAGACCGTACGTTTTCTATTTTTCCTCTTTTCGACTATATTACACGTGCAGATTATGCTATTGAATGCTTGTTACGTGGTCGTTTCGTTGTGATTGTAGATGGTTCACCTTCTGTTTTAATCGGTCCTATCAACTTGTTTGCTATGTTGAAATCACCGGAGGATGTTCATTTCCCATATTCGATCGTAGCTTTACAAAGGCTAATTCGATTTATCGGGTTAGCGATATCTATATTTGCTCCAGGTTTTTATATTGCAATTACGACTGTAAATTTAGATCAGCTTCCATTTTCTCTTCTTGCCACTATTGTTATATCACGTGAAGGTCTACCATTTTCATTACCGTTAGAAGCTTTTTTTATCCTCTTATTATTTGAAATTCTTAGGGAAGCTGTCATTCGAATGCCTTCAGCTGTAGGACAAACGATATCTATTGTTGGTGGGCTCATTATCGGTGATGCTGCCATTCGAGCTGGATTAACTTCACCAACCTTACTCGTTGTAATCGCTATATCCGCTGTAGCAACCTATACTCTGGTCAATCAATCACTAACAGGGACTGTTACCATTTTACGTATATACTCAATGATCATTTCCCTCTTTTTAGGTGTATATGGATTTGTCCTTACTTTTTTAAGTATTATTATTTATTTAGCACAATTAGAATCGTTTCGCCTATCTTATCTTGAACCCATTTCCTCTCTACGTTTTAGGGACTACTTAAATGCTTTTTTGACGAATCCATTTAAAAGAAAAGATTTTACGTCGCCTACCATTCAGATGAGAAAAAGGAGAGAATGAAATTGAAAGTAGGATCTAGAATTGTTTACAGTCTCCTTATTGGATTACTCATTTTATCTGGATGTACTACGGATATGAAAGAAATTCAAAATCTTAACTATGCAACCGCCATCGGTGTAGACTTTAAAGAAGGCGAGTACCATTTATTTATTCAATTAATTAACTTAGCATCTGTTGCTAGTACAGAAGGTCAGGAAAGTCCGCCGTTAACTTATGTTTCTGACGTTACAGGACCTACTTTTATTGAAGCTTTCTTTAGAGTTTATGAGTCAGGCCAAAATCGGTTTATTTGGTCTCATATGACAACAATTCTCCTGAGTGAGTCGGCTCTAGAAGAAGGAATTGAAAATATTTTTGATGGATTAACAAGGTATTATGAATTTCGATTAACACCATGGGTATTTGCAACAAAAGAGCCACTAGATGAGATGTTAACAACTCTCGGCTTTTTCGAGCGCACTTCACTAGAAACGGTTTTACACAATCCACAAAGACTTTTCGAGCAAAGTTCTTTGGTAAGACCCATTAAGGTCAACCAATTTGGAAGAGAAATCTTCGAACCCGCTCGGACGACTTATATTCCCTCATTATCTATTAACAAGGATCACTGGCAACAAGGGCAAGAAGATGAGCCGAAACTTGCATTAAATGGGGCCTACTTTATTCAAAATTTAAATTATAAGGGATTTTTCAATTTAGACCAATTAAAAGGACTTCGCTGGGTGGCTCCTGAAACAATGCGCGCATCCCTACTTGTTCCTAGTAAGGAAAAAGCAGAATTTCTTGTTGTAATGGATCATATAGACACTGATATTATTTTGAAAGAACATCAAGATACGTATAAATTTCAAGTTGTCATGAATGGTGAAGGAAGTATAGGCAATGAGTTAGCAGGATTGACTAAATTAAGGGAAATGGAACAGGAAACAAACGAAAGTATCGCCAAGCAAATTCAGGAGTTATATCAGTTAGGTGTTGAGGAAAATATCGATTTTCTAAATTTAGAGCATTTGATTTATAAAGAAAGAAAAGAAGACTGGAGCCAATTTAAGAATGATGATTTTTTACACGAGCAACTATTAGACGATATAGTAGTTGATGTTACGTTGCTACATTCAGGAGCTTTCAAAAACAAACAAGTTCAGGTGGATGAGTAATTTTCGTGATTGGCGTAATAAGAGCGAACTTTCATTTCGGTAAAAACTTAATAGATCGTGGTTTGTGTGTCACCAATAAAGGCCTTGGGGCCCACTTCCTCTTTTAAAACTATTTCACAATTTACGAATTAGTCGACTAGAGAAGGACAGGCAGAAATAAGGTGCGATAGACTTTTAGGGGACTGAGAAGCCCTTATTTCCTCTAAATCTAACATTTTGGTAATGTTAGATGACTGAGAGGCCGTTATTTGTCACTTTCACTGTGTGAAAGATGGTTATTTCAGAGAATAAGGTCCTCTCAGTCCGGTAAACTCTAGAAATCACTGGTATTGTCACAAATAAGGGCTTCTGAGTCCGCTTCAGTAACGCAATGTTCAAAAGGTTTGAAATAACTATTTTGATTTGTTGTTACTTTTAAAAAACAATGCTTTTAATATGGTTTTTATAATAGACTCAGTCTCTGCGTGTGTTCGGATGTTCTCTAAAAAAGGGAAATCCGTTGGTGTCACGGATAGTTTCGCTAGTGGCTTTACATTTTGTTCACATACCCACTCATCGCTAATTCCAGCTGGCTTAAACTTATCTTTAGGCAAAATATAAAGAGTACCAGATGTCCAAACGTCCTCGACGTCTTCATTATTAATAGAAAAATAATAGTAACGTCTGATGCCTTTCTTTGTTGGAACCGTCAAGCAAAGATTTCTTAGTGAACGTTTATAGTTTGCATAGTCTTTTCGATTTTTAACAGCAAAAAATAAGGACCATACGCCATCGCTTGCGGCAAACACAGCTTTTATTGGCTTCCCATTAAATAGCGTACTATCTTTTGGTTCGAAGCTATCAATCACGGGGTTATTAGAACCATGCACTAATACATTTTTATTCTCAATGAGATAATTTAAAAATTGATAGATTGGGTAGTCACTACGATAAGGAATATACTTACCTTCAGCTGCTAATATGGAATTTTCAAAAATGTTATCAAACTCTTTCTTTGCTTGCTCGGGCAACTCTAATTCTTCTACTTTTAATAATTGGAGTAGATCTAATAGATATCGTTTAAGACGGTTTTGTATTGTACAGGCTCTCATACACCCTCCTAATAGCATAGAAATTAGCGCTATATGCATATTTAACCATATTGGAAATTGAATGTGTAAAGGATAAATTTAATATCAGTTAAAAAAAACCCAACAGTTAGTTTCTACTCTAACTTTTGGGGGCGGTACGTTGATAGCCTTTTTTAAGTCTTTTATTTTAGGTTTTCAATAGTAACGGGAACTCAATTGAAACTTTCTTCGTGTGTTGGTGATCAGATTAATCTATACTCTACTCCTCCACCAATTCTTTAAAAACTTCATACAAATCATCACGGAACTTTTTCAGTTTGATTTGTGTCTCCTTGGGCGGGATGACTTTTAGTTTTTCGGATAGCTTAGGTAAATACATGCGGCGGTTGATCTCTAGTTGGATCCACGGGATGTTACCTTTGTTCCCGTGATATTTCGTAATATAACCGCCAGCAAATGGTTGATTGAGTGTGACGATTGGCATACCTTCGGCTTCGGCTTTGTAGTCACTGAATTTATCTTCTAGCAAGCGCTTCAGTTTTTCCATCATTTCAACGGGTGCTGTGATCGGCTCGCCTTTTGAGTGGCCGGTTTCAGACCCGCGGTTACCGAGACAAAACAAAGGGCGCTTTTCCCAATTTTCTCCTATAGCGACGGGACCGACATCAAGCATCGTATGACAATCGATTCCTAACACAACGTTCGGGTTGTTGGCTGCTGCCTCAAGCTGTTGATGGTAATTAGAATAGTAATCATCCATCAAAACCTGAATTTCGGCTTGTGTTAAACCACCGTCTTCTGTATCCCACACCGGCTTTTGGACGACAGACAACGTTTTGACGACGCCATCGGGATTTTGCGGAGGCAGATCATTTTGGTGACGATTCATATCGACAACAATACGCGCGATGGGTGTGTCGACAAACTCTTCGACCATTCCATTGAAGTCATAAATCTCATGAGACCATGTGTCACAATCAAGTAAAACTTCCTCCGGTGTGAGCAAGCATTTCTTGATTAAATTCGTTGGGATCATCAGTCCCCCGTGGGGAACTGATATCACGATAGGTAACTTCTTTTTTATCTCGCTCATCTTATTGTTCCAGTAAAAACAACCCGAGTAATAAAGAACGTTGAATTAGTTCACTTCGGTGGATCGCTTCGGCAGGTGTATATAAATGTTTACTAGCCGGTGCGAAGCCACACACGACAGGAATATTCGTTGGAATTTCTCCAGCAGCCGTTGCGATAAGACTCGACTCCATTCCAAACGGTAAGTTCCATTTACTGCTTAACTCTTGCAGGTGTGTAATCATCGGGTTATTATGCTTACGTAATAATGGCGGACGTTCAACTAATGTTTCAACATAAGCTCGCATGCCGCTAGACTTAGATGTAAACGTTTCTCGGATTTGTTTTTCTACATCTTCCGCTAGCTTTTCGTCTACATACGTGACAACTACCGTTGCATGGACGCGGTGTGGCAATAACACACTGTAACGCTGCGAACGTACGTCTTGAACAGCCACGGTTAATTTTTTATTACGACTACTAAATTTCTTAAGCTTTTCTGCTTTTTGAATAAAATCGCTAAGGACATCGGTTTCATTTGTTTGCTTCCCAATTCGCATTGGATCGCCTTCTACGATAATGCTATATTGTTTAGATCCCCGACGTTGGTCGGCAATTTTTCCATCTGTAAATCCAGGTTGCAGTACAATGACCTGTTTGGATTTTTGGGCTGCTTTACGTAAGGTTGAGTTGCTGTAACGCATTCCTCTTCCTTCATCTGAATAAAAATAGACGCCGACTTTCTTTTCTGACAGCAACCCTTGTGCGTCAAGTGCTTCTAAAGCCGTTAATATTGTAACAAGACCTCCGCGGCTCGAAGCTACACCTTCCCCGTAGATCCACTCTTGCTCGGTGCGGTACGGAATCGGAAAGCCTGTTCGCTCTCCAGGGATGTCGATTGGAATAACGAGTAACGTGCCATCTTCAAAGCCTTCTTTTGTTTCCCAGGTCCAAGCCGATCGTCCGTTCGTGTGTTCTTCGACAAGTCTAAGGTCTAATGCTTTTAACCGCTCTTCTAAACGTCTGCGAATTGTACTTAACCCGACAGGATCTTCTGTCCAACTTGAAATGTTTGTCCAACGTTTTAAATCCGCTTCAATTTTATCGCGTTTTTGTGTAATCGTTGAAATGAGCTCTAGTTGGTCTTTCCCTTCTTCTATATTGTTATCGAGGAAATACGGACCAAAATAACGTTCATTCGTAATGTCAATCAGCTTGTTCATTAAATCAGCATAGCTTAACCCCATCGTTTCGGCGGCATAGACAAAAGAGCCGTCAGCCCCTAAGCTTGCCATCGAATTCACTTCTAGAATATATGGTTTTCCATCTTTATCGATTCGGAAGTCAACACGGGCACTGTCATAACAACCTAATGCGTTAAATGTATCAATCGCTAGCTGTTGAATTTCTTTCGTTTGTTCTTCAGAAAGCGGCGCTGGACAAACCTTTTGAACGGTTCTTCCGCTTTTGTTCTTTTTATCTTCGTATGTATAGATCTGTTCTCCCTCACCGAAGACCAGTTCGACGGGCAGAAGTGCTTCAACCGGATTATTTCCAAGAAGCCCAACGTTAACTTCTCGCCCTTCAATGTATTCCTCAACTAATGTCGGTGCTTGGAACGTTTCATAGATCACTTGAACACCTGCTCGGAGCTCTTCTTCATTGTGAACGACTTTAAGTCCGAATGAGACTGCTTCATCTTTGGGTTTTACAATGAGAGGGTATTTTAAGTCATCCATGATTGGAGAGTCCGGCTTTTCCATGACGGTAAATTTAGGTGTAGGAAGTCCTCTTTGGATTAAAATCATTTTCGTAACGACTTTATCAAGTGCTAATGCGTGTGTTTCAGGTCCTGAGCCAACATAAGGAATTCCGAGCATTTCTAAAATTCCTGGGATGTGCATGTAGCGACCTTTTCCTTGAATACCATAACTTAAGTTAAAAACAAGACCAGGCCGTTCGCCGGATACGACAGACGGCATGAATTCTTCTAGCTTCGCGATGATGTTTTTATCTCCTTCAAACGTCTTAACTTGATGTCCGCCCGCAACTAAGGCTTCCTTAATGTTTCGAATCGTTTCAAGACCGTATTTTTCCCGATTTTGTTTTCCGAATAAATTAATAACAGCTTGACTTTCACGGTTGTAGACTATTGCAATTTTCATTACGCCCTCACCCTTCTATTATGTTAATGTTTCTGGTCCTTTTGCTGTTCCATCTCTTCGTAGGTCAGCGACTCCGTAAAATGGTTCTCCGTGTTTTTCAGGAAACTGTATGCCTTGGACACAGCCTAAGTAAAAACTATAGGCCCCTCTTCGTTTTAATTCAAACCCGGTATTTGTTAGTGCTGATAAGACATCCTCAGTAAATCTTGCTTTTTCAATTAAAAGCTGTCCAGTGTCTGAAGAATGAAACCGCGGTGCGGCAATGGCTGCATCTAAGTTTTCGTTGCGGTCAATTAAACGTGTAATCACTTGCGCCAGTGAAGTCGAAATGCGACTACTGCCAGGACTGCCTAATAAAAATCTCGGTGAACCGTCTTTAAAGATAAGCGTCGGTGCGACACTGCTCCATGGCTTTCCACCGGGTAAAAGATAATAGGGATGGGTCATATTTTTATAATCAAACGCACTCATGTAGTTGTTGTAAAAGAAGCCTAGGCCATTAGCCATTCGTTTACTACCAAATACAAGTTCAATCGATTGAGTGATTCCTACTGCATTTCCGTCTCTGTCTGCAACTGACAGATGGGTCGTTTCACCTGAAGTAGGAGGTGCGGGAAACAGATCTGGTAAATTTGTTTCGGCAATTCTAGTAATGAGTTGAGCGACTTCTGCCGCATATTCTTTATCCAACATGAGATTATTAACAGTTTGTAAATAATAGTCAGGATGGATCGGCATGTTCTGTCGATTCGTTAGCGCAAATTGGAACGCTAAAGCGGAGAGAACGGCACCAATCGGCTCCTCTGTATTCAGTATGTCAGGAGAAAAGCTTTCTAATGTATTTAAAATTTGAATGAGCACTCGTCCTGCCCCAGGAGGTGGGAATGTATAAAGATCGTACCCTCTATAGCTGCTCGAAAGCACATCTCTTTCAACTGGAAGCGGGATTTGGGATAGATCCGCTTCTGTTATTAAGCCGTCTCGATTTTTCATATCCTCGATTATTTGTTGTCCGATCGTTCCTACGTAAAAATCTTGCCAACCTCTTTCTACCATCGTTTCTAGAGTGGTCGCAAGTTCGGGCTGCTGGATGAGTTCACCTGTATTTTTCGGTTCGCCATTCTCAAAGTAGTTCTTAACAATGAAAGGATCTTCACGTAAATGGTCTGCTTCTTTTTTGAGTAACTTGTGGATCAATGGAGAAACAGTAAAGCCTTCTTTGGCCGCGCGGATCGCTGGCGCGGCAACTTCAGCAAATGTCAGCTTGCCATATGATTCTTGCATATATCCTAAAGTGGCAGGTGTAGATGGAACGGTCGTTGATTTCAGTCCTAGTTTAATCGGTTTTTCTGGTGTCTTCATCGGTTGAACATTAAAAGGAGCGCGGGAAGAGCCGTCTAAAGCAAACACGCGATCTTCTTCCTTTAAATAAAGCAATGCCATCGATTGCCCGCCAATCCCTGAAGCTTGCGGTTCGGTAACGCCGAGACAAAGAGCAGCTGCAACGGCTGCATCTACTGCATTTCCGCCTTTTTCAAGCATTTCAACGCCTGCATCTGTCGCAGGCTTCGAAGCTGTAGAAACCATGCCATACAAACTGTTTGCTGTATAATCTTTAGTTTTTTTCATTCGTGTTCGCCATACTTTCTATAGAAGATAAAGTGAAACTCTTTCAATGGGGGTTCTTCATCCCCAACTGAAAATTAATCGGGTTGTTATTGAGGGCCACAAGATGTGGATCTCACAAACGTTGCCACAGGACGTGGTGACGTTAGTCTGTGTTCAATCGTCTCCCACTTAGCTTTTTTTACTTCCTCAAATGCTTGATGTGATCGTTTTAGGTCAGTTAAACGGGGTAAAGAATTTTCTTATTCTTGAATATTTTACCACAATATAAATCACTTAAGCGTAGACTATTTTATGTTAAATTGGTTACAAAATGCGCTTGTCCTAGTGATATTTATTTTTATATAGAAGGCAGTGGCTTTTTTGAAGAGTTGCTTGAGCTTCTAATAACGTTTAACCAAATAAAGAAGAACAAGTTTTCACCTGTCCTCCCGTTCATCGTCCGTTTTATTGTTAAATTTATTCTTTGCAAGATCTAAACAATGCTGTGTTCCATTGATTAAACGATCCATCCAACTACGCTCCGTGTATTTCGCGTTTACTTGACTTTTCTACCCATTCTACAAATTCTCTTCCATGAAAATGCTGGTTTAATTCTTGTTGAAAGTCGGCCAACTGATCCATGAATTTTTTATTTTCCTCACTGTTCGCTATGAATTGTTCAATATAGTCTTGAAGCTTCAGTGTACCCTCGTAGGACGTTCTCACTTTTTCAGCGCCTAATTCAGTTAACTTGACATAGGATACTCGCAGATCTCTTTCATCCTTTTCAATACTAATAAGACCTTTTTGTGTTAATCTTTTCGTTACTTGCATTACCGTTGATATATCAATTAAACCGAGTTGAGCCAACTTAGACATCGATATAATCTTTTCATAATAAACGATGCTCAATAGATGATGCTCGGCTTGCGTTAACCCTAACGCTTGAACCGATTTCTTCCATTCTTCATCTAATATTTTATATGTGGCTCGTAAGTAATTAATGAGTTTGTGTATATTAGTGTAATCCATTTTATTCCTCCTAGTAAAAATGAATTTCACCATATCTTTCATAAGGTCTACACCTTATTTCCTTGTGGAGTTTTTTAGTCACCTCTACATTGAAATAGTTGTGTAATTACCGGATTTAGGTGAAGTTGTATGTACTTCTATTCTACTTAATATTGCGCCATATATATGTTGCTAGTTGCCACATCTTGATCTTGATAATTCTTGAGGCTGTGCGCCAGCAGCTATCATATAATACTTTTTATAAGAGACGTAGCTACTGTGAATTTCATAGATGAACATACTCCATTTGTGTAAATATTTCATAGTATAAATGTAATCCATGAGTTAGGAGGATTGCTATGTATCGCTTTAATTTTTGGGTACATCCTTTGTACGAGCAAACGAATGGTAAACAAGCATCTAGTCATGATTATTTAGAAAAAAGAAATACGATCAATAATTACCCCACTAATACTTATTCGTATCCTCAGTATACAACTTATTATCCGGTGCGTTCCGTTATGAGTTCGCCTGTTGCTTCCTATCCTTCCTGCACCTCTTCTTTGTTTAGAGTAACTAAATGATTGAGATGACAGTTGGTACTTTGTCCGTCAATATAACAGTTTCTCTTTATTGTGAACTTGAGTAATTTATTATTGTATATATTTCTCTTACCCGTAATTTCAACGTAAAAAAGGGTACAAATCCTCAATGGATCCATACCCTTCACTTAAAACAGATTTATTCTTCTTGACCCACTTTTTCTATGTACGCATTAAACTTTGCTTCTACTTGCTGCCATTCTTCGTCACTTAATTCATCAAAGAATAGCGTTCCTTCTTCGTCTTCAGTATAACTGAACGAGATAATATTTGGATCTTTATCTGGGTCCTCTAAGTCTGCGCTTAGACCTGCTACTAAATAGTTTTTTTCATTGAGTTCACACGTATAAAGTACTTCATACAGCTCTTCGTTGCCTTCATCCCCAAAGTACAATTCTTCACCAATTTCAACAGCCATTTGCTTTCCCTCCTTTTTCTTTAGTATGTTTCATTGTACGTCTATCTATCATTAAAAAGAAAGCGTTTTTACTCATCGTGCGTTGTCTGCATTGTATATACCTTTTTTATCTTCTCCTCGAGTGCGTCTAAGTGAACGAACCGCGCTTCTCTAATATATTCTTTCTCCTCAATAAATAAAAGCATAGCAGGTACTGTAAATATAGAAAACCTACCGGCAATTTCTTCGACGTCATCCGCATTGATAAATCCCAGTTGGATGAGTGGATATCGTTGCAGCACCTCTTTCACTTGAGGTAATAACGCATGACAAACTCCACAATTCGTTCGAGAAATATAAATAAAACTATATTGATGTTCTTTTAAAAATGCCTCAACCATGTCAAGTGATGTTAACTCTCTCATTTTTCTCCCTCCCTCCGGTACCAGGTACCTTTAATGCGGTAAAGTATAGTTGTCTTTAAGGGTCTTGCGTTGTTTTATCTTATATTCATTTTAAACGTTATGTAAAGAATATGGTTGGTTAATTAAAATTTCCTTTTAGTTTTTCACCTGTAGTAAAGTCAACTTCAAGTTCCCATTTCCTAACATCATTATTTGAGATGTTCAACGTCGCTAAGATCTGCTCCATTGCTTCTTTAGGATCCGTATTAGGATTGAGTGCTATTTGCGAAACAAGGTTTTGTATTTCTTCTATGGCTTCTCTCCCTCTTTTCTCTTGTTGTCCCTCTGCAGTTTTGGTCTCTACTTCAGCTGTTTCCTCTTCACCTTTTTGTTTGTATTCCATATCAATTTCTTCATCATTAACTAAATCAATCTCTAATTCAAATTCTAGGATATGACCAAGCGCTGTTGCTTGTCCTAGTTCGTCGGCTACCGTTTGATCATCTCCGACCGTCTCTTCTAATTCCACTGTTTTTTCATGAGTGACTTCATCATGCATTATCTCCTCATTGGCACCACCACCCGCTCCACAGCCTAACATAACAAACGAGACAAAGGTAGTTATTGTTAACAAGATTATCTTCTTCATTCTCTGATTCACCACCATTTTTTGTTTAGTATGGAATTTCTAACTATAATTATTCTATAGCTCTTGAAACGGTGCCAGGCACCTTTACCACAGTACTGTAGTAAAGGTGCCTGGCACCCCTATTGATTAGTCTGAGGAAAGCTTTTTATATCCCCACCTGCACTAAAAGCTTTTTCACTTCCAGTTAGAATAAGTGAACGAATATTCGAGTCCGATTTTACTTTGCTTATCGAACATCTAAAATGTTCAACCAATTCATCCGACAAAGCATTCATGTTTTGTGGTTGGTTTAAAGTAATATAAGCTACTCGTTCGCTCACTTCTAGCGTAACTACTTCATTCATTACACCACAGTAGTTAAATATATTTACCTATCCTATTCTCTAGTTAATGCGTCATCATCAGGCTCATCTAGTACTGTCATAGTTGGTTCCTTTTGAAGGATATTCTTCATAATTAAATAGATTACCTCAATAATTAATAAACCAAATCCTATAGGTACGAGAAAGATAAATGGGTACAGTGGGTATAAATTTCCGCCAGCTGGAAAAGCAAGACCTTCTCTTACTCCTTCTAGTGCATACTGTAAGCCATAATAGGCTAATAGAGAGAAGAGCACTAATTCAATGAATAATAAAACAATCACGATGATACGTTGATATAACACTTTAAACCGTGTAACCACCATTGTAATTCTAGGAAAAATACCAGTGCCATACGCATAAGCTAGAGCTGGAAAAATAGACAGTGGCATAAAGTAGTTTCGTACGATTTCATAATTTCCTGGAATTGACCTATTTAAAAAGTTACGGCTTAATACATCACCCATAATAAATATCATCATTAAAAACAAACTAATACCACTAATAATTAATCCAACAAATTTTATTTTGCTAAATATTTTGTAGCTTTTCAGATATAGATCTGGCATAATCTCACCACCTTATGTGAAAATAATTACATTGTACTAGGTAACCACGTAGCAAGTGCTGGGAAGGCAATAAGCAATCCACATACGACAATTGCTACAACTACAGCAAAAATTGTGGTATATCTAAATATCCCTTCTAATCGGATTTTAGTAACCCCAGATACGGAGTAAACACTTAACCCGACAGGTGGTGTTATTAACCCTAGGGTACAAATAACGGAAACGAAAACTCCAAACCAAAGTACATCAATACCCATCATTTGAATAATTGGAAGTGTAACAGGCAGTGTCATTAAAATAACTGCAGCACCCTCAATAAACATAAATAGTAGGAAGAATACAATTGTTAGAAGCCCTAAAACTAATACTGGGTATTCTAACAGACCGCCAATCATATCTACTAGTTTTCTAGGTAATAGCGATAATGAAACAAATCGGCTAAATATTTTAGCTCCAATCAAAATAAGGATTACCATTACTGTTACCTTAACTGTCTCCGTTAGAGAATCTATGAAAAAGTCTTTCGTTACCTTTCCAAGTACTAGCGCTGCTAGGAAAGCTGCAAATGCTCCTACTGCACCTGCCTCTGTTGGTGTAACAAACCCTGAATAAATTCCTCCAAAGATCACGAACGTAATGAAAGTACCTACTAAAAGTACAGTAATCATCCTTGATACACTAATTGGCTTACTTTTAGAAACAACTATCCCATCTTCCACCGGGTTTAATCGATCTGTTTTTCTTAAGTAGTAAAGCATACATCCAATAAATACAAACATAATCATGATGCCTGGTATTAATGCTCCAATAAATAGTGCACCTATTGGTGTTTCAGTAATAACACCATATAAAATTAGTATGATACTTGGAGGAATTATTCCTGATAATGACCCTCCAACAGCCGCAATAGCTCCTGCTAATTCACTTTTATATCCATGCTTTTTTAACTCTGGTACAGCTACCTGCCCTAATGAAGCTGCTGTTGCAGTCCCTGATCCAGAAACGGCTCCTAAAAATCCACCAACTACAATCGTTAACGTCCCTAGTAATCCCTTTTTCCCCCTAGAAATGTTATAAATAATCGTAAACAAATCTTGAACAATTCCTGCTTTCAAAATAAATTGGGCCATCAGTAGAAAGAGCGGGATTGTAGTCAGGGTATAGCTTGCCGCAGAAAGAAAAGGATCATTTGTTAAAAAACCTGGGATGACATTTCCTCTATCAATAAGAAGCAACCCTATAATACCGACACCTAATAATACGGAATGAATATATAATCCTGATAGCAATAATAAGAAAAATATGAAGCAAATGACGACTATTAATACGATATCCGGCATACTCTCCCTCCTTAAATATGTAGTTATGAAGGAATCTCCCAACTGTATGTTCTACGTACAGTTGAGAGATTCTTTAGTTTTTTTTATGTTATTCTAATTCCATTATTGCATCTGGAACTTTTCCGCCTTCTTCAACAATTAAATCTCTCCAAAGTTTAACAATTGGCTTCCCTTCAACTCCTCTTTCTTCTAGTAACTCAATGTAGTCGTACCAAGTTTGTTCAATCCCTTGGATAAAGTGATCTCTAACCTCTGGATCTAAGTCATTAATATCTACAAACTTACCACCCGCTTCAATGTTAGAAGAAATGATATCAGGTGTACGGTTTTCATATTCTGCTGCTCCGTTTTCATTTAAATCATGAGCAGCTGTTACCATTATTTCTCTTACATCTTCTGGTAAGCTATCCCATTTTTCTTGGGTAAATACTAACGAACCGTTAAAGTGACCAAAATTGACCCCAGTTAATGTATATTTAAATAGGTCTTGGAAACCGTACCCAGTCCAGTCCGCAATACTATAAAAGCTTCCTTCAAATGCTCCTCGACTTAAAGCATCAAACATTTCTACCGCAGCCATCGTATTTGTACCCATACCAGCATTCGCTGCATACATTTCTGTAATTCGAGATGGTGTTCGTAATGTTGTCCCTTGAATATCACTTACAGAGTTGAACTCATGTCCAGTAGTAGAGATAACATATTCTTGCGTTGTTGAAATAGGAAGAGCAAATAGGTCTTTATCACCAAATTCTAGTTCATAAAATGTTTTTCCATCATGCACTGGAACATCACTTTCAAGCAACCTCTTATAGGCCCTTGATGCGATGTATGTATCAGACTCTATCAATGGTAACATCGTAACTTCAGCCATAGGGAACCTTTGAGGATCATAGATTGTTAACATTGGAGCAGCAATATCTGCAATTCCTTGACGTAAACCTTCTAATTTTTGCGTAATTTCTACTAATTCACCAGAAGTAAATACTTCGAATTGTACACGACCATCAGTTTCTTCTGTTACCCTCTCCATCCAAGGTCCGTAAAACCCAGTATAAAAAGCATGTTGAGCACTAAGGCCTGATGCAAGTGTAAGAGTTATTGTTTCTTCACTAGAAGCAGCACTTCCATTACTCTCTCCTGCCTTTTCTGTATTACCTTGTTCCTTTGAGGCCTCGTCGGAACCTCCACAAGCAGCTAACACTAGTAGAAATAAAGCGATCAAAGCGGCTAACCAAATTTTGTTATTTCCCATGTTTTTAACCCCTCCCTATTAGTAATTAAGATTTCTCATTCTCTACTTGAATAGGGTGAATTTTTAAATCGTAATTCAAAAAATGACAAAATATTTAATTTTTTATAGTACAATAAAATTTATAAGTATAGAAAATAAAGAATAGAGGTGAAGCGTTTGTCTTTAAGAGAAAAAAAAATCGCAAAAAAGAAAGAGGACATCCTTCGAATGGCTGCTGAAGTTCTATACGAAAAAGGCTACAACGGTGCAACCATGGAGGAAATCTCGGCTAAATTACTCATGACAAAAGGTTCTATGTATTACTACTTTAAGACAAAAGAGGATTTGTACTTCGAATGTCATAAAATGGTTATTGATATAGGTATTGAAAAAGTACAAGAGATTATAAATAGCTCTAGCTCTGCTCTCGATAAACTATCAAGCGCCATAACTGCGCATATTAATATAACCATTAATGATTTAGCATTATGTAGCACGATCGATCATCCAGAAGAGAAGTTTTCTGGACATTATTTAGATGGAATTATAGCTATGCGGTCAGAATATGAGAAGTATTTCGATCAAATTATTAAAGAAGGAATAGACAATGGCGAATTTCGAGAAGTAGATGTTAAATTTTATCGTTTGTTAATTTTCGGAGCAATGACGCAAGTTCAACAGTGGTATTGTAAAGAAGGAGATAAAACAAAAGACGAAATTGCTGAAGTATTTTCTGAGTATCTCCTGCGAATTGCAAAGTCTTAAAAACTATACTAAAAAAATTAAACTAAAATTATCATCTAATCAAATAGTAATAAATATTAAATAAGTCCGTAAAATTGCTTCTCTATATTACTAATAATGGCTGAGATCATACTTTCACCGAGAATAAGAAAAAGAATAGCAATTATGATATAAGCAATAAACACACCATAATATGGATCCATTCCACCTTCCTCATCACCTGTCTTGAAAGCAAATACAGTAGCTGTTATTGTTACAGTCAATGTAATAAATCCTATTAGGACAAATACTATAGAAAACAAAGATACTTTTATCATCATTAAAATGTTCCCACTAAAAAACAGGGTTGGTACTGTAATAGCTGTTCCAAATTTCGCAAGTACACCTTTAAAAGTGATATTTACCTTCATCATTTTAGCTACTACAAATAAAGAAGCTGGTATTGCTAAGAAAAATATGAGTTGAATAATAAATGGTATTACAACTATTTCGAAAAATGGAATACTTAACGTCGCACTTGCAACGGTGCTAGCTGCAAAGTATGAATATGATGGTATAAGAAGCGCAAACAACACAAACGATATAATTCATTTACCACTTCCTTTTCTTTCGCTTCTCGCATCTTTTTGTAAGAGGTTTTAAATACCTGTAATGCAAATTTAAAGTACATTTTGCTGTATTGCCTACCTTGATTAACATAAGGGTATCATGAATGTTTGCTTTAGGTTGTTTATTGTATGTATGAGGTTGTTGAGATACAGAATTTGAAGGTTTTTTTTATGAGTCTCATGTTGCTATAGGTTTGTAAGTTGGCACCGCAGAATGTGCAGAACTTTGAACTTGCATCAATGTTTTGATTACAGTGTGGACAAGTCATTTTATGCTCTCCCTTCGAGTAGATAGTAACATTCATAAAATATAACCATAGACATAAGTGCAAAGAATTCTTGATAGAACAGGAAAAAAGCTGACCAATATACTATTGATCAGCTTCTTATTAACGGCCACTCTCGATGGCTTACTATAAATTGTTACACCTCTTGTTTTGTTACTTTGGTCTACAGTGATGGTGCCAGGCACCTTTACCACTCTACTGTAGTAAAGGTGCCTGGCACCGGTATGTTTTTTTATATTGTTGTTTTATAGATTTTTAGGCCGTTTTCGATTAAGGATGTTAGTTGACGGTTATTTTGGCTTAGTGATTGCAGGTCAGCAACCATTGCTTTTTCTAGTTCTGGCAACCACTCGTTTTGGTGCAGAACTTCGGCAATTTCTAGGCGTAATAACCAATCGTTTGGATATTGGGCTTGGAGCTCTTCTGCTGTTTTTTCAATCGCAGCAGTTGGGTTTTCAGCATTACCCGCTCTTACATCGCGAATGGTTTGGTATAACGCATCTAATTCAGTTTGTTCCTGATTATGCGTGATTTCGCTACTCGACTCTTCATCGTCTGAATAGTACGCTTCACCGTCGGCTGCTCCTGCAAAAACAGAAGTCACTTTTTCACCGACCGCCATATCGTACATGCCCCAAGCTGGGTCGAAAAGCACCTGCTCTCCTAATGTAACGGAACAATCTTTAAACGAGATAAGTACGATATTTCCACCTTGCTTGGTGATTTCTGTTACTGTACCTTTCACTTCCACTCCACTTTCAAAATGAAGCTCCGTTTGTTGACCAACAACAACACCGAGTGCATTCAGTTCAATGTCAGTCAATGCCTCAAGCGGCTTTGCCGTACCTTTTAACTTGCCGACAGGAGCACCAAAGCCATCTTGGTGAGTTTCTGTTCCATGTCCATCTAGTTGACTGTTGTTGAAAGCTAGAGCTGTTGGGCCTAATGTTTTAATGTAAATCGGTTCATTACTGTCATCTGTGATCATATCATCGATGACCCCAGTCACTTGAAGTCCTGAACTGTAAACAGCTGTAGCTACATTGGCCGATTGGATTGCTTTCTCGAGGCCTTCCGTGCCGCCCTTCATAAATGCCATTTCTTCGGAAAACTGTTTAAGTCCTTCGATTAGCTGTTCAAAGTCCGTGCATACAAAGAGCTGCGGCTGCGGTTTTGTAATATCAAAGCCTGTTTGAATGATCGTCTCAAGATTAAACGGCACTTTTTTAACGTCAGGGCTTAAGATGTTGCCGCCCTCTGATACAGAAGATAAAAGTCCTGCACCATATATTTTCGGATCTTCTAGCGTGCCGATTAAGCCATATTCAACGGTCCACCAGTATAAACGGCCGATTTTCTCGGCTTCCGAAACTCCAGTGATTAATTTAGATTTTTCGTCGACTTGCTTTTTGGCTTCTGCAATTTCAGCTTCCGTCGCTTCACCTTTTTCAAGAAGATTAGAATAGTGACGAACCGCTTCAAACACATCATGTTCTTCTTTTGTTGCAATTGCTTTTTTACCGATTTCTCCAAATAGCTTCACGTATTCGGAGTATTTTTCGTTACATAGTATTGGTGCATGCCCAGCCGCTTCATGAATCATATCAGGAGCTGGTGTATATTGAATATTTTCTAGTTTTCTAATTTCTGCCACGACAGGCAAGATGCCGTTCGCTTGGAATTCAAAAAAGGCAACGCCAGGAATAAAACCATCAATTGTTGCCGCTCCCCATCCAAAAGGAGCTAAACATTTATTCATTTCACTCACATCAGGAATTCTCTCAGTATAAATTCCTGATGCTTTTAATCCTTCGGTATAAGCTTCATGCGCCAAGTCTTTTAACGTGTGATGATTTTGACGCATGACATATCGCCACACCGCATGATTGATCGCTGTATAGCTATCGTAGTTTTGTTCTATCGTATACTTCCTTAAATGTTTTGGTACTTTTCTCGTTGCCATTTTTTCACACCCTTCTGAAACATGCCCTAACGCTTTTTAGCGTTAAAGCGTTATACTATAATAACATATCGGTTTCATATCAATATGTCAAACATTTTTAATTGTTTCATAGATGGCGTCATATTGTTCTGCTAGTTTTGTATCTAACGGTGTTATCCCATTTTCTTTCCATGAAGATAACCGGACACGGACTAATTTGTAATCAATCGCAATAAACGGATGATGATTGATTTCTTCAGATACTTTAGCGATTTCTTTGACGAAATCAACTCCATTCAGGTATTCTTTAAACCGATATTTTTTTTCGATCCATTTTTCATCGACTAACTGCCACCCTTGTTGGCTTTCTAAATATTGCTGCAATTCTTGTTCTGTTAATTTTTCCACAGTGATCCTCCTTATTTTTAGTAAAATAATTTCTATATATTCTTATTCTAGATGTTATTTTACCAAAATGCCACGATGAGGTTTGTAGTGATACTATGAGGGAGTTCATTTGCTGTTTGTTTAACCATTATCGTGGGTTGTTTTTATTTTTTGTTTCGTGGTTATTAGTTGTAGTTGTAGTGGTAGTGGTGACGAATTACCGAATCCATAAATGTAATTCTATCTGGTGGTTTTCTCCAATAGAGAGAGTTGGTGCGCTGATATTTCATGAGTTATGCCGATAAATTGAAAGTTACGCCGATATATCGTGAGTTGCGCCGATAAATTGAAAGTTACGCTGTATATTGGGACTTCCGCCAATATATCGTAATTTTTTCTTGGAAGTTGATCCGATATTCATCATGTGCCTTTCACTAATTAGGAGATAGACGCTCTAGCAACTTCTAATCAGCCTAACTCGATTCCTACCGTTACTTCCAGCTAAATTTGTACTCGACATCTTCGTAATTTTGGGATTGTTTGACGACGCGTAACGGTCTGAACGTGTCGATCATTACCGCAAGTTCGAGTGTTTCTTTCTTCCCGATACTTGCTTCAATTTTTCCAGGATGAGGCCCGTGCGGTATGCCTGAGGGGTGTAAGGTCATGGAGCCTTCACTAATGCCTTTTCGGCTCATGAAATTTCCTTTGACATAATAAAGAACTTCATCGCTGTTCACATTGCTATGAAAATATGGTGCTGGAATGGCTTCGGGATGATAGTCATACATGCGGGGAACAAACGAACAAATGACGAAATTGTTTCCTTCAAACGTTTGGTGGATCGGCGGCGGCATATGAATGCGCCCTGTGATCGGTTCGAAATCATCGACATTAAAAATATACGGGAACAAGTAGCCGTCCCAACCAACCACATCTAACGGGTGGTGGTTAAACGTATGAGCATGCATAAACCCTCTTGATTTCGTTCTCACTTCGTATTCATTTTGGTCATCATAGGTTTCTAATTTTTCTGGGCCGTGTAAATCTCTCTCACAAAATGGACTATGTTCTAGTAGTTGTCCATGCGCATTACGATAGCGCTTTGGTGTGGAAATCCAGCTATTCGTTTCAATGACTAAAAATTTGGCATCCCCTTCGTCCGGTACGACACGGTAAATCGTCCCGATCGGAATGACAATATAATCCCCAGGTTTATACGTTAACGTGCCAAACATTGTCTCGACTTTCCCTGTACCATAATGAACGAACAGCACTTCGTCACCGTCCCCATTTCGGTAAAAAAAGTCCATCGGTTCTGTTGGATTGACGACACCGATGAGGACATCTTCGTTGCCTAGCAAATAGTGTCTACCCATAACGGCGTCCGTCTTTTCCGTATACTGATGCGAGTAAAAATGACGGTGAGCCAAATCACCTTGCCCTTCATAATGAACGCTGCAATCTTTTAAAAGCTCAGATTTAACGATACTTGTCGGCGGATAATGATGATATAAAATCGACTGAATACCCGAAAAGCCTTTTGTACCCATCACTTGCTCCCGGTATAACGTTCCATCCTCCTTTTTAAACATCGTGTGGCGTTTGCGAGGAATTTCTCCCATTTGCTTATAAAATGGCACGCTAAACCCTCCTTCTATGACTAGTTTTATTACTATTTTATTAGTCTACGACTGGAAGAATTCGCCCGGTCACTTCTCCAAATCCAATTCGATACCCGTCTCCTTGACACCAGCCTGTCATCGTAATTTCATCTTCGTCTTTTAACCATACTCGCTGCTCTCCATTATCTAGCTCAATTGGTTCTGAGCCTCGCCACGTTAATTCTAGTAAACAACCACGTTCATGTTTTTTCTCACCGCTGATCGTACCTGAAGCGTGTAAATCACCTGGTCTTAGATTACAACCCGCTACCGTATGATGTGCAATTTGCTGAGCCATGCTCCAATAAAGGTAGCTAAAATTGGTAGAAATGATCTTTTGCGATTGATCCATCTCTTTACCTTTTAAATGAACTTCTAGATGAATATCAAACGTACTTGGCCCCTCTTTTTGCAAGTACGGTAAAGGAGCTGGATCTTGTTTTGGGCCCGCCGTACGAAATGGTTCAAGCGCCTCAAGCGGGACAACCCAAGGAGAAATTGAGGTCGCGAAGCTTTTTGACAGAAATGGTCCGAGCGGCTGATACTCCCATGCTTGAATATCACGGGCACTCCAATCATTCACTAACACGAGTCCGAATATTTGTTCTTCAGCAGCTGCAGCAGAAATCGGTTTGCCTCGTTCATTTCCAGGGCCGATAAACCAGCCCATTTCAAGCTCGATATCTAGTTGGTTACTCGGTCCAAAAAGTGGTGCGTCCGCATCTTTCGGTTTCATTTGCCCTTTTGGTCGGTGGATATCCGTACCACTGACCACGACCGAGCTAGACCTTCCGTGATAGCCCACAGGTAAGTGTGTCCAGTTCGGCATTAACGCATTTTCTTTTCCTCTAAACATCGTCCCGACATTCGTCGCGTGTTCCTTTGAAGCATAAAAGTCGGTATAGTCGCCAATTTGTGCTGGTAATAGGAGTTCCACTTCACTTTGTTTGCGTATTGCTGCTGTTCGAAGCTCTGCTAGGTCTCGCAAAGTCGGTTCATTTTCTCTTAATAAATGTTGCAGTTTCGCACGTACCTTTTTCCAGACGTCTTTACCTAAAGCCATGAATGCATTAAGTGAAGGTCTGGCAAAAATTGCTTCGTCAGGTAAACCAGTATCTTTTAAAAGCCCAGCACCTTCTAATACAGAAAGGTCGAGGACATATTCACCTATAGCCACACCAACGCGGGGCTTTCCGCCATCTAAAGGCCGAAATATACCAAAAGGTAAGTTCTGTATTGGAAAATGAGAGTCCGATTCAACGGGAATAAAAGATTTCAACATCTATAAAAGCCCCTCCTATACTTAGAGAATATTCAACGTTCGCAGGTCGTCTCGCGGTTCATCAAAACTGCAGCTTCCGTACGAACATAGTGCATGCTGTCGAAGGTCTTTCATTTTTTTGGCGCGGATAAGATACTCCTTCCACCTTACACCTTCTTCAGTAAACGTAAAATGAGATGCGTCTTCATCTGCAATCACCTCAGCAAGGGCTTTCACGCTACATGCATTCGTTCGTGCTAGCATCCCAGCTGTAAAAATATTCAAGAACCCGTGCATAGAGGTGTTCACTTCATTCCGGTACATACGGATTGGATGATGTAGACCGGCAGTGAACTTTTGGGGAATATCCCGTTCAGCACATGCGTGCAATACGGTTGCTACTTGTTGGGGTGTTGGGAAAGCTTCAGCAGTGACTCCACCGGTCCGTAATTTCAAACCCATCCGTAAACCGCCTTTGTTATTGTGGATCGCGATTTCATTTAACGTGAGGATCATCTTTTGGTGCCAATGTTCATCATCTAGCGGAACCGTTACTTCGCAAAACAGTTGTAATGGATGCATCTGAACGATTTTTGATATATTTTCCAGTAATTGACGATTAGGCACAACAGGTGGAAGCGACATTTCTAACACTTTGACGTGCGCAACTTCCCCATGCTTGTCATGGAATGAATGGATTTTTTCTAAATCATAAGCAAGTTGTTCCAAGCACATTATGCTATCGACACTTCTTTGACCAATGGCTGAAACAGGTAAAGGATTTTTCTTTGAAAAAAGCGACAGGTAAAGGTCAAGCTCATCTAACCTAGTAGCAGGAATGATAAAGTAACCTAGCATCCACGCCTCCTCATTTTTTTGGTACGAGGCATAATTTTGAAGCGCCTGCTCTAATGGCAGTTGTGCAGGAGGGAATAGTCCTGCGTAATCAATTAGGTTTGAAAAAAAATGTAGAGTGCTAGAATTTTGCTTTTGCGTTTCACTTCGGTTGTTCTCTTCTACCATTTGTCCTCCCTCCTTTATTTGTTTAATGAACTTTGGAGTAACGGGAGATCGTTATCCGTTTATGTTATTCCAGTTACTCCTTAGTTTGAAGAGTCATTGCTCTCGTGTATTAAGGTTTTTTCGCTTTCGTTATTGGATTGCTCCTGAGCTTTACCTTAAGGTTACACCGAATACCCTCATTGGATAACGGCATCCCCTAAAATTACCTCAAGTGCCAACGAAACAACCACTTTGTATAGCGGGATCTCCTAGTATTTCCCTCTAGCGCGAACGAAACGGCCACTTTGTATAGCGAGATCTCCTAGTATTTCCCTCAAGCGCCAACGAAACAGCCACTTTGTATAGCGGGATCTCCTAGTATTTCCCTCTAGTGCTAACGAAACAACCACTTTGTATAGCGGGATCTCCTAGTATTT
>NZ_JBYCKM010000056.1:0-55098 GCF_057473385.1 Alkalihalobacterium sp. TH-98 | reverse complement strand
TTCTTTTAACACAACTTCCATAGAATCAACCCAAATAGCAGAATACAAACCCTTCAAGACCAATAATAATCTACTCAATCTCACATTCTATTTCCGTACCATCTAACAAACCCACAATAATCCTTTCACCTTCAAACACTGTCAGCTTTTCAATCAATTTAAAATATAACCCTAAATCAAATTCTGTTATTGGCTCTGCTTTTTCAATGAGCTTAATAAACTGTCTTACTCTATATTTTTGTAAATAATCTTTACTATCCATGTTCTGCTGCCATTTTTCTAAAAAATAATCTTTGTTTTCTATTATGGCATTAAACGTGTTGATAAAGGCTTGATATAAGACCTTGTCATCAATATGCTTGTTTTCGCAGCTTTTCTCTCCTTTGACACTGTACTTTTTATTGCATCTCCAAACGATTCTTCTAAGCCTTTCATCGGTAGAGTTCCAAACCTTTCTTCCAAATGGGCTACCACAATGCCCACAAATAACTCTACCTGCAAATGGATTGTCAACTGTTGCGTAATCAACCTTTGATATTCCATGCTTTTCTGCAAATGTTTTTCTTCTCTCTATTTCTAGCTGCACCGCTTCCCACATGTCTTTATCAATAATGGCCGGGTGATTGTCTTCCACATAGTACCTTGGAATTTGTCCAGTGTTGGCTACCCGTTTCTTTGTTAAGTAATCGACTGTGTAGGTCTTTTGCAAAAGGGCATCGCCTTTGTATTTTTCGTTTTTTAACATATTCCTAATGCTGCCTTCATACCATTTTGTTTTCCCGTTCCAGTTGGGAACCCCCTCTGCTTCAAGTTCCCTAGCAAGTCGATTTGGTCCTTTTCCATTCAAATAGTCGGTAAAAATTCTTTTAACAATTTTGGCCTGTTTTTCATTGATGATGAGGTTTCCATCTTCATCTTTATCGTATCCTAGAAATTTTGTATGGTTGAGTGCGACTTTACCTTGCTCAAATCTTCTTCTAATTCCCCAGGTAGAGTTCTCTGAAATGGAGCGGCTTTCATCTTGAGCCAGGCTCGAAAGGATACTGAGGAGCACTTCACCCTTTCCGTCCAAGGTATTTATGTTCTCTTTTTCAAAAATCACGCCAATCCCTAAATCTTTCAACTGCCTCACATAATTCAAGCAGTCTAATGTGTTCCTCGCAAACCTTGATATGGATTTGGTGATGATCATGTCTATTTTCCGGTCTAGACAGTCTACAATCATTTTATTAAATTGCTCTCGCTTTTTCGTGTTAGTGCCTGAAATCCCTTCATCTGCATAGATTCCTGCTAAAACGTAGTCGGGATGATTGCTGATATAATTTGTGTAATACTCCACTTGGGCCTCATAACTTGATAACTGTTCTAATTGGTCTGTCGACACTCGGCAATAGGCTGCCATTTTCTTTTTCTGGGGTTCTAGCTGTTCGATACTGTTCTTCTTGTTTGTGTTTGCGGGAATAACTGTAATGTTTTTTGCCATTCTTCATGACCTCCTTCACAACCGTTTCTTCCTTTATATTGAGCTCGCCAACAACTTCATCGTCAATTCTCGTTCCTGGACAAGCGTTTTTTCCGTTTTTAATATAGTTGCTGCATTGCCATACGATTTTTCTACAGGGGAGCTTACTATTCCATGTCCTGCGTTTCAAGGTCGAGCCACACTTGCTGCAATAAAGCATGCCTGTTAATGGATAGCGTTTTTGGTATTTATCCTCCTGACCCTTGATGTTCCCCTTAGCTTCAGCCCTAGCCCTTAGTTCTTTCTGAACGTCATCCCACATTCCTTTTGGGATGATAGCTGGATGGTGATCTTCGATGTAATAGCTATCAACTTGTCCATTGTTTCGGATGGTTCCTTTCTTTAAATGGTCAGGAGTAAAGTATTTCTGCAGGATTACTGCCCCTTTATACTTTTCATTTTTAAGAATATTGAGGATTGTACTTTCTTGCCATTTGCCACCGGCAACTGTCGGAAACCATTCTGCATTTAATTCCTTTGCTATCGTAAATGCACCTTTCCCTTTTAGATACTCGGTAAATATTCTTCTAACAATTTCTGCTTCGTCTTGATTGATAACCAATTGGCCATTTTCATCTTTGTCGTAACCAAGAAACCGATTGGTGTTTATGAGCAATTCCCCTCGTTCAAATTTCTTCTTAATTCTCCATTTGATATTTTCACTGATATTTTTACTTTCTTCTTGTGCAAAAGAAGAGAGGACGGTTAGCATAATCTCCCCGTCCCCCGATAATGTGTTTATACATTCTTTTTCAAATCTTACTTCTACGCCTAACTCTTTAAGCTCTCTTACTTTTTGCAAGACCACGGTTGTGTTTCTGGCAAACCTTGATATAGATTTCGTAATAATAATATCGATAGCACCCTGCTCTGCGAGTTCTAGCATTCTTTTAAACTCTGGCCGGTTTTCAGTGGTTCCACTAATCCCATGGTCTGCAAAGACCCCTACAAACTCGAATTTTGGGTTGGTACCAATTAACCTTTCATAATAAGCAATTTGGTTTTGCAGTGATTCTCCTTGCTTTTCATGATCAGTTGAAACGCGAGCATAAGCACATACTCTTTTCTTTGTTTTTTTTTGAACAGTTGGCTCAATAATTCTAACTCGCATAAATGGCTCTCCTTTCTATCAATTTGGTACTACCATATATCACTCTGAAGCCATGAATAGTCAAGTTAATAGAGGGCATTAGTCAAACTTGATATAACCATCAAATCCCGCAGTTTTAAGCTTTTTTATCAAAGCTTCTGCATTATTTTTATTCGTGAATGCTCCCACCTGCACCCGGTAATATTTCTGTTTCTCTTGAGGACTAGTTGGTGAAGAACTAATTGTCCTCAGAGCCCCTTTTTCAATCCACGTCATAATTCCAGCCGATTCTTTTCCGCTTCCCTTATCCACTTTCCTACCTAACAACACACATTCCTTACCACCTCTAACAACAGGATTTCCATTGGACACTGCCTGCGTCACTTTGTGATAGGAATTCCTTTTAACCCAGTCTGGAATGCTTGGCCCACCGGGATAGTAGGTATTTGCTGATGCTTTCACTTCCACAACATCTCCTACTTTAAGTGAAGCAGAGGTTTCTGGCAGCCCACTTGAATTATTTAATGCGGATCTCACTGCGGCACGAAAAGTTTCTGTACTTTCTTTGTGCTTCACAAACCAATGCATAACATCCGCATGATTACTCGCAATGCCTCTTCTACTACCTTCTGAATGGCAAATGATATCCCTCTCAGTTAGCCCATACTTTTGACAGAGCATCACACAAAGTTCAACTGAATTCTGCCAAGCCTTTCTAAAATAAGCTTCTTGCTTCGAAACATTATAGCCGACCATATTTGACCCACCAGAATAAGAGAAGCCACCTGGTTCACAGATTTCAATGCCAATGTGAGTATTGTTCGCTGAACCACCGGCATGCCACCCACGATGGTCCCAAGGAAGGTACTGCCACACTTCTTTATTATCAACAAATGCATGAACACAAACTTGCCGATTGATTTCACCTGCTTGATACGATTTGTTCCAGCGATTAAACCAAGCTGCAGCCATCACACCTGGAGTAGCTGTTGAATGAATCATAATCCCTTTAGGGCTAATTTTTCTCCCAGCCTTATAACAATCGTTCCTTGTCATATACTTAGTTTTTAGGTTCATTCTTCTCATCTCCTTTTGCTTTTCCGTTTAGTTGTGATAAAACATCTTTAAGCTTTTGAGGTACTGGAAGTCCTATTTTTGAGGAATTTTCGATAATACTGATTCCTTCATTCGACATATAAAAAAAGATGACCGCAGTACGTATCGCACTACCGTCACCAATTATCCGAGTGTCAATAATATGAGCAACACCGACAAGAATGAAAATAAGTATCTTTTTAAAGATGCCTCTTGCACCAATTTCGCTCGAAAGTTCCCGATTAATAATTGCAACCATAATCCCTGTGATGTAATCAACAACCACAAAGGTAATAAGAGCATATAAAAAGCCGTCAAAACCACCAAGAAACCACCCTAACCAACCACCGACTGCTGCAATCGCAATCTGCACATATATCCATAGTTCTTTAATTGCCACGTTACCTCCCCACTCTCTTTTAAGTTATATCTATAAAAAAGACGCCTCTGACCAAGTGGGTCACAAAGCGACTGAGTTTTCTATTCATATTTTAATAAGGAGCATAATAAACAAAGCCATTCACCTTCACATAAAATCCATCACCCGGTACATAAATGGCACCACCGAAAGTATCATAGGTAGTTGTCGTGAACCCCGGTTGTTCTACTCCTTCCCAAGTTACGCCATCATCTGATACATAAAGCGTACTTTCATTAAACAGTGCAAACTTCCCCCAAGCTTCCATCCAGATGATATTCTGTGGGTTAGCGATACGGTTATCAGCAAGATCACCAACATGGGAAAGGTTCGTTTCTGTTAATTGGGTCGCACTATCATTCAACACACAAAGCCTTACATGGTAAGTGTTATTCACATATCGCCATCTCATCACAAACAGTTTTCCATTAACGGAACGGATGAACATATAGCGGCTATTGTAACTATCTTCGGGTACTGTTGTGTTCCATAATGTCGGACTAGAGGAACTGGATGCTGCAATGGAACGATCTCCACCAACCACACCGACGAATTGCCCTTTATGGGTAGTCATATATCTAAAAATTGGAACACCGCTACCACTGGCTAAAGGCCACTCTGTTCTTTCAGTTAGTGAATCAAAACTATAATAAATTGGGGTTTGATTGTACCACCAACTCACAACTCCACTGCCACTTTCAACATCATAAGCACCCGTCGTCATCGCATTTTGAGCCCCAACACAGTACCCAGCATTATGCCAAGTGATGCCATCAAAGGAAGCGATGATGTTTGCAAAACCTGTGATTTTCGCTAGGAAAACACCTCCACCTGCATAAAGAATTTCAGGCTCTCCATGTGCCCACCATGATACATCTACCACTGTCCATTGCCTCGTGGTTTTGTTGTAATAGGACATATATGGTGTTTTTGCATAATACACAGCAATTTGTACATTCCCGTTGTCGTGGACGTTTATTTGTCTTTCGCTTCCATATTGACTGTAACCAAAATCGTAATAATATTTCCTTTGCCAGTTCAAGGTAGGGATAGGTAAAACAATTTCACCTCTGCCACCAAAGGCAGTCCAGATCGCTAATGTATTATTGAAATTTCGATCATAACTCATGAAACTATCCTCCCTCTACCTTATCAATCGCAGTAATCCTTCCACTGCTATCTGTCGTATAGTTATAATTAGCAGTTGTACCATCCACATAAGTAATCTCAAACATTGAAGCATCCACTAACAACGAAGAAACTTCTTTTAAGAGTAATTCTGAAAATATATCTTCAAGCGTAATCGATGTAATTCTTCCATTACTGTCCGCAGTGTAACTGTATTGGGCATGATACTGATGTGTATCCCCTTTTTCCACTTCATAGGTGACATTAATAGAATTAGAATCGACGGTCAGGTTCTTTACAATGGTATAAGAAATGCTTAGTTGATTCACTTGATACTGAAGGCCATCGACAGAACTACCAACTTGAGTTAAAGAAGATTCTACTGTACTCACGGAACTTTCAATCCGATAAAACGTGTCAGAAATGCTCGGCCTATACCTTCCCACTTCCACACGAATGTTGTACCGGTAAAAAGGATTGTACTCTAGTGAAATAATCCTCGTCTTCACATTGATACCTAGCGGCTTAAATACAATATGTACATTGTCACCAACAGCTAGGTTCAAAAGCTTAAAGAAAGATATGTCATAAGAAGAGGCGTTTTCCCTCGAGTCATAAGAAACGGAAACATTCGTTACATTTTTTGTGTCCATCACAGATTTATGTTCATCACTCCCTCGGTGGCTTCGAATATTAATCTGGTAGCCATCATACTCTATCTCTCCACCTAATAGAGCAATAAACTGCATCAATGCGGCTCGTCTTCTAACCAATTGGTTGATTTTCATATTAATAGTATTCGTGAATTCAACCACACCGACAGAAAAAGGAGTCCCAACTAGCAGTAATCCGAGTCCTTCTGCTGGATCCCCGGAAAAATCAAAGTCATCAATTCTGTATCGGTCATCATTTAAGGTGTACGACACGTGTTCACAAGTTACTGAACAAATCGGAAGACTACCTTGAATGGATTTATTAATTTGAACAATTTCAAAGAACTGCTCGTTTATCTTCGCCACTTGTTTTGTTTTTAGGGCAAGGGCAGATTTGGCCAAAACCGTAAAAGATAGGATAAACTCACCTTCAAGGGTTTCTCGGATGTTCGCTGTCATTACCTTTTTCACAGTTTGGATTAGAGTGTTTCCTGCAAAAATCTCAATCATTACCTATCTGCCCTCCCTTCACAATCTGAGGTTCATCTATGTTCTAGCCACTCCTAAGTTCCTAATGGTGACAGTGTTTTGGTTCCATTGAAGCTGGGCAATAATTCGAGTTAATACCGTTCCGTCAATAGTTAAAGGAATGGTTACATCAAGTAGCGAACCATTCGCTCCTTTGGCTGTGGCACCAACTTCACTATTTAGATCAAGGTCAAAGTCAGTAGGGATAGCACCTTCCATGTCTTTTTCCACATCTCTCATAGCACTACTAAAACCTTCTCCAATCCCTTCACCCATGTTCTCACCTATGCCAGCAAAGACTCTTGAAGGGGAACGAATACCGAGGACTCCTTTCACATTGCTGACAATCCCACCGACAAATCCACCAATTTTATCTTTAATCCAACCAATCATGGAGGCAATCCCGTTCCAAAGACCACGAACAATTTCACGACCAATGGAACCTATTGATACAACAGCTTTGCCTAATCCTATGAGAAGAGCGGAAATGACCCGTGGCAGTTGAGCAACGAGTTGAGGAATAGCTTGAAGAATACCAGCTGCCAATTGAACAATTAGTCTCACTCCCATCTCGACAATCTTCGGTAAGTTCCCAGTAATAAAATTGATAAGCGTTATAATAATCGTCGGCAGTGCTTCAATCAGTTTTGGAAGTGCATTAATTAAACCTATTGCTAGACCTTCAATAATTTTAAAAGCAGCATCGAGCACCATATCCAAGTTGCTGATGATTGTATTTACAATGACCATAATCGTTTCTACGATGACTGGAATAAGTTCAGGGATGGCTTCTCCAATCCCTTCTGCCAATGTAACAACCATTACCAATGCCGCCTCTACTAATGAAGGTAGATTTTCGACGATGCCATTAACAAGAGCGAGGACCAGTTGAAGGGCTCCTTCGGTGACCTGAGGCAGTGCTTCGATAATGCCGCCCACCAAAGTCATAATGATGTTCGTTGCAGCAGTAATTAACGTCGGTAAATTCTCAATAATTCCGTTTACCAGAGCCATCACGAGGTCCGGGGCTACTTCTGCAATCGCTGAAATCAATCCTGTTACAACATCAAGTATTCGAGGAAGTATCACTCCAATCTGCTGAACGGTTTCTTCAGCTCCTTGTTTCAGCTTTTCTGAAGCATCTTCTTGTCCAGTGATAAGACCCGTTAAACCATCAAGGATCATCGTAAATCCCGGTAACAATTCTGAAGCAATGTTATTCTTTACAGCCTGGAATGTTCTTGTGAAGTTATCCATCGCATCGGTATATTCAACTGCTGCATTGACTGCATCTTCACTCATGACAAGACCGAGTTCATGAGCTTTTTGCCTTAGCTCATCCGTACCTTCTGCTGTCTGATTTAGTAGTGCTGATAATTCTACAGAAGAACTCCCGAGTAGATCATTGGCTACTGCTGCCCTTTCACTTTCATTCGTCATCCCTTGAAGACCACGAACGGTCATTTCAAAGATTTCTTCCCGGCTTTTCCCTTGAAGATCATCCATGGAAATACCTAACCGTTCAAACCTTTTAGCCGCAGAATCACTTCCGTTAATCGCATCATCGACAGTATTATTGAGCTTCTTCATACCGTTATCTAATGTATCGATACTGGCACCATTTTGGGATAAAACATAATCCCATTCTTGATATGCCTCTTTTGAAAAACCGACCCTTTGACTGGCTTTGTCAATTTCATCGCCGGCTGCGGCTGCATCGTTGGCCATATCATATAACTTCTTTCCAGCTGTAACTGCAGCCGTACCAATGGCAGCCATGGCGACACCAATTCCAACTGCTACTCCTTTTACAATGGAGCCTAGCTTTTCAAACTTCCCACCTGCATCATCTGCGGTATCTGCTGCGTCACTGATATCATCACCAAACTTCTCTGCTTCATCTCCAGCTTCATCAAAACCATCACTCGCTGCTTCTAACGCTCGGTTATTTTCCTCTAATTCACTTTCCATCCCATTCAAAGCAGCTTTCGCATTGTTCAACTGAATTTGCCAGGCTTGAGTCCGTCTATCATTTTCACCGAAGGAAGATGCCGCATTTGCTAGGGCTTTTTCCAGCATGCCAATTTTGTCTTTCTGGGCATCAATCTCTTTATTGAGTACAGAGTTTCTCGCAGTAACAGCCTGAACCGATTTATCCTGCTTATCAAATTGAGAGCTTACGAGTTTCATTTCACTGCCTAGTACTTTAAAGTTACGATTAATATCCCTTAAAGCGTTTTTAAACTCCTTCTCTCCCTCAACACCAATCTTTAGACCGAAATTATCAGACACATTTCCACCTCCTCTCTTTTAGGCATAAAAAATACACTCCTCTCAGAGTGTTAGAGCCATGTCGGAATTACATCGTCAATCCATGTATCTTGTTTCGGCTGTGCTATCCCAGTAAACTGTTTGTGACATTCCCATAGATCTAGTAAATAGCCCAAGGGCAAAAGCCAGACTTCTTCTTCCCTGCGATTTAAATGGGCCGTGCCGTAATAAATAAGTCGGATAAACAACTCTTCGTCATTTACCCGACTTCCACGTTTTTTGCTGGTTCACTCTCGATGTGCCTTTTTGTACCTTTCATCATGCTGACCATGATTGCGTTTTTGTACTCCGCTAATTCAAAAGGTGTTGTTAACAGCTCCACCTCATCTTCTTGCAACAACTCCTTTTTATCATCCTTGTTTCGAATGTTATGAATGAGAATGGACTGATTGGCGAGCAAAGTAACAAGCCAGACCACTTCATCTAATGCTAGTTCAAAATCTTTACTCTCCATTAACTTAGTACCAAGGTTTTCTAAACCGCCATACCGTTTAGCAATCTCTTTCGTTGCTTTCGTCGTAAGAATTAGCTTATATTTCTCTCCACCAATTTCAATCGCAGCACTTCTCTCATTTGCCACTTCATCTACATCAAGTGGTTTCGCTTCAATTTGTTCATTTGTCATTTTCCCTCACCCTCTCGTATAACCCTCTATGAAACTACGACTGTAGCAACATCCGATTTAACATCTGTTGCACCCACTGAACTAAGTACACAATAGTAATAATATGTTCCAGCAAGTAGGTCTGTTGGAAGATTAAAGCTCGCTGAAGTTTCTCCATTAATAACCGTTCCACCGACTGTGCTATCAGTCGTGTTTTCATACCACTGATAAGTGATTGGGTGACTTGTATTCACACTTGCTACAACAGAAAGACTACCTGAAATATCTCCCTCTACTACTTCCGTCAGTTCAGATGGCTGGGTCGTAATTGTGATTACTGGTTCTACTGGAGTAAAGTCAGGTTCATACACTTTGTTGAACCATTCTGTAATCGTTGATGTCGCTACACCTGAATCCCCTTCTGTTACTTCTGCTTTCCAAGGGTGCTTGCTTTCTCCATCTAGTTTGTTTCGTCTAAACACTGTCCCTTCAATGGTTGGACTGCTAAACGTAATCGATTCTCCTTTTGTTGCAAGACTAGTAGTTGGAATGCTGAAAATCACACGATACAGCCAGAAGTAGCGATATCTTCCATTCGATTTTTTCGCACGAAAACCGATAGCGACAGGCTTTCCTCCGTCTTCACTTCTTGAAACTACGACGTTATTACTATCAATCTTACATCCTGTTAAATCTTGAGCGGCCAGCGGACCAATGTCATCAATGCCCAGATTTAAAGTCCCACTTTGAAATTCCTTTACAATCTCTGACGCCCCATCATCGGCATATAGAATGGCTTCTATCAGCTCAACACTTAGTTCAGCTGTCATTGCCTTTGCTAGAACCTTTGGGGTTCCATAACTCTCAATGCCATTTTCATCTTCCGTAATGTTGGCATAATATAAACGATCGAGTCCTATGGTTGCCATTAATTTTCCTCCATTTCATATTCTTTCATTACGTCTAAAGCATAATGATGATATTTTGTTTCGTTTTCAAATCCGATGTATCGCCTATCAGTAATTGTGATCTCATTTTTTAGCAGTTTTTTCGTTAGCTGCTTTTTGATAGGCAAATAATTCTTTTTTGAAAACACAGATATTCTTACTTCTTCAATAACAGAATGAGCTTGATTATCCGCAAATAAATCAAACCTATCAGAGAGGGGCGTGAGGACCATATATTCATCTGGAGGTAAACCAGAAAAGTACCCTGTTTCAATAGGAATGGCCATAGGATGAATAATGGAATTTAACGCTGCTAATAGCTTCATAGTTTATCAATCTCCTTATCCAGTGCCTCTTTCATCGCTTCAATGCAAGCTTTTCTTGTCGCTGATTTTGTTGATTTTAGCCATGGTTTAGGTGGTTGACCCGCTTTCCCATACTCCATGACCGCTGCTTTTAAAGCGTTGGATACACCTTTGCTATCTTTGGTGGTTGGAATTCCAACACGCAGGTTCCAATTCCCCTTATAGTCCTGGACAGGCTTTGTCGTTTCTAAGGACGCAATCAGTTCACCCGTACTCTCAGAGGGATTTTTCGTTCCAACACCTATCCTTGCAGCCAGATTACTCTTTGCTTTTTTAACAACAGGTTCCGTACCTGCTTGCAGGACTTCAGGGACAATCCGGTCAAAATGATAATTCAGCTTAGACAGTTTTTCTAAAAAGTCATCAGGCATTTTAAAAGTTGCTCGTGCCATCCCCTCACCCCTTTGAACTTACAATATTCTCTGCTAACACTTCGAGATACATTCCTCTTTCCTTCAAGTTTTCAACGCTTAAAATGTTATATCGTTCCTCTTTGCAAACAATCTTCAAACTTGTTGTCACCGTAATGTCATGAGGTTTCCTAAAACGAAAAAGTGATGTAGCTGTTGAAAAACTTGCCCGATTCTTCCATGCCTCATTCCCGTGTCTGTCTTCTTTATAGGCACGGGTGGAAGCTAGGGTAAGTTCTTCTTCGGTTGTAAAACCATCTTCGTCTTTAATGGACTGTGTTTGAATGATGTCTATCATCGTTCTCATTTTTCCAAAGCTCATATAACCACTTCCCGGTTTAACCTAAGAAGCATATTAACAACTTTCCACACCTGCTGACTCGCCTCTACTTTATCTGCAAAAAAGCCACCAGTACTACCGTCTCGGCTTTCATAGAAATGAGACGATAGCATGATGACTGCTTGTTCTGTCGTTGGATGCATTGGATTTTCTTTATAATACCCGTCAGGCTTCTTCTGGTAGTTTTCTGCATAAGAAGTGGCAGCAGCAATGAAACTTAGTAGTAAATCATCATCCTCATTGTGCGTTAGAATTAAGTTGCTTTTCACCTTAACAAGTAATGATTCCATTGCCGCCCCTCCTTATTATTCATTTGCCATTAGGCCCGCTTCCTTGAGTTTTGCTAACAGAGCATTGAAATCAGCAACAAGTCCTTCCACATCGGTTGCTGTACTATCCTCTTGATTTACTGCTGGGCTTACTTCTATACCAGCAAAGGTCAGTTTTCCATCTTCGGATATTTCAAGCGTTCCTCCAATAACGGTTCGTTCTCCACCTTGTTCTGTATAATTCTTAACGTTAATCATTTCTTCTCACCTGCCTTTATTTTTGCTGAAGCACTTTAATTGCTTCAGGAAGGGTTAATTTTCCGTCTACACGTTGGCTTCCTTTAAATCCAACTTGCCCCGTTGCAGCGTACAATTCGTTTAAGCGTTGGAACGAACGGCCTTGTCGATCTGCAACCCAGTAGTAACCAAAGTCACCAAAAGCGATCGTCTTCGCCCCAGTAGCGACTGTTGGTACATACGCTGATGTTTTCACTGGACGATTTAAAATCGTATCTGGTTGTCCAGCTTGAATGGAAGGCTGCCATAAATATTGCCCGTTTCCGTCTTTTAGCTTCCGAATCAGTTTCACGGTCGCATCGTTCATGACAAAGACTGCATTTTTACGATATGGCGAGCGTAGAGAATAGAATAAGTCCATAATCTCATCAACAGAAATGGCCGTTGCAGAAGATGAAGTAATGCCAAGTTCTGCTCCACCTGTGGCATTAAAAATGCCAGTCGGCTTTCCGGTACCATCTCCTACGAAGAACGCTTCCTCTTCTTTGGCACCAATCCGTCTGGCAAATTCTTTTGCAATATACGCTTGTAAGTTGAACACACTGTCGTTTAATAGTTCTTCAGATACTTTAATCATGGTGGCTAGCTTATAAGCACCAATTGAAACTTGGCCAAAGCTGTCATCTGACTCTGGAATAAGCCCTTCTTCATCGACCCAAGAAGCCGTTCCTTTTGAAGCAACCACTGGGATTTTACGATCCCCAGAAGAAGTCGTAATGACTTTAGCTAAGGAACGAAAGATGTTTTCTTCTTCTAATGCTTCAATCAATGTACGTTCAAACTCGTCCGGTGCTAAATAACCGCCCTCAGAATCCGTACCAACCTTTAATGCGTTTTGAACGTCAAAGTTGCTTTTATTTCGCATCGACTTCCAGAAAGCATCTTTATACTCATCCGTTGCTCGTCCTGTTTTATGCTCACCAGTTCCAGTAGGTTTCGACGTAATCGGCTGGTTAATTGGCTTAGATAACTCAAAATCAATAGCATGTTGGCGTTCCAATCGGTCGATTTCCTTCCCAAGATTGACGACCTCTTCTTCCATCTTTTCATAAGTGGATGTATCTTCAGCTGAGAGTAGACCATCTTTTCCTCTTTTGGAATCAAGAAAAGCCTTAGCTCCTTCCCATGCTTTTGCTCTTTTTTCACGTAGATCTAATACTTTACTCATTCAAATCTCCTCCTTTAATATTTCAAGAGTTCTAATCTCTTGTCTAAGATTGTGATGGCGGTACCTTTTTTCTCCTCTTTTTGTGGCAGTTTGTGTAAGAACGAATTCACAACAGCCATTTTGCTATAGATGATCCCTTCCTCTGGTGATTCTGATTCATTTTTATTTACAAACATGACTTCATCAGCAAACCCCATTTCCACTGCCTTTTTGGAATTAAACCAACTTTCAGCATCCATTAAGTCAGAAAGCTCTGTCCTTGAAAGACCCGTCTTCAATTCATAAGCATTAATGATACTCTCTTTAACTTCACTCAGCATATTGATGGCTTTTTCCATTTCAGCAGTGTCTCCAAAGGCAATGGTCATCGGATTATGGATCATCATCATGGAAACAGGAGACATATGTACTTCTCCACCTGCCATGGCAATAACTGATGCAGCACTTGCAGCAACACCATCAATTTTCACAGTGACCTTGCCATTATAATCCATCAGCATGTTGTAGATCTGACTCGCCGCAAAAACGTCGCCACCTGGGGAGTTAATCCAGATAGTAATATCTCCGCATTCATCAATTAACTCAGATTTAAATTGCTTCGGTGTCACTTCGTCACCAAACCATGACTCTTCTGCAATCACTCCGTCAAGATGAAGCGTTCGACCACTCTCGTTCTTGACCCAGTTCCAAAATTTCTTCAAGGCTTATCCCTCCTCATATTTTTCTGTCCAAGCACCAGCCTTTGACATATCAACAAAGTTACCGTTCACTAAATATTTCGATCCACCCTGTTCTTCAGGGATTAAGTTCATCTCTTCTAGTTCTCGGATGTCATTCGCCGACATCACACCATTTTGACGCATGATCTGATAGAATTGAGCTCTTGAACCTGCATCTCCTCGAAGTCGTCCGTTGAGGTTAAACTTAATGAAATACTCACCCTTTTCAGATTCACTCAACAATGATTTCTTCATCGATTGCTCAATTCTTGTGACCCAAGGCATGATCGTATTATCGATAAAACTAATGGACTGATGTTCGATATTACTAAAGGTCGCTTTATCAAGGTTCGCAACAAGGTGAGGTGGAACTCTAAAAATTCGACAGATCTCTTCCGTTTGAAACTTTCTCGTTTCTAGGAATTGAGCCTGTTCTGGTGGAATACCGATGCTCTGAAACTTCATCCCTTCTTCAAGAACCGCAATCCTATGGGCATTACCGCTTCCCCGATAAACAGCATTCCAACTTTCTCTTATCTTTGCAGGGTCTTTCACCACCCCCGGATGTTCTAACACTCCACCAGGATTGGCTCCGTTAGCAAAAAACTTAGCTCCATATTCTTCAGTGGCTAGTGCCATTCCAATCGCATTCTTAGCCATAGCAATTGGTGAGTAACCCACAAGACCATCAAAACCTAGTCCCGGGATATGAAGAACCTCTTCACTTCTAAGAATGACTGTCCCACTGTCCTTTAAGTATTTATAATAAAGCTCACCTGTTGAAGTCCGGTCCACCGCCATCTTATCAGGAAGTAAGGGATAAAGAGAAAGCACATTTCCTCTACCATCCCTGATGATTTGAGCATAGGCATTTCCCCATAATAAAAGATGACTCATCAGTGTTTCCCTAAACACAAACGAAGTCATCTCGGAGTTCGGCTCATCATGGAGGATGTTATATAAATGGTGTTCTAGTGCTTTTTCTTTTCCGTTATCAGTGTATTTATATACGTGCAGCGGAAGACTCGCGATCGTTTCAGCTAAAATTCGAACACAAGCATATACTGCGGTAGTCTGCATAGCAGTTCTTTCATTAACCGCCTTTCCACTTGTTGTACCACCAAAGAAAAAACTGTAGGTACTTCCTAAAAAACTGTTCTTTGGGCTAGCCCTTGATTGAAATAATTTTGATATAACTGGTATCTTCATCAGCTTCACCTCCGAAATTGGCATAAAAAAAGCACCCACTTCTCAGTAGATGCGCGAATTTATTATATTCTTGTTCATATAAAAGGAGCAAGACATACAGTCTTACCCCTCCCGCAAATGGAATATTTGGATTAAGGCACTACCCAAGCCTTCCAACAGTTTTTTGCTAAATAGCATCACCGGTTGTAATTAGGTACTGAAGGGCTTTTGGTAGTACACTGTTTTTTACGAGCTGTTCATTTTCCTTAAAAAACGATAAGCTCTTTTGACGAATATTTTCGTCAACATAATCTGCAATTTTTATTGATTGTCTTTGGCAAGCATCATTTACAACATTGCATTCCACAAAACGGTTCTTTTTGTTTCCATGAATTAACATAAAGTCAACCAAAATCTTACCTTGCCCTATACTCACTGCACTGTCTAGCTTTGCTAAATCACTGAGGGAGCTACGAAAACTTGTCGCGATAAACAAGTAGTCATATGGGGCATTATTAAGTTGTATCACATCAAAATTAGCCATAGTAACCACCTTCTCCCTCAGTTATTTTATGCTATAAGATACGTATATGTTCGTTCAATCAGATCAATGACTTCATTTACAATTTGATCTGCTTCTAGTTTATCCTCTAAAATGCGAGTAGTAAATAATATTTGTTCTGAATGAAACAGTGTATGACGGTTTTTATTTAAATAATTGTAAACTTCCGTTATCGGAACTTCACTCTTTGGATTCTTCAAATTCTGTACAGTATGTTTTTTCAAGTGAAACACACCAGTCTTAGTGTCGTGCCCAAAGTGATGTCCATAGCTATGCCCAATTTCAACCTCTTCTATACTAAATAAGTACTTCAAGTAACCTTCCAGTGCACGTAAAGCAGGAAAGGCGTAACAAGAATAATCTTCGATTTCCATTTTTACTTTTTTAAGGGACACTGCCGGAGAAAGTATCTTGATTAGCGTATCGTCAATATTCTCAAACGCATTAGGCATAAGCTTATGAAGTTCTGTTCTAGTATCTGTGACTGTAATATCTACTTCGTAGAATGAATTATTTGCTTCAACAACATCATTGATACTAACTTCTGGGCAGTAAGATAATAAGGAAAGAGCTTCAGTATAAAGATAAGCAGGTTTCCCTTGCAAAACAACTTTACCTGTTTCGTATATGTTTACGTTTAATCGATCGCCCCTACCACTCACAAATTTGTACTGTTCATATTTAGGGTTTTCGTAGCTTTTTTGGTCTTTATCAATACCTTCTAGTCCACCTAAGAAGTTCACTAGTTTATTTGCCCATTCTTTGTTAATCCTAAACGTATGCGATTTAGAAACACCCGTATCTGTATATTCACTTTGCTCGATAATTCGGTCCCTAAGCACCGAGGAAAGTTCAACATTTTTCCCGATAGGAGTCATAGTAGTTGTTCCTTTATTTGTTCTGTAATAAAAATCCAAGGAACCTTGTTTATCATTTACGGAGAAGATGCATCGTTTAGCATTCCCAACTTTTTCAAAAGAGAGAAGTTGGAAATCCTCCCATTCACTTTCTCCAGCAGAACAAATAGCTTCTTCTAACTTATTTGGTTCTACAAAGATACCGATATTTTTTGGTTTTTCGGAGACACTATCTACTGAGTTCTCTACAGATTCTGTTTGCAAAAAAGCTTCTTTAGCCAATTTATCTGCCAAATCGTTAAATTCATCACCTGAGTGGCTTTTAACCTTAACAAATTTAACTTTCACATCATTTTTAATGCTGTCAAAATATTGTTTGTAAGCAATAGTGCCTGTTTTTTTTGCTTGCCATTCACCTGTACACCATTTAGAAATGCCTTCATAATCATGATGAATTGTCAGGCTCTTGGCTTCTTTTTCGACAGAAAAAGCCATGGCTCTTTCTGAACCCTTAATTTCTCCTGCTACATTCCTCATGGAAACTAGGTCAGGATCACTAAATTTTTCAGCAAAATGTGTTTGTTCCCCTTGGTAAAAAATAACTGCACCGTAAGAAAACTCAGAGCTTACTTCATTGAAGCTACCATCAACATAAGCTACAACTTCAGCTTCACTTTCGTTTGCCTTATCTTTTTCGGGATCGCCAGTTTCTTGTATACCAGTTAAATAGTTTTCTGCCTGTGCTTTACTCGTAAAGCTTTTATATTCTGCACCTGGGTATCCGTGTACATTTTGTTTGCATTCATCCCATGTAGTAAAGATCCCAGTTCTTTTGCCTTGTTTTACTGCATAGTATTTTTTAGCCACCTGTATCACCGCTCCTGTAAGTGCAAATTTCTTTGCAAGTTAATTAATGAAAAATTTGAAAAAGTGCCTTACAGAATGGAGATTTAAAGAAAAAACTATCTTTAACCAAATAAACAACCAGTTTCTAATCAAAAAAACTAGTTGCCCAGGCACATATGAAATATTAAACTATCTGTCTATTAATCTAAACTCTTATAATTATACGTTAGTTAGGGACAGTTTGCAATGAAAACAAATGCAATGACTGATTCTGAACTCATAGTATCAATATTCCCCTACCATCATAAACACTCTCACGATTTTCGTTCCGAATAGCACGATCCAAAGCCATAATCATTGCTACAGCACCATCAATTCGCTCTGTACTTTTCTCTTTATCAGGCTTTATGTTTCCAGCAGGGTCAGTTTTGACGAAAATGTTGTCCATCATCCATCTGAGAACCGGATTTCCACCATGAACAATCCTTTTTTCAAGGGTGATTTTCATTAATTCCTTTGAAGCTGGAGACATATCTTTATATCCTTGACCAAAAGGAACAACAGAAAAGCCCATTCCTTCTAAGTTCTGAACCATCTGCACTGCACCCCATCTATCAAAGGCAATTTCTTTAATGTTGTACTTTGTTCCTAGTTCTTCGATAAATTTTTCAATAAATCCATAATGAACTACGTTTCCTTCAGTGGTTTTGATATAGCCTTGCTGTTCCCAGATATCATAAGGAACATGGTCTCTCCTCACTCTTACCTTCAAGTTTTCATCTGGTATCCAGAAGTAAGGTAAAACTGTGAACTTTTCATCTTCTGTCCTCGGTGGAAAAACGAGCACAAAAGCTGTGATATCCGTTGTGCTCGAAAGGTCTAAGCCACCAAAACACTCTCTACCACGGAGCAAGTCCAAGTCAACCGGTTCATCGCAAGCGTCCCATTTCTCCATTTGCATCCAACGGGTTGATTGCTTTACCCATTGATTTAGTCGCAGTTGTCTAAAAATGTTCTCTTCCGCAGGGTTTTCCTTTGCACTTAAATAAGCATTTCTCACTTTTTCTATGTCAATGGTATGGCCAAGAGATGGATTGGCTTTGTACCAGTTTTTTTCGTCAGTCCAGTCATCGTCATCATCAATTCCGTAAATGGCAGGATAAAAAGTAGGGTCAATTTTTCTCCCTTCCAAAAGATCGACTGCCTTTTGGTGTACTTCATAACAAATCGAATTTCGATCTGTGCCTGCTGTAGTAATTAAAAAGAACAAAGGTTGCAAGCGAGCATCACCAGACCCCTTTGTCATAACATCGAATAAATCTCGGTTCGGTTGAGCATGTAGCTCATCAAACACAACGGCATGAACATTCAGACCATGCTTCGTATAAGCTTCTGCAGATAATACCTGATAAAAGCTATTTGTCGGTTTATAAACCAAACGCTTCATAGACATAACCGGTTTAAATCGTTTCTTCAATGCAGGTGACTGCTCTACCATTTCTACTGCAACATCAAATACAATTGATGCCTGTTGTCTATCAGAGGCACAGCCATACACTTCGGCTCCCCACTCCCCATCACCACAGGTCATAAGCAGTGCGAGTGCAGCTGCAAGCTCGCTTTTACCATTCTTCTTAGGAATTTCAACGTAAGCAGTATTATATTGTCGATATCCATTTTCTTTCACAGTTCCGAAAATGTCCCTCACAATTTGGTCTTGCCAAGGCAAAAGGTCAAAAGGAACCCCACGCCACTGCCCTTTCGTATGCTTTAAGCAGTTTATGAAGTTGACGGCATGCTGTGCTTTTTTCTCATCATACACCCTTACCACCTCCACCTTGAAAGAGCATAAACTCCATTGGATCATTCGCATCCGTTGGTTTGTCCGCCACAATTCTACTTCTCGATGAAGGAGTTAACCCAAACTGCTCACAGAAACGATTCATGATTTTGAGATAGCTCTGAGCAATGGACACCTGTGGCACCTGTTGCCAGTATCCTAAGGGGGTTTTTACAATCGTTCCATGCTTTGTGATAAATTCTTCTGCTTCTTTCCATCTTGCATAAGCTTGGCAGTATCCCGCAAAGGCTGCCATATCTACTTCTGTTAATATCCCTAGCTGTTCCAATTGTTTCACCATTCTCCGCCATTCTTTCTTTGCTTCAGGTTCTAACCAAGCTGGACATCTAGGTGCTTTCTTTTCCGGTTTCGGTTCATTTTGATTAAGGTCTCTCTTTCCAGGGTTACCTTCTAATGCTTTAATCGCTGTTGGTTTAGGTTTCCTTCCACGTTGGGCCACAGGCTCCACCTCCTTTCCGCTAGAACAAAATAAAGAGCCTACATTAAGATAGACTCCAAATATTGAATCGTATATTAAATATTGGCCATGAAGCCCTTTATAATTGTAATTCCCCTTCTTTATTTCCTCATGATCGGCTTTAACCGCCTCACCATAATCAGGTCTTTTCGTCTCTTTGTCTTTGCAATCCATGCATAGGCATTCCGTTGAATACATGGACATTATTCGCCCGCCTTTCAAGCTTCCACCACATCGGTCACAGTGTTTTTGAGTGAAAAATGTATCCATCAGTTACCTCCCAATGTGTACTTTTCTCGAGTCTTATCGATGAACTGCTGAAGGTGTCCGGCATTCTCTTCGAATTCCATGTCGCTGTTCCAGAAAAGGTCCAAGTCCTCAAGCAAATCCAAAATGGTTAGTACACTTTCCTTTGCATCAGCTTCGCCAAGCACTACCTCTTTTTCAATGATGGTAGCAATCAACCCTCGAATCATTGCCCGATAGGTTTCTCTATTCATTTGGATCACCTGCTTTTCTAAAGGCTCCGTTATGTGAAGCTTTACATAATGGAGCTTATGCGAAGTAAGTAATTATGCAAACAAAATCTTGATAACTGTATAAACGCGCTAATTCCCGGCTACAATCTTCGCATAAGGAGGGTTGTGCCTATGATTTCCAAAAATCAAAGTCTACAAGAGTTTTTGGTATCATTTGCCGATGAACTGCGGCGAATGCAGTACACTATTACAAACATCAGTGTTTTGACGAGCAAATGCCATGAACTTGAAACCTATGCATTGTCACAGGGAATCAATGAGTACTGTGTTAAATTAGGACAGAAATTTTTAAGTACTTGGTATCCGATTTCCGGTAAGTTTGAAACATATGCCGATGTTGATTTGCACACTAAAAATGCATACTGGACAGTTGGACTATTAAACGATTACTTGCTTCACGGTGTGTTCACAACGATGAGAAAAACTCGTGTGACCCCACTATGCGATGAGCACGAGAGAATCCTCTTCGCGTATCACAAATACCAGTTGGAAAACGGCTATGCTGACCAAAGCGCTAAACGATGCAGATACTCAATGAGAACTTTCCTGTTGTATCTCAGCGCTAATAAGGTCAATGTTTCTGATATCAGCGAACCCAATATTATTGGCTTTTTGTCAGCTTACATTGACAAAAGTAAATCGTATATTGAATCACAGATTATCGCATTAAAAAGGTTTGCTGTATTTGCGAGCGATACTGGGCTAACGAGCACCGATATTTCAACATATATACCTCCTTTGGCAAGGGTGGCGAGTCAGCGGATACCGTCAGTTTGGGAAAACTGCGATATCGACAAGCTGTTATTAAGCGTTGACCGTGGCAACCCGTTAGGGAAGCGAGATTATGCTATTCTTTTGCTTGCGGCAAAACTTGGCCTGCGCACTAGCGACATTAAGAGTCTGGAGTTTAAGGACATCAACTGGGAAGACAAGCGGATTGACATAGTTCAAAGGAAAACTCAAAAACCACTTTCCTTGCCTTTGCCCGACGATGTAGGTTGGGCTATCATCGACTACTTAAAATACGGTCGTCCCAAGTCCGAATTCCCACAGATATTTTTGCGACATGCTACTCCAATAGGTCCATTTGCTGCATCATCATCTTTGGGAGGCATTATCTCACGGTACAGAACCATCGCTGGGATAGATGTTGGAGATAATGTCCGAAAAGGCATGCATTCTTTACGTCACACATTCGCCACTCGTTTGCTCCGAGAAAAAGTACCGCTTGAAACGATAGCCGAGTTGCTCGGACACGTTGGAATGAGGAGCGTGGACATTTATCTTAGTGTAGAAACGGAAGCTCTACGCTGTTGTGCATTAAACCCCGACGGGGTGTTCAATTATGACTGATAAAATAAAAAAAATTAAATCATTGTATGAGCAGTACGATAATTATATTGCTTTCAAAAGAGCTTCTGGTATAAAAGCCAATAAGGAAGCACAAGTACTTCGCAGATTTGTTTTGTTTGCTGAACAATGGGAACCAGGTGTAACCACGGTGTCCAAAGAAATTGCTGAGCGTTGGGCGACCATATCACCCGAGGAAACCCCCGCAAATCAAATTCAGCGGAAAGGGATAGTGCAGCGTTTTGCCAATTATCTCTTATCTCACGGTACAGAGGCTTACGTATACCCAAAATACAGATACGAGCCGACAAAATTTGTACCGTACATATTTAACAATGAGGAATTAGCTCAATTTTTTACCGCTTGCGACAACACTCGAACACCAAATTTGATACGTAGCCACGTGGTCGAGTTGATTTTCCGTATGCTGTACTCTAGCGGTATGAGAGTATCGGAAGCAATAAATCTCAAAGTTCGTGATGTTGACCTTGAACAGGGCGTAATTCGCATAAATGACGCAAAGTTCGATAAGGAGAGGTTGCTGCCCATCCATGATGCGTTGCTAATACGAATAAAGAAGTATTCCAAAAAAGTCCTTACGTTTGTTGGAAATGACAGTCCATTTTTCCCCAACTCTCAAAAAGGACATTATAGTCCCGGCGGGATATACCATATGTTTCGTGAACGTCTGTGGGCGGCGGATATTTCCCACGGTGGCAAGGGCAACGGTCCTAGAGTTCACGATTTGCGGCACACATTTGCCGTGCACTGTTTGCGCCGCGCCGTACTGAACGGTGACGATTTAAGCGTAATGCTGAAATATTTGTCCGTGTATCTGGGGCACTCCGACACATCGTCTACCCAAGTGTACCTGCGCCTTACGGCGGATATGTACCCAGATATCGTCTGCAGGATGGAAAAGGATTTTGATGTTCTTCCAGATTTAGAGGTGCTGAATGAAACCTACTGATTTCGCAATACATCTCACCACCTATCTTTCGTCATACCTGCCCGGTCAACGTGGTATCAGCGCCAACACTATAAAATCTTATGGAGATACGTTCCGATTGTTGTTAATATACTGCCGTGACCAAGCTAACATCGCACCTGAGAGAATGACACTTCAGCTTTTTAACGATTTGCTGATAGCCGGATTTCTCAACTGGCTTGAAACAGATCGAGGTAACGCGGTTTCCACAAGAAATCAGAGGCTTGCTGCAATACACTCATTTTGCCGTTATCTACTGACCGAAGCACCTAATCATATGGCTCTTTTACAGAAGAATTTGAGTGTACCGTTTAAAAAGTACGTAAAACCTCAGATCGGATATCTATCTGCGGATGAGATGACAGAGATACTTACCCAGCCCGACTTGAAAAATGCTAACGGCCGGAGAGATCTCGCCATTCTTTCATTACTATATGACAGTGGTGCAAGAGTGAGCGAGTTGGTGAATCTGCGTGTCCGTGATGTCCGACTTGATGAGTATCCAACAGTTACGCTGAATGGGAAGGGGCAAAAAATACGCTATGTGCCCCTTATGAGCAAAACTGCGGACCTAATCAGAAAATATATCTCAGAAAATTATCTCAATAAACCGGAACGGTTGGATAATCCACTGTTTGTGAACCGACAGAAGCAGAAGCTCACTCGTGCAGGAGTTTCCTATATTTTGAAAAAATACGCTAGTGGACGCGATATTTCTCCGCATATACTTCGCCACACAAAAGCAATGCACTTGTTGCAATCAGGTGTGAACATCGTCTATATCCGTGACATTCTCGGACACTCAAGTATAGAAACCACGGATACCTACGCTCGTGCCGATGCTGAAATGAAGCGTAAAGCAATTGAGAAACTTACCGCTCAAGTAACGCCTGATATCCCAGACTGGCGTTCGGACAATTCTTTATTAGATTGGCTCAAGGATTTAAATTGAAATAATTATGCAAAGTTAATTGTGCTAAAACGTCATTAATTTGACTGTTTAGCGCATTAACTTCGCATTATATTTAACTTCGCATAAGCCCCGCTTCCTTCGAGGTTGGCAAGTAGCACCTTCCTTGTTGTTTTATACTCGCTCCCGTTCATCCCAAGGCGAATGAGCCAAGTTCGAAAGGCATATTTCGGATTGTCATCCTGTGCTTGCTTAAACGATGCTCGCTTTTGCTTCAGGGCACTTTTGTTGATAAATGCAATTAAATCTTGAAAGGCTGCAATCTGATCCGGGTTTAGGTTGGTTGCTTTTAATTTGATCGTGAAAGTTTCTTCTTCAAAATCAAAGGCTATGCCTGGGATCCTTTCTGTTCCAAGTTCATCGAGCGCTTTCTGAAACTCTTCAAAGGTACTTATCTCTTTGAAGCTTAAGTCCTCTGCAAAAGTGCCATCCATCAGCGGTTCGGTTAGCTTGAAGACTTTCATGATCAAGTGTTGTTTGCTAAAAAGCATGTTTACTAGATTGCGTAGCGTGGTTCCTGAGTGTCCTTCTAGCGGAAGCGTAACTTCTAAACCGTCAATCTCTAAGGGCTCATGCTCTTCTTTTGGCTCTATAATCTCTTCAAAAGTCTTTACTTCGCCTGCTGAAGTTGTGATTGTTCCTTGTCTGTCGATTGTGTAGGTTTCTTCAGGCATTTCAATTTCGTAGGCAAAGGTTGGAGCATTCAAATACTTCGGCTTTACTCCGAAAAACTCGCCTAGTTTCTTTACCATTTCTTTTCGGTTCATTTTAATTCCCTCCTGTGTTTTGGTGTAGTACATATATCACTCTAAACACAGGTAATAGCAAGTCATTCCGGCCAGATATTCGCATTTATTTTTAATGTAAAAAGCAAGACCCTCAAGGCCTGCCCATTAATCATTTTCAATCCCAACATACCTTGCATAAGTATAACCCTCGTTATTAACAAGAATCTTTTCACCGGTATCTTTGTTAATCACTCGAATGCAACGAACCTCTCTGTTTTCATTCACTCCACCATCTTCCTCGGTGATCCAAGGCTGGTCGTTGAAAAAGTCATTTGCAAAGGAATGAAATTCGTCGTCCTCCAATAGCACCTCTTTTATCACACAGTAACTTTGACCCTGCTGCCCGCTCTCTATCGCTTGTTCAGTCAATTCCTCCAACTCGGTCAGGTCGCCTATTTTTCTACCGAAGATTGCTCTCATGTACTTATCACTCCACTTCAACGTATTCCATCATAATTTGCAGGGCCTCATCATAGGAACCAGATAACATCACTCGCTCACTTACTTCCTTCGCTTCATCAGCTTTTCCGTTTTCCTTTAAGGCTCTGCTTATCCGACCGAGTATTGAAAAGATATTTCCATCTTCACCCACAAGTTTGCAAGTTGGCTTGGATTGTTCTTCCATTGCTACACCTCCAATCTATTAAGGTAGTAGCATATTGCCATACACGTCGAGGTATAGCAACTAGATTCATAGCTATTACTGTAGTAACTCCTCTTCTTCTACCGACTCTGGTTTTGGTACATCAGCAAAGGCAATCTTTTCGCCATTTCTCAGTAAAAACACTTCTTTATCCTTTCCAGCCTGTTCAATGTATCTTTTCACAATGACATCAGAATATTTTTCATCCAGTTCAATCGTGTAGCATATGCGATTGGTCTGTTCACAGGCAATAAGTGTAGAACCACTCCCACCAAAAGGATCGAGCACGATACAATTGCTCATGCTGCTGTTTTGGATCGGGTAAGCACACAGTCCAACTGGCTTCATTGTTGGGTGAAGGGCATTTTTAGAAGGTCTATCAAAATTCCAAATGGTACTTTGTTTTCGATCTCCATACCAGTTGTGCTTTCCATCCTTTAACCAACCAAATAAAACAGGTTCGTGCTTCCACTGGTAAGGACTACGGCCAAGAACCAGGCTTTGCTTTGCCCAAATACAAACACCAGACAAGTAAAATCCTGCATCTTTAAATGCCTTTCTGAAGTTGTATCCTTCCGTATCTGCGTGGAAAACATAAATGGATGCATCCTTCTCCATGCTTGCAGCCATGTTGCTAAACGCTTTGAATAAGAAGCTATAAAACTCTTGGTCTTTCATATAATCGTTTTTGATACTACCTGCTTGAGAAGAGTAATTTACATTGTATGGTGGGTCCGTTATCACTAGATTCGCCTTTTGCCCATTCATGAGTTCCTGGTATACATCAGGGTCTGTACTATCACCGCAGATTAACCTATGCCTTCCAAGCAACCACACATCGCCCTTATTTGTAATAGTAGGTTCAGCCAGCTCCTTTTCTACATCAAAATCATCTTCGTTAATATCTTTGTCATGGACTTCGTTAAATAGCTGATCAATTTCAGGTGGATCAAAACCTGTAAATCCAATATCGTAGTCCATTGATTGCAAGTCCTGAATCAAATCTGCTAATAACTCTTTGTTCCATTCACCACTTATTTTATTAAGAGCAATATTTAAGGCTTTTTCCTTTGTCTTATCAATATCGATAACAACACAATCAATCTCGGTATAGCCTAATGTCTTTAAGACAGAAGCTCGTTGATGCCCACCGATAACCGTCAAATCCTTATTAACGATAATTGGGTCTACATATCCGAACTCACTGATACTATTTTTTATTTTTTCAAATTCACTGTCTCCCGGTTTGAGCTTCTTCCTTGGGTTATAACTAGCTGGAACCAAGTCGTCTATTCTTAATTTTTTAAAGTTCATCTTCTTCACTCCAAAATCTTGATTTTATGTAACAGTCATGGCTGCAGAACTTTCGTTTCTTGTTCCCGTAAGTGCTAAACTCTTTTCCACAATGTGGACATGTATAGTGGTAGATTGCAGTTTCACTTTTGTTTCTCGCTTGCGGGTTTTCTTTCCACCATTTCCTGCGGCATTCATCAGAACAAAACTTCCTAGCTCGGCCACGCCCTTTTAACCGAAGGTCATATATAAGTTGCTTTTCTGCTTCCGTCATCTCTCATGCTCCTTTCTGCGTAAACAGTATTAAAAACAGCAATAAAAAAACGCCTGAATTAGCCATTTACTAAACTAATACGGACGTTTCATCGCCATTTCTTATTTAAGTGTTAAATGTCCCTCAAAACCAATAGCACCAAGGCTTTATCAGTGTTTTTATAACTTTTCCAATTGTACTATTTCGCAAATTAGAAAATAGCTCAAACCCTTATTCTTACTAAAGATTTTCACCTTGGACTGTCGGCAATGGATACCCCCCTTATTTAATTACGCGAAAATTCACGTGAAGGGGGCGCGCGGTCCCCAGCCAAAGGGTTGTAGAGATTTGACCTCCCCTAGGGGGGCCATCAAAAGGTGTACACCGGGTGCTGGTCTTCCGTTCTCGTCTTTCGGTCATGGCACTTCTTACATAAAGGTTGCCAGTTGCTTTCATCCCAGAACAATTGTTGATCTCCTCGATGAGGTGTAACATGATCCACAACCGTTGCAGGTGTTATCTTCCCTTTCTTTTCACAATGTTTACAAATGGGATAGGCGTTCAAGAATTGTTTTCGTGCTTTCCTCCATCTACTGTCATAACCACGCTCGCTTGCCCCAGCTCGATCGTCTGCATAAAGCTTCGTATGAAACTCACAATACGAGTGGTCCGTTAACAATGGACACCCTGGGTGCTTACATGGTTTCTTTGGTTTCATAGGCATCTATCTCAACTCCGTAATTTACTTTATAAATTAAGAAAGCCCAAGAAGATATTCCTTCAAGGGCTGTTGTTATGCTATTTCTACACCTTATACTTTAGCACACACACAACATGGCTTATAATGGCTTTTCATGGTTTCTTTTATAATTCATGATTTTTGATGCAGCATAAAGCCAAGGATTTTGATAAAAAAGGTATAGAAAAAGCCCCTATGATGAATAGGAGCTGGGTTATCAAGAATGTTGCGTTTCCTAAGATTCGTAACGATATAACTTAGGCATATGCTACAACATATGGAATTCTTGTAACTTCTATACCTTTACAGCTTAATACTACTACACTTTTCGAGTGACATTCAATGACATTTAGTGCCCTCTTTTATTTTTTCAATTTCTTTTAGTGCTTGCCCATGAAGTCTCAAGACAGTTCTTCTATCATATCCCATTGTTTCCGCAACATCTTCCCAGCTTTTCCCCGCAAGATACCTCAACTCTAGTAACAACTGATCGTGTAAACGACTCATCTTTCTAATCATTTTCATGATGTCAGTCTTTACATTTACCATGCATACAATATCTTCTTCAATTTCATATTCTAATTCCATCACTTTAACGATAGTACTTTCCATCATACTATTCTCCGTAGCTCCACTGCCCACATTTGTATGAGAATAGTTTGTCGTTACTTTCATGGACAAGCTCTTTAACGATTGAAGCTGCTCCAGTTTGTTCTCAATCACTTGATCTAACCACATGGCTTTTGACAAATATGCTTTTACATTCATTCCATTCAACCCTTTCTATTAATCATCATAGCTTTTCTTTACTAGATTTCTCTTGTTAATAACATGGGCATCCAATGATCCGTTTGGTAATCCTTTGCTTTAGCTGCTATAGGAAGTTTTATCACCTCACCATCAATCAAGTAATTTACATAACTAGCTGGTTGCAGGCAGATTTGATTCTCTTCCAGAACACTTGCTAAAAGATCAATGGCTTCTTCATTCCAGCCACCCCAAAATTGAATATTTGAATACATACTATGATAGATGGCTCTATTTCCTTTGTAGGAAAATTGGTGGTCATCAAAAATGCTCTCCAGTTCAATAAAACTGACATGATTATCATTTAATACTTTTGCAATAATCGATTTTTTCACTGCTTCACATGGTTGATTCATTTCAGCTGCTCCTTTCATTTTGCGCTTATCATCTAAGCCGGTTGCCTAAGTCTTTGAAAAAAGGGACAAACTATCTCTACAGGGGTAATTCCTATACTGTATAGCTAGTACATATACTCTAAATAACATCTACTATTCTTTATAAAAGAAATGACTTTAGGAAACTAAGTATCTTTAAAACCTTATAAATAACGGGTTTAAACGGGTTTCCTATCCGGTTGCCTAAGTTTTTTTAGGAAACCTTGGTTAACCGATCTGGGTTGCCTAAGTCCTGTCATTTTTGCCTTCTGGTTGCCTAAGAATTTTCTTGGGCTTCCCTTACATACGTGATTTGCACACCATAAATAGGATGCTTCATCTTACCTGACTTGTTCCCATCGTATCGTTTCCAACCACCTATTTTCACGAGTATCCCCTGAAGTTCAAAAGAGACGCTTCGTTTCAAATCTGATTTATCTTTACCGAAACATTCACACCAAATCTCTTGAAAGCATACTTTGGTTCGTTTCTTCGTTCCTACCGGTGGTGCAGCATCGAAGCCTGTATCACCTGCCAGGTAATTGCGTCGATCAAATAGTTTCATATCATCCCAGTTTTCCGGCAATAAAGTTTCTAAGTATTCTTTGACAAGGCCTTCTCGGTCATCTTCCTCCATAGCTTCTTGTTGGTAGCGATAAGCTAGCTCTGCCGACTCACCTTTAAGAATCAGCTTCTCGCCCTGCTTGTAATACACGATCGCCTCAGCCCAAATTTGATTGACTTCGGACTGTGTCAAATCTCCCCAAATACTTTTTTCCCCTTTGCTCACATGGACCGGCCAATACCTTCTGTTCCCGGTAACATCTCTTAAAATGCCTTTTTCTGAATTCGTCGTTCCTACAATAATGCACTGCCTTGGATGACTTTCTACGTAAACACCATAGCTATGTCTAAACTTATCATCGAGCCTAGTGATAAATGCTTTGACCAGTTCCAAATCGACCTTCCTTAAACCAGCTAATTCACCAAGCTCTAAAATCCAATAGCCCTGTAATTTTTCAGCAGATGCCTTGTCCCTCATATCCGATAAAGTCAAACTATCAGAAAACCAGTTCATCGCAAGTTTAGAGAAAAAAGTAGATTTACCTAATCCTTGATCACCAATCAAGATTAAAACATTGTCATATTTAATCCCCGGCTCATAAATTCTTGCTACTGCTGCACATAAGGTTTTTCGCATGACATCCCTTGTATAGCTGTTGTCCTCGGAACCAAAATAGTCGATAAGCAGTCGATCAATTCTTTTGGTACCGTCCCAAACAGGTAACCCTTGAAAATAATCTTTTATCGGATGAAAGGCTCTTTCCGAAGCTGTCGTTAAAAGGGCATCCTTAAACTTTGCTGGCGAATAGATGCCATACTTCTTATCCAAAACCACTTTCGCATTCGATAAGTCGGCATCATTCCAACCAGGCTTTACTTGTTTCCAAGTTGGCTCACCTTTAATATCCAACCGATGAGATAACTCGTTATAAGCAATAGGAGTAAAAAGCTCATCATGGCGAAGGATTTCTGTTATATTACTGAGCGTATCTTTGACACTACCATTCTTATTGACTTCTAACTTCAACTCCCAATTTTCATCGTCAAACTCGTCTTTCGCCTGTTCCATCCGTTCAAAAGCGAGTTGCTTTCTCACTTGCTCATCTTCTGAGCAAAGCTCCAACATTGCTCTATAAGATGGCCGACTTGTAGGTGGTGTCTCTTCTTTTGTCATCTCATCAAGCTCATGGAATTTATGAATGCGAACAAGATCAAAAGCATTTAACAATTTTCCACAAGCAGGATCTGTCGCGTGGTGGGAGTAGGCATACTTATCATCATAGATCATGACACCTGCTGATGAGTCAGCTGGTATATAGTCATAACGCCCTTCCATAACACTTGGGGTATAAAGATCTGATAAAAAGATTTCAATGACCCCAGTAATGCTGTAACTTCTACAAAAAGCTCCCAACATTCCACTCTTGGTTAATGGATCTTCTTGCTTTTTCACCTTTTTTTCAATCACCTTTGTCTGTCTGGAAGACACGGGCCAAGTAGAAGTATCCTTCCAATCTTTATAAAGCTGCAAAATGGTGTTCGGATCTAGAAATGGACCATCGATTTTCCTAAAGAAATACTCACCATCCGACGAAGTGCTTGGCCAATACATAAGGCGATTCGGTTCATAGGTTGTATCATCAAACAGTTCGATACCAATTTCCTTTGCAATCATTCTACTGATCGCTTGGTACTCATCAGGTGAAACTGACCGGGAAAGTGGGATGATAATCCTAAGCCTAGGCTTTTCAGACGTATGTTTATGGGTAGAATAAATGCAGCAAGCATAGTCTTGAAGCATGTCTATATTAGAAGCAATCGACTCCGCATCATCAGCATAATCCATATCAAGTGTAAGCATAGAGCGAGACAAAACATTTTCTTTCCTACGCCTTCCGTCTTTTAGTTCCCCAGCAACAAAGCCACCGACATCTTTGACATTGTCCTGTTGGTACTTTTTCATTTTGCGGTACTCTTCCTGTGTTTCACTGGTGACCGTAGTTTGGGAGAGCTTTTTTACAAACTCATCCCAAGATACCGCTTGTTGTTTCCAAACTTTATCTTTCCGACTGTTCCCCGTTGATATGATGAAGTTCATGGCGTCCTCCTTTTCTTGAAATAGTGGCAGGACTAATCAGATGATAGCAAACTAGTCCCACCACACTATGCTACATATCTTTTTTGTTATTCCAAGGTGAATCGGTAACGTGAACCTGGTCTGAAACAAACGTTGCTAGATTCGTATATTCACAAAGCGTATAGATGTACTCCGTATCACAACCAGCACTTTCAATGAGCTCTTTTACTGTTTGTACTACCTCTTCGTCTTTACTATGGGCGAGCAGCTTCAGTTGCTCTAGAACCCTTGCGATGATAACTTCTGTACCATATTTCTCGGTCAATAATGTTAATGTTTCATTCATTTTATTTGCCTCCATTTTTATAAAATTTCTCCCTTACTGCTTTCCCGTGTGTAGGCTTATTCTCCATTCTTCGGAAAAACATCATCGATATTAGCATCTAGTGCAGCCGCTATTTTTCGTGCATTCACTAAACCCGGTACTGAGTTGTTCGCAATCACATCGTATAGATAGGATTTTGAAAGTCCCGTCGCTTTTATGACATCGCTAATTTTGATGTTTTTCGATTCGATGACTTCACGTATTCTATTTTCCAATGACATCCCCTCTCTTTCTTAAAAATAATTGTACCATTTTACCGGACAAATGTAAAAGAAAAAGTTCGTATTAATGGACGAATATAATGAATTTACACTTTTATGTTGTGTTTTTATCATTTTAGGTTTACTTTATCGGACAAAAAGATATAATAGGGATAAGATGTGGTGGAAGGAGCGCTTTTATGTTAAGTGAAAATTTGAAAAAGATACGAAAAGAACGGAAATTAAGTTTGAGGGCTTTATCAGAAAAAGCAGAGGTATCAAAAAGCACGTTGAGTGATATCGAAAATCATAATGTGAAGAGCACAACAATGGGGACATTGGAAAAAATAGCTGAAGCACTTGAGGTATCCGTTAGTTATTTAATTGGAGAAACGATCGAACAAGTAATCAAAACAAGACTTGAAGAACTCGGAAAAACTTTAGAAGAATTTGCTCAACAGTCCGGATTAAGCGTCAATTATCTAGAAAAATTAAGTGATATTGTTCCTGATGAATGGGATTATCAAAACGCAAAAAAAATTGCAATTCACTTAAAACTTAACCCTGAAAATTTAATTACTGCATTGGCAAAACAAGAACCTCCCACGATAGACTACCCAAATACAAGAGCTACAGCTGAAGAAGATTTTGGTTCAGAGGACGACGAAAAAGGTGATGGTAAACCTACACCTTCTGTAGAGGAAGTATTCACACTAGCTGCACAATTCGTTGACTACGAAGAACCACTAACAGAATTAGATATTGAAAAAATGAAAGTGGCATTAAAAGTGGCATTAAGCCAAAGTAGTAACAAAGGATAAATTTTTTCGAGAAGAAAATGGATATAAAGAAGGTAACCCTTGGGCTATCTTCTTTATTCGCTTTAGAATTACTTTCTTGATTTACGAACCTGACACAGTGAAGTTAAATTATAAGGGCCCTTGTTAATCAAAAAAGGTTGAATTGTGCATTGCTATAAATGGTATTAGGTAATTGTTGAAGTCTAGCTCATTTAATTCATAAGTATTACTCCATTCATAATATTTAATATTTTTTAGGAAGCTATGGAAGTTACTATCCTTTAATAACTTTATTACTAATGAAACCTGTTCTCTATTTTTTCTACTATCTTCGCTATTATTAAAGCCTGAGTTTTTAATTATCGTCCTAATCATTCCTAATAATAAATCAATTGTCTCAAGACCAACCTGTTGCTGTTTTGGAACATATTGACTGCTTTTAATTTTATAATTTTCTCCCCTATAAATAGCTTGTACATTTAATTGCTTAGGTAATGTTTCAGCCAACTGAACTTCTTTTTTTCTATATTCCTCAGCATCCTCAATAAAAATATGTGTATTAACCTGCAAATGTGTACCGAATTTACGTAAAAGTCCATACACAATTCGTTCTGGTAATTTCATGTATATAGATGAAAAGAACAGACTTGGATCTACATCTGTAAAATCTCTTGCATTCATCTTAATAATCGTTTGATCATAATTAAACACATTCATTTTTATTAATTCTTGATAGTTCATCATTTGTTTGATTATTTTCCAAATAGCATTTCTTTCCCTACTGTCACCCTTATAATCAACCCAATGTAACTTTTTATTTCTAATAATTTGATTCAGATCTTCTATTTCGCTTCTAAGATAAATTTCTTCTGGAATAGCTAATGCACCCATTAAATGAGGACGATCGCTACTATTTTTTCCACTTTCATCAAAAAAGATGTTTAAATTAAAGACTGTTTGTCCATTCATATACTAATACCTCTTTACAAAAGTTATAAAATCATACATAATAGTAACTAACAAATAATATACTAATTACATAACTCATCGTGCCATTGAATTAACGATGCGTTAAGTTTTACTTAAAACTACTTGTGGAGCCCATGTATTTCCGCACGTAGTTTTTTTAGTTTATACTTAATGTTGATAAAACGAATGCAGATAAAGTGTAACAAACAATCTTCTGAAATTGCTGTGGATAAGCTGCCTCACAACCATTTTTGTGGACAAGTTTGTGGAGTAAGGTAGTTATTTTTGGATAAGTTCATTATGATTGTCATGAAAAAATAAGAGCGATCACTTGAAAGTGTGGATAAACTAAAAACTTAACCTTCTTTATTCAACCTCTCAAATTCTTCTTCAAAACACATAAACCAATAGCCCAATTCATCTTCCTTACAAATCGCATGCCTAACTTCATTTCTCCCATCTATTCCAAAATGATATGCCGATACTCTTTCAACTTGAACATCCTTATCAAAGTAACGATAAACCATTAGAGCATTCGATTTTTGAATTCTGTTCTTCTGTGTCACCATATTGTTGAGACATGCAATTCTTTCTTTCGATTCTATGTTTTGAATTCCAATAACATTATGAGGGATATAACCTTCTTCCGTTTCAGAAAACAGTTTTTCAATTGTATCCTCATCCTTGTTCCATTGGTTTTCCCGCTCCAAGTGCAACGCCAGATAAACATAGTTTTCACAGTCCACCCTGCTATCCCATTTCCACCAAGAAAGATCCATTGGTCTTGATCGGCCTTTTACTTTATCAAACTTCGAATCTTCAACAAAAGAATCAAATCCTAGCATTTCACCTAGATTTGCAAAATAATCAATCTCTCTCTTGGTAAACATAGAGCGATTATGTACGGTCGATAAGTTTAGACGCCTGTAATTTCGAACATATCCTTCAAAGAACTGAATTAAATCAAAATATTGCTTTTCCAAATCATCGCATCCTTAATATATAGATCTACCTTCCTTACGAACACAAAGATGTGATCCTTAAAGTGGGCCATTAAATTCATATGAAGCTTTGACATCAAAATTAATATATGTTCACTTTGTGATAGGTGTAAGCTCTGAATTCAAATAATGATAGTCTTGTTGAATCCAATAAGCGAAATGATGAATTGCTACTCCAGAAGATTTAAAAGCATTTAAGTGCTCTTCCGCCTTTTTCAGATTTCCAAGTGTAAAATTATACTTGGCGAGTCTAATATACATTTCAACAACTATTGGATATGATTTTAATTTTGATAGATTGTCTTCAGCCATCTGGACATGTTTTTTCATTATTTCTAATGGTTCTGTCCTAATTTTTGTGCCATCCATATTATCAAAGGCAAAACATTCATCAGCAATATCGAGATCTTGTATAATCATGTTAATTAGTAGACCATTCTTACTATAAATGTCTTTTACATCGCACATCGATTTATAAATACGATTAAATTCATAAGGTTTATCGTACTCTTTTAATACTCCTATTTTCTCCCTTTCGATATTGCATCTTTCATTAATTTCATACTCTTTCAAGGTTTGAATGTATTGTTCTAAATCCTTTAGAGCCTCTGTACTCATATAGCTCAATACTACATTCGGTATCATTTCAAAACGATGGGAAGGCGGAAAACGAATTTGTCTTAATGCTATATCGATTTCTTTTATACAAAAGTATCGTTCAGGCATTTCTAATCTAAAATATTCATCTAGGTTAGTATAAATCCGGTTCAGAACCTTAGTTATATCTATCTTGTTATTACAACGAAGCCGTAAATCACTTTTGTCGAAGAGCAATTGGTGTTTGGCGGATAGTCTCTTTCGGATTTCAATTTCTCCATGTTCGACTGCTTTTATCATATTCACTTTGTCAGAAGTTTGTCTTGCTACTTCCATCTGGAGGTTATAAAATTCTTGCAAATCTTTTATCACATTACTATCAATTAATTCGCTATATTCATCTAATCTTTGCTCACTTTCCTCCATCCTGTTTTGGCGAATACATAAATGGATTAAATTTTGATAAGACACATGGATCAAGGTTTTACTCTTTTGCTGTTTTGCAACATCACAACTTAATCGATAATAGTTTATAGCGTCTGTATAGTTTCCTTCTATAAACCTTAAGCGCCCGTAGTTATTATAAATCATCGCTTCTAATAACGGATCTTTACCCTCGACCATACTCAGTGCATTTTGAAAATGATTTGCAGCTTTATCTAAGTTCATCCAGTTTTCAGAAAGTATACCTCTAAGCATTTGATAATTGGGTTCATTCTTAACTTCAAGATTATCGAGTATATACTTTGCTTTATTTAAATCACCCAGCTCATATAAGATAAAGGCCTTTTTTCGTTGCAATATATTCTTTTCAGGATCGAATAGGTTCTTTTCGTCAACTTTATTGTATAGTTCAAGTGCTTCTCTTAATTTCCCTAATTCCCTCAAATGTTCGGCATGAAGCATGTCGTATTCATATTTTTCAAGGAAATCAATAAAGTAAAATGGTCTTTTATTAAAAAGGTCTTCTCGGTTCCAGCTATATTCTTGTTGTACTAATTTTTTTAAACGACCTAACTTAACCTTGGAATAACCGATCGGTTTCTTAATAGCTAAATATGAAACTGTACTATAAAATACTAAGAGGAACAACACAGCACACAAAACCAACCAATTATTTAGCCCTATTACACCAATTAATAATGCATTAAGTACTAATAGAAGTAGAATAATCAGCGTAATGTATCGACTTAAATATCTGGGGTGTCTGATTCGCTGAACTTTAATGGGTAATAAAGCCGATACGAAGAGTAGTGAAAGATTCGCTGCTAAACTTTCACCAAAGTGCTCTAGAAGAAAGTTAAATATACTAATAGCATCCCCCATGTGACACCCCCACAATTAATGTCTTACACTTACTTTTGTAAAAACTTTTTCAAACTTTCCATTTCCTCTTTTGACAAAGTAACACCTTTCCCCATCTTCTCATGGTTGGGGGCCCAGTCACGAATATCATACTTTGGTTCTCGCCCATTCCAGCTGATCATGTTTAACTCCTTTGTCCAGCCTTTTGGTGATTCGGATAAAACAGCGATGTGTTCTGTGATTTCAAATTTAAGATCAGCCAATATTTCCACTCCTATTTCAATAATTAAATTTCAGGTGGCTTTTCAGTAAAAGGGGTTCCTTCCGTATTATATGTTAAGGTAAACACCATATCGGATAGCCACTTCTTAAAAGAATCATTATCATTATACTGTTTGAAAATTTCCATGTTATCAGCCATCATGTTTATGACCGCTCGATTTAATGCTTTTTCACTTTCTATTCTAGCATTTTGTTTGTCTGAGTTTTTCATTGCATTTTGATAATCCTTATCCTTTGAAACAGTTTCTGGAATGACAGCAATTTGCTTTTTAACCTGTTCCTCGTCATTCCAATTGATATTTCCAAATAAATCATGGAAACTTGCTAAAATATTGCTGAGTAAATCTAACTCTACATCAGATCTTCCTCCACCAGCTGTTGTTGGTACCGGAGCAATTTCATATTCCTCTGTATCTTCTAATACAATCGACATTTTTGCTTGAGCTTCTGCCCGGTAACTATCTAAATCAATCGCTTCTAATATACCTTTTGACAAATCCTCTTCTTTAGGTGCAGGGAGTTTCGGAATTAATAAATTTAAAAAGATAGATAGCTTTTCCCAATCAGGGTTTCCATACGGTAAAATTGATGCCAAAAATCCGTAAGTTCTGGTAAAAGCCTTAGCTTTACTCTTAAAATCTACTTGTTCATCTTCATCTAAATGGTCAATATAGAATTGCGAACAAACATCTAAAATAGGATCAAGTTTATCTCTTTGGGCACCATTTAAAAATAACTCCACGATTGAATCTACGTTTTGTTCTGTAAATACTTGATATTTTCTAATATCACTCTCTAAGTCATTTAGTTTGTCAGGGTCCGTTTCATCAGATAGCACAGTCGTACGAAAGTATTTTGAAAATGCATCTTTTATCGTATCTGTATCATTCGCAAAATCTAAAACAAACACATCGGCCTTATCTGGGTGCGCTCTATTTAATCGTGATAATGTCTGCACTGCCTTAATGTCAGTCAAAACTTTATCAACATACATGGTGTGTAAGAGCGGCTCATCATATCCGGTTTGAAATTTATTAGCAACAACTAAGATTCTGTATGGATCTTTTTTTAATTTCTTTTCTATCTCATTACTAGGAAAATCATTTATAATACTTTCCGTTAACTTTTTACCACCAAATTCTTTTTCACCTGAAAAAGCAACGATTGCCTTATAAGCGCTTTTTCTCTTTTGCAAGTATTCAGTGATTGAATAATAATATTGAATTGCCCTTTCAATGCTGCTTGTAACGACCATTGCACGTGCCTTACCACCGACTTTACGTTTTGCAATAAGGTGGTCATGAAAATGGTCTACCATGATTTCAGCCTTTAATCCAATAGCTTTCTCATTCGATTCTACATATTTACGTAATTTCTTTTGTGCCTTTTTCTTATCAAACATCGGATCATCTTCAACAATTTTGGCAATTTTATAATAGCTATTAATTGGCGTATATTCTTTTAATACGTCCATAATGAAGCCTTCTTGAGTAGCTTGTTTCATAGTGTAAACATGGAACGGTCGATGTTTAACTTTACCTTCTTCCTCATAAGGAACACCAAACATCTCCAGTGTCTTATTTTTTGGCGTAGCTGTAAAAGCAAAGTAACTTGCATTTGTGAGCATTTTTCGGCCTTCTAAGATTTTAATAATCTTATCCTCAATCGTTTCTTCTTCGCCATCTTCGTAATTTTCCGATAAAGCCATATTCATTTTTGCAGACATGCTACCACTTTGACTAGAATGAGCTTCATCTATTATAATCGCAAATTTATTCTTCCTATGCTGGTTTCCAATTCCCTCTAAGATGTATGGGAACTTATGAACAATTGTTATAATAATTTTCTTTCCATCTTGTAATAACTTCTTTAGATCGCTAGAACTAGCAGCGTGACCAACTGTATTTGATACTTGCATAAAACTTTTGATTGTGTTTTTAATTTGCTTATCCAGATTAATACGATCTGTTACTACAATAACTGTATCAAAGATGTCATTTCCATCTCTTTTAAGAGATATTAACTGATGAGCCAGCCAAGCAATTGAGTTTGATTTACCACTTCCGGCACTATGTTGAATAAGATATTTTTGGCCTGTCCCTTTTTGTTCAGCATCTATTAAGAGTGCTTTTACGGCAGATAATTGATGGTACCTGGGGAAAATTTGCTTTCGCTTTACTTTCTTAGTCTCTTCGTCTTTCTCCACTACTATTTGTGCATAGTTTTCTATAATATTAGAGAGCTCATCTTTGGTTAAGATTTGTTTCCATAGATAATCTGTTTTGATACCATTAGGGTTTGGTGGATTTCCTGCTCCATCCTTATAACCTTTATTAAAGGGAAGGAACCAAGAAGGTTTTCCCTTTAATTCAGTACACATCTTTATTTCATTATCATCTACTGCAAAATGGACCATACACCGACCAAAGTAGAATAAAAGTTCCCGTGAACTTCGATCATTTTTATATTGCTGAACAGCATCATCTACATTTTGCTTAGTTAATCTATTTTTTAGCTCACACGTTATGATAGGAAGGCCATTAATGAAAACAGCAAAATCTAATGCTAATTTCGTGTTATCTTTGGAATACATAAGTTGTCTTGTAACACTGAATATATTTTTATTATAAAGCTCTACTGCTGTTTCATTTTGAAGTGAAGGTGTTAGGTAATACAAATCTAAAGTGACAGGATAGACTTTTACTCCATTTCTTAAAACCTCAATGACACCATTTTTGGTAATTTCCCCTTGTAAACGATTAAGAAATTTCACCTTATCCAAATCACTTTTGAAAACTCCTAACTTTTCTAGCTTGTCTGGTTGAGTGTCCTGTAAAAATCGAAATAAGCGAGTTTCATCTATAGCATAATCTTTGTTGTAATCTTGGTTGTTTCCAAGCTCATACCCATTATGATAAACGAGATGTTCAACAATTAGCGTTTCTAACCCTGACTCTTTCGTATTAGACGGCACTATACCTCACACTCCTCACTTTCCAAGACTTCATCATTGATTCTAACTTCTTCGATGTCATTTAACTCACTTTCAACAACTTCAATATTACGAATATCAATTTTACCTGTTACTACGTTTGAGATTAAACAAGTTCGGTATTCAGTTATTAACTCTATTTCTTTTTCTACTGTTGTAACACTTTTATCTATAATGTTTAACTGTTTTATTATATATTCAACTATTTCATGTTGTTCATTTATGTCTGGAACCCCAAGAGTAAAGTTTGAAATAAAATCGGAAGGAACACGCTTTTGTCCTGCAGCCCCTGTCATTACCTCGCTACCTAGAATCCTAAAATAACTAGTTCTTGTTATAAAATAAAGATATTTTGGTAATATATTTTTTAGAGCTCTCAAGACAATTAACTCTGTGGTTCCAAATCCAAATTCTGTTTCTAAATTATCTAAACAGGCACCCTTACCATTTTCAAAACATGGAGTTATTTTTGCAACAACTACATCATTTCTTTCAAAATATGAAAAGCCATCTTTTACGTCTTTGATAGCTCTTTTTTCTGTATTATCGACCTTACCGTATATCGATATTTTTTCCATAGGCAGAAATACAACCTTTTTATCAAGAGAAGTTTGTTTAAATAGTTTATTTTTACCAGGTCCTAATTTTGTAATTCTCCTAAGCTTGATGCAATTCCAATCGTCGGGTATATCCCCTAACCACTCTATACCCGACGGTTTCATCTTTATGTTCGGATTTAACCCTTTTGTTACTGCCTCGTTTACAATTGCTTGTTTTTGTTCTTTAAGAGTTGAAATAAGTTTTTTCTTTACCTTAATATATTTATTTATCTTCGCAAGCTGATAATCTAAATATTTTACAATTTGATTTTGCTCTTCAAGAGGGGGAAGTAATGATGGTATTTGTTTAAAGTCGTCCCAGTATAACCTATTACGGTCTGCAACAATTCCATGTGAATACTTATTTACTTCCTTCATGTAGGTAGGAGTACGAAACAGATATGAATAGTATTGACTGTTCACTTCTAATGATGGACTTGCAACTATATATGCTGGACTAATCAATCCATCGATAGGAGCAACTCCGACTGCACCTTGCCACATCCTCATCATATTATAAGCAATATCACCCTTAACGGCACGTTTATAATTTTCTTTATTGTTTAAAATTTGTTTTCGCTTCGATTTATCAAAATCTCTTACACGAACTCCGGTATTCAGAGACACCTCCAAAATTGGTAAATTGGGGAACCCTGTCTCATTACGTTGTGAAAAGATTTGATTATTCCTTAGGATTCTCCAATGTTTTGGAATTTGTCCAAAACATGTGTGTTTACTATCTTTATACTCTAAATAAGGGGAAAGTGATTTTAACATTACTCTTTCCTCCCAATTATCTGCTCTAATAATCCTTCAGTTTCATTCTCAAGTTTAAAAATATCTGCTTTAATTTCATCGAGTGTGCGTAGCTTTACTGGTTTGTAAAAATATTTTGCAAAGTTAATTTCATAACCTATGAGGGTTTTACTTTTATCAATCCAAGCATCTGGCGTAAAGGGTAAAACCTCATCTTTAAAAAATTGCTCTATTCCACCCTCATGTAATAAAGGTATAAATTCTGAATCTCTTTGATTGGCATCTGGCTCATACTCCACAACACACTTTTTTCCATCAATGGTTGCCTCAAATAAACCATTTATAAAGTTTGGCTTTACTTTTGTGGTTTTATAGATTTTCTTGAATACTTTTTCAGCTTTCCCATCCACTTCTGCTAGTTCACTTTTTAGTAGATTTAGCCTTTTAGCAGGTAACTTTACATTTGACCGCTCGGCTATAATTCTTACTTCTTTTATGAATATATTAAAATCAGTTATGGTATTATAATCGAGTTTCTCAGCTATTTTACTAATAACATTAAATAAAGGCGTTTCCTTTTTCTCCATGCAGTTTTTTTCAAAGGCTTCTAGATTTTCTTTTGATAAATCTACTTTTAAACGTAAAGGTCGTTCTACTGTTATCTTGTGGTAGCCAAACTCCTTATTATCAAATATTTTCGACTGCTCTGTTTCTTCAATTGAAAGTAACATGTCTGATATTTGCTCTCTTATCTTAGGAGTCAGTTCACAGTTCTTCTGTCCCAAATTCTTTCTTAGTGGGCTCTTTAAATCAGTAGCATCAATTAGTTGAACTTTTCCTTGTCTATGGGATGCCTTTCTATTAGTAACTACCCAAATGTAAGTAGCAATACCTGTGTTGTAGAACATATTTTCAGGTAAAGCTATAATCGACTCAAGCCAATCATTCTCGATAATATATCTTCTGAGGTTACTCTCACCTGAACCTGCATCCCCTGTAAATAATGAAGAACCATTATGAACTTCTACGATTCTACTTCCTAGTTCCGTATCATGCTTCATTTTGCTTATTTTGTTAGCTAAAAATAAAAGCTGTCCATCACTTGAACGAGGAATCATTTTAAAATCAGGTTCTCCTGCATGATTTACAATAAAGCGAGGGTCTGATATATCTGATTTTCCACCTAGTCGTTCCAAGTCTGTTTTCCAGCTCTTACCGTATGGTGGATTTGATAGCATAAAATCAAAGTTAGTTGCAGGGAACCCATCATTGGATAAGGTAGAACCGTATGCTACGTTATCATTTTGTACAGCCTCACCCTTAATAAGTAAATCAGCTTTCGTAATTGCATATGTTTCTGGGTTAATTTCTTGTCCATATAAATAAGTGGTAATACTTTTTCCATGTTCCTGTGCTAATTGATGTAATCTCTCATCAGCTATCGTTAACATTCCACCTGTTCCACAAGCTCCATCGTATACCAAATAAGGAGCATCTTTGATTTTATCCGCTATTGGTAAGAATGTTATATCAGCCATAAGCTCAACAACATCACGCGGCGTGAAGTGTTCTCCAGCTTCCTCATTGTTCTCTTCATTGAACTTACGGATTAACTCTTCAAATATTACACCCATCGTATGATTATCCAGACCTGGAAGTGTAATGTCCCCATTATCCTCAAGAACCGGTTTTGGACTTAAATTAATAGTCGGACTTACGAACTTTTCAATAACCGCACCTAAAATATCAGCTTCAACCATAGTATCTATTTGATTTCTAAATCTAAACTTTTCTAATATTTCTTGTACATTCGGAGAAAATCCATCTAAATAAGCAATAAAATCGTTTTTCAATTGTTGTTGTTTTGCTCTAGATTTTAGATCTTTTAATGTAAATGGTGATGAGTTGCAAAATGCTTGACCAGCAACATTACATAATGCATCTGTTTGATTAACAATTTCTGCTTCATCTAATTTTTTCTTCATATCTAATACTGCTTCTTTAGTAGGTTCTAAGACTGCATCGAGTCTACGAATAACTGTCATTGGCAAAATAACATCTCTGTATTTTCCCCTTACATAAACATCACGAAGGTAATCGTCTGCTATACCCCAGATGAAACTAACGATTTGATTGTATATTTGATTAGTCATATATTTTCCTCCAAAACTAGTATAATTCCATTATATCTTACCATATTATTTACAATAAAAGGTTTGGGATATAATCTACTCAATACCAATATTTTTAACTACTTATTCAAAACGATTTTACAAAACCATCATTTCTGTTAAATAATTTTCGCGTAAAAGTAAGACCCCCGGGGGTCTAAAAATCCCCCGAACCAATAGTCCGAGGGAACATAAAACACACTTCAATATTTAACTAAAACCGCTAAACCTATTGATACCAAGCTATTTTAACTCTATCAACGCCACGCACTCGACGTGCGATGTATGGGGAAACATATCCACTGGTTGCAAATACTTCAACTTAAATCCAGCTCTCGTAAGCTGATTAACGTCTTTCGCCAGTGTAGATGGATTACAGGAAACGTACACCATCTTCTTCGGTTTTACCTTGATAATCGTGCGTAACAACGCATCGTCACATCCTGTTCTTGGTGGATCGACGATGACGACGTCTGGTTTCCAGCCTTCTTTGACCCATTTTGGAAGAAGCTTTTCAGCTGGTCCAACGACGTAGTGAGCATTACTAATCCCCTGTTTTTTGGCGTTCGCGTTCGCATCATCGATAGCTTCCGCAATGACATCCATGCCTCTGACTTCACCTGCTTCTTTTGCAACCCACATCCCGATTGTCCCTACCCCGCAGTACGCATCAACGACTTTTTCTTGACCCGTAAGCTGTGCAGCTTTTTTTACTTCATCATATAGATTGACTGTTTGAACAGGATTGAGCTGGAAAAACGCCCTAGCTGATAGCTCAAAGGAGACGTCACCTAGTGTTTCTTGAATGACTTCTTCTCCAGCTAAGTGGATCGTCTCGTCACCAAAAATAATTGACGTTCTCTTCCCATTTACATTTTGAAGGATGGACGTGACTTCTGGTATTCTCCTCTTGATCTCCTCAAGAAGTAAGTCTTTTCTTGGAATTTCTTGTTGGGTTGTAATTAACACGAGTTGAATTTGACCAGTGGCAAATGCGACACGCGTTACAATTGTACGAATAATGCCCTTATGCTTTTTCTCATTATAGATCGAAATGTTTAAATCCTCTAATATCTTCTTTACTTGTTGTGTGACTGTATTCGTCATCGGATGCTGGATCATACAGTCGGATATATCGATTAATTGATGCGAATTCATTCCGTAAAGTCCTGCTAATACTTTTTCTTTATGCTTTCCAACTTGCAATTGACTTTTATTACGGTAATTCCACGGATCCTCCATTCCAATCGTATCCTGTAATGGTAACTTATCTGGGTGGATCTTCGTATGCCGCTCGAAAGCTTGTCTAACGATATCTTTCTTTTCCCGCAACTGCCCCTCATAGCTTAAATGCTGAAGCTGGCAGCCACCGCATTTATCGTAAACAGGACATGGTGGCTTCACTCGATCCACTGCTGGTTTTCTAATTTTTTTAATTTTTGCTTCTGCAAACTTTGGATTTACTTTCGTTACTTCAGCTACAACAACTTCACCAGGAAGAGCACCTGGAACGAAGACGATCTTTCTTTTATAAAAACCGACCCCTTCACCATTAATTCCAAGTCTCTTAATCGTCAGTGGGAATTGTTGACCTTTTTCAATCGTTACAGCTTCAGTTTTTTTATCTGTCATCTGGTTCACTCCGTCATTCATTAAAATCGTGTACTTATTATAGCACGGACGATGCAAACTTCCTAAACAGGTGCAGGTGGGATTGGTTTGTAATGTTTATGGCAAGTGCCTTCTATTATGATATTCGTGAAATGGAGCGTACTTTATCTTAATAGTTGCCATTCTCCTAAATCCTAGCAACACAATCAATCACGCTTACGGGTTCAAACTTAATGAGAAAAAAATCGTTTTTTATTAAAAATGAATATTACCATAAAAGAGTGGTAAGAACAGTTATTGAGTTCTATGCCAACCCCTCCCCCCACTGCCTAAACTTACTAGTTCGTAAACGTATATTATTTGCTACAATAGGAGGAGTAAAACGTTCTACGAAGGAGAGATATTTCATGTCGATTGCAACAGATGTAGCTTCCCTACAAATAATGGCCCATGTATACAAAAAAATGAGCCTTCAATCCGTTTTTGAAAAAACTTGTGAGAGTTTAGTGAGCGAAGTCCCATACATAGATTGGGTCGGTATCCTAATTTTTGAAGAGGGTTCAAGCAACTTAGTCGCTGCATCAGACGAAGATGATCTCCAGTGGGAAAGTAATGCTGAATTAAAGTTTCCAATTACCAATTCAATGGGTCAAAAAATTGGAGTTATGATTGTTCGTAGCATGCAGGCGATTGCCTTTGACGTTACCGATGTAAGTACATTAGAAACGATTGCAGAAGCGATTGGTCAAGAAAGCTTTGCCAACTAGAGATTTTATGTACAAATAAAAGGCTGACATGTATTTGTCAGCCTTTTTGGTATTGTTTTGATACACTGACCTCTAATTTAGTATAGTATTGCCTTTTAATGAACGGACAATCATATTAGAGTAAATTAATTCGTGCTTTTATTTTAGCTAGAAGCCTAATTTTGTCTTTAGCTTGCCTCGTTTTTGATTTCTTGTCTCTTCTAACATCATGCGATCTAAGAGGAGCTCGTCTAAACTTTTAAATGTGTATCCTTGTTTACGGCAATCCTCAATGACACGTCCCAATGCCTCAGCATTGTCTTTTGAGACCGAATGTAGAAGCATAATCGCACCCGGGTGAATCCTTTTCATAATTTGATTATAGGCATAATCTGCGCCTTTCTGCTTGTCGACTTCCCAATCTTTATAAGCCATCGACCAAAACACATTCGTATAACCCAACTCATTAGATAATGCCAGCGATTTTTCGCTGAATGTACCTCTTGGCGGTCTTAAATAGTTCATATCTTTTTGACCCGTAATGTTTGTATATTCTTCTTTTACCTTGTCTAATTCTCGCTTTAATCTTTCTTCACTTACTTCTGGCAAGCTTGGGTGATGGTACGAATGATTACCGACGATATGCCCTTCGTTTACCATCCGCTTAATGAGATCTTGTTCCGTTTTTAAGTAATGTCCTGTTACAAAGAAAGTCGCAGGTACTTTCTTTTCTTTTAATACATCAAGAACTTTTGCCGTGTAGCCATTTTCATACCCGTTATCAAATGTTAGGTACAATTCTTTTTTATCTATATTTCCGATAAAATAACCGCCATACTTTTCGAGCAACTCTAAGTAATGGGGTTCTGTCGTTACTGGTTTATTTTCTTTTTCCGGCTTGTAGCTCCAGTGGTATACTTTAGTGTCGTAGGCTGCGGCTGTTGATCCGAGACCCGTAAAAATGAACGCAATGATAGCTATAATCGTTAGTAGTTTTTTCATTTTCAACACCTGACTCCCCTAAGTTTTTTATTAGCTTTTCACATAAATAAAAAACTATGCAGGCGTTAACGTGCTGTTGTGTATTTGATAACAAGCGGTATGGAAACAATTTGTAAAAACTCAGCGTCGGATACATGATCGCGCTGAATGTCGACAATGTCTCCTTCCACAGTTCCAAGGTATACCGCCCATTCGAATGAACATGACTTCTTTTCCGGCCTTCATCTTAACAGTGAATGCAGACTGCGAGCCGACATTGGTAACATTCCCAATGTACTCCCCAGCTGCATCAAAGATATTTAATGTGTAGCGTGCCATTATTTTTTTACCTAATTCAATATGGGATAGAAGCTGCTGATTCTCGTCATACACTTTGTACGGACGAAAGAAGCCTCCCCGCTTTTCAATTGTAAGTGTTTGTTTTGTTGTCTCTAAATGCAGTACGCGCGGAAACAAATCAAATGGCAGTATCATCCGTGTGATAAAACGTAAGACTTGCTGGGCTGATGTAATTTCCTCTTTAAACTTCCCTACGATTTGGCCATCTAATGAATAGTACGTATAGGGCTCTCTTAAGCTTACTGAGGAAACAAACATCAAGCGCCGTGCTTTAAAAAGATCTTCAGTAAGCTCTAATTCATTGGTTTTTGGTTTCTTGGACTGGACTTCTTTGATTTGTTTCATTCGCCAGTACGCAATTAACAATGAAGCGGTTCCCAGTCCAAATGTGATAAAATAAATGAGTATTCTCTCTGTCGTAACACCTTGCGTACCTCTACCTAAATTATAAAATAAAGCAATCAACCCTAAAAAATATAAAATGATTGCAGACCAAAATAGAAAAATTGCCATTTGCTTATGATGTTTTTGAAGTGCCATTCTATTGCTCCTTTCGCTAAGATACCGTGCTTCTGGAGTGATCCTTGTATGTACATATACGTTTTATCCTCGTGAAAAGTTTCTCCTGTGGTAATGTACGGGCATTTTAGTTAATACATCGGCAAAAAGCACTTCATTTGGTAAACAGGCTGCTTTTTTCTCCATCATCTTATCCAGCTATTTTTTCGTCTTCGATTCTTTGCTTTTCAATTTGTTATTTTCAACTTGTTGCTTTTATTTTCACCTTCATCTGATTTATTTTCAACTTAACTTCATTTATTTTCAACTTCTCATGATTTATCGATTTCTCGACAATATTAATTAAACATATTTCGACTGCGTTCCTCTTAACTACTTCATACTCTGCTTGGGCACCCAAAAAAAAGACAGGTAAACAAGTGTTTACCCATCTTCCTCCCGTTCTTTATTAAAATACACGCTCAGCAAATTGAGATAGCTTTTCTAAAGAAGATTTATCGACATCTGCATGTAAGCTGTTTCCGTGTGAGTCCATCGTTACGATTGCTGCAAAGCCTTCAACTTCAAGGTGCCACATTGCTTCTGGAATACCGAATTCCATTAAGTCCACACCTTTAACTTTCTTAATACAGTCAGCATAATATTGAGCTGCTCCACCAATCGCATTTAGGTAGACACCACCATGCTCTTGTAACGCTTTTAACGTTTTCGGTCCCATTCCACCTTTACCGATTACAGCACGAATACCGAATTTTTTCATGATATCCCCTTGATAAGGTTCCTCACGAATACTTGTCGTTGGTCCAGCAGCTTTAACGTGCCACTCGCCTTGATCGTCTTTTAACATAACTGGTCCACAATGGTAAATAACCTGACCATTTAAGTCAATTGGAGCATCGTGGTCCATTAAGTGGTGGTGGATCGCGTCACGGCCTGTATGCATCATTCCGTTAATGATAACAACGTCACCGACTTTTAACTCACGAATTTGCTCTTCAGTAATTGGAGCTTGAAGTACAACTTCACGAACATCAGAAGTCACTTCAGCTGTTGCTGCCGCTTCTTCTTCAGCAAGTGCACCAAAGTCGACTTTTTCACCATCTTTATATAACCACTCGTTAATTTCTCCTGTTTCCGCATTGACTTTTACACCTAAGCGACGGAATGCCCAGCAGTTATAAGCCACAGATACGAAGAAACTTGCAGGAAGACGGTGCATAACACCTACTTTACAGCCTAGTAATGTTGCTTCTCCACCAAAGCCCATTGTACCGATACCTAATGTATTAGCATTTTCCATTACATAGTCTTCTAGTTTACGAAGATCTTCATTCGGGTTCACATCATCAACTGTACGGAAAAGTTGCTCTTTTGCTAATAAGTAACTAGCCGAGCGGTCACCGCCGATTCCTACACCGATAAATCCTGCACTACAGCCTTGTCCTTGTGCTTGATATACGGAGTGCATGATACACTTACGAATGCCATCAAGGTCACGACCGGCACGGCCAAGTCCGTCAAGTTCACACGGTAAGCTGTATTGAATATTTTTATTCTCACAGCCGCCACCTTTTAGAATTAAGCGAACATCAATATAGTCCTCTTCCCACTGCTCAAAGTGGAATACAGGTGTTCCTTCACCAATGTTGTTACCACTGTTGGCACCCGTTAGTGAATCAACCGAGTTCGGACGTAACTTTCCGTCTTTCGTTGCTTGCTCGATCGCTTCTTTTATTGCTTTTTTCATTTTAATTTGGTTTACACCAACTGGAACTTTAATCTCAAAAGTCGGCATACCTGTATCTTGGCAAATCGGTGAGATCTTATCGTCTGCCATTTGAATGTTTTCAGTAATCGTTGAGAATGATAATGCAGCACGTGTTCCTGCATTTTCTTTCGCTTTTGCCGCCTTAACTGCATGGCGTACATCGTATGGTAGATTCGTAGATGTCTCTACAATTAACTCGTACATACTATCTTTAAATTTCTCCATCCTGTTCTCTCCCCTCGGAATTACAGATACGAATTTTAACACATCTACTATTATACGCCTTGTCAAAAAATTTCGAAAGGGGTTATGAAAGCGCATTATTCAATTTCCTAATTTTAACGGCTCATTTACTTTTACTACAGACCTTAGTTTGGTTGTTAGAAGAACACCGACAATCACTAGCAACCCGCCAAATAGTTGCTCGATATAAATTCTCTCATCTAGTATTAAAACCGCTTGAATGGTCGTAAATACCGGGATCAAGTTTAAAAACACTGCCGCCTTAGAAGCACCGATTTGTTCAACCCCTTTATTCCAACAAATAATTGCGATGATTGAAGGAAAAATACCGAGGTATAAAACCGATAGGATCGTTGGAGCATTCCAAACAATCATAATATCTAATAAAATCCACTCCATAATAACAAAAGGAAGCAGTGTGAGACATGCCATCCCAAGCATAACCATGAGCGTTCCTCTCGTTGGTAATCCCCCCATATGTTTTTTGACGAGAATAGAGTAGATGCACCAAGCTAATACGGCAACTACCATCAGTAAGTCACCCACATTCAATTGTAAAGCTAGTAATTGTTCGATCGAGCCGTTGGTAACGATCCACAGAACACCAACAAAAGAAATGAGGATCCCTGTATATTGCACGGCTAAAAGACGTTCTTTTAATAAAAATAAGCCTAAAATAGCTGCAAATATCGGTGTAGAAGCTTCTACAATTGAAGCATTGATGGTCGTCGTAAAATTTAATGAATAATAGACTAAGCCAATAAAAATAACAATTCCCGTCAGTGACAAAGCATAAATCGGCTTCCAATTTCGTACTAATACTTCTCTATGATTCTTCCAATCTGTTCGAGCAATAAAAACCATAATCAAGAAAGCTAGACTGCAACGAAGAAATGATAACGTAAACGAAGGAATGTTACCAACCATCAGCTTTCCAACAATAAAATTACCCGAAAAAAATAAGATGGCAATGGTGATTAATAGATACGATTTCAAATCATTCCCCTTTCTAGTTGCTATGCCTCTTTATTCAATAGTGAATGATTTTGTTGAAGCGGTTCAACCTCTAAATGTGTCGTCCTATTAATATAATGAATGAGCGGCTTTCTATCACTCTTAAGTTCTACTAATGTAATGCTCGTATTTTCAATCTGGAATGGCCTGTGGTGCATATGCCATTGTTCTCCTAGAAGTATGTACATAAGGATTATACTGATTAAACCACCATGAGCGACTAAAGCTACATGCTTACCTTCATGAGCACGTTGCATTTGTTCGATCAAATACTTACACCTAGCCGTAATTTCATCAATACTTTCAGTTCCCTCAACTCCAGAAGTAAGGATCGAATGCTCTTTCACTTCTGGAAATTGAGAATAGATTTCTGTACGTGTTTTCCCTTCTAAAGGACCTAAATTTATTTCTCTTAACTTTTCCCATTTATGTGCAGTTAGCTCTTTTCGCTGAGCAATTGCAGTGGCTGTTTCGTATGCCCTTGTAAGATCGCTACTGTAAATATAATCCAACTGCTGTTTTTCAAAATAACGAGCTACTGACTCTGCTTGTCTCTGACCTAGTTCCGATAAAGAAAAGTCTTTTGTTCCTTGAATAATTCCTAATTTATTTCCTTCTGATTCACCATGACGAATAAAATATAAAAACAACTTACTCCGCTCCCTTTGATTCCCAAGAATGGCGGAATACTTTACATTTACCCTCTAATTGATCAAGCATGTCTAGAATACGATCAATATCTTCTACAGTGGTATCTTCAGGATCAATATTATCTAGTAGATCACCAATCATTTGTATTTTTTGATTTAAATAATTTAACTGTTCATTTTTATCGTTTAATGCTCCACCCATGTTTACTCTCTCCTTTAGTTCATGTCATCGTAACTTTAACAAAAATAATAAACACACTCAAGAAAATCAGTCCCGTTGTGATACTCTTAAGACTTGTTCATACAGTAGTAGTATTGGCAATTCAATCTATTTTCAATATAGTTCTTTTGCTATTTCTTGAATTCAGTTATCATTAATAGATATGAATCATCAATTAAAGGAGTTACTTAACTTGATTGAGCAAAAAACGTTACAAATTAAACCATCTTATGATCCATGGGAAGCTTATTTAGATATAGAGGAATATGGAAAGCCACTTTTAACAAATGTAGAGTTTACGACAACAACGCTTTGTAACATGCGTTGTGAGCACTGTGCCGTCGGTTATACCTTAACTTCGAAAGATCCCAATCCATTACCTTTAGACGTTTTCATTCGCCGGTTAGAGGAAGTTCCTCACCTTCGGGCATTAAGTATTACTGGTGGAGAACCGATGCTGTCATTAAAATCAGTTAATGATTATGTCGTTCCACTTTTAAAATATGCACATGAGCGTGGTGTCCGAACGCAAATAAATTCTAACCTCACCCTGGATTTAGCACGATACGAGAAGATTGTTCCTTACTTAGATGTTCTCCATATCTCTCATAACTATGGAAGTGTGGATGATTTTGTGGATATCGGCTTTGCTGTCATGGAGAGAAAACCTAGTTATCAACAGCGTGCCAATTATTTTGAGCGAATGATCGAGAATGCCAAGGCATTAACGAATGCAGGAGTCATGGTTTCTGCTGAAACGATGATTAATAAGAGGACATTACCGCACCTAGAGGCGATCCATCAACAAATTGTCGATATGGGCTGTCAGCGCCATGAAGTTCATCCGATGTACCCGAGTGATTTTGCAAGCAGTCTACAGGTAGCCACTCTAGAAGATATTCGGTCTGCTGTCCATCGACTGCTCAATTACCGAAAAGACGATATATGGATGTTATTCGGGACCCTTCCTTTTTATGCATGCAGTACGAATGAAGAAGATCTCGAGCTCTTAAAACGTTTATATGCCTCTAAAAATGTAACGGTTCGAAATGACCCTGATGGACGTTCTCGGTTAAATGTGAATATCTTTGATGGTAGCATCATTGTGACCGATTTCGGTGACGCTCCACCACTAGGAAACATTCAAACGACTACATTAGAACAAGCATACGAAACGTGGAACTCCTCAACCCTAGCTGATGAATTAAATTGTCATTGTCCAGCTGTTAAATGCTTAGGACCTAACATTCTGGTGAAGGATACCTACTATCAAAATGTCTCTTTCAAAAATAAGACATCCAATATTTAAAGAAGAAAGGAGTGCTAAGCTGCACTCCTTTTCTCTGGTTTGTACTTATAAGTTTTAATTGTGACTAACGTGGTTGGTTTGATGTGTAAAACTTAAAACCTAAATGATCTTGAACTGGTATCCACGCACCAATTCCTTGTTGAGTCACGTTTTTAACTTCTAGCTTTCTTTTCCCATTCTTAATGGTTAAATACACTTCTCCATAGGTTACCTTTCCCTTTTCATTGGCTGCTGGTACATACGCATATAAATAGCCAACATTTTTCGGTGCGATTTTATAAACTTGTCCTTTTTTTGTACCGTAACCGATGACCGTATCAAATGCTAATGGTAAGCCCGTTTTTTCTGCCGCCTTAATCATCATCATTTTTTTCACTTCTTCACTATTTGGAACTTCAGCTGTTAATCCACCTGAAATTTTCTTTTGTTGTTCTTGTGTATAAGTTAGCTTTTGAGGTGAGCGACCGCCACGGTTATCCACATAATTCGTATTCACTTTATTATATTCCCAATTCACATTAGTCTCCCCAGATTCGTAATTTAGGGGCCACTGGCCTAAATAGATGGAAGCTTTAAATAACAAAGCTGTCTTTGAGTTATTGATTGAGGATTCGTTTAATAATCGAATGAGTTCAGGATTTGTAATTTCGACCTCTGAAGAATCCAAAAGCTCCTGAGTCAATTCACTTGGTTGTAAATAAGGAAGGTCTTGTGTAGGGTTTGGGTACGTATTATCTTTAGAAATATCTAATACGTAATCAGGGATTTGAGTTTTCGTTTCTTCCCCCTTATTTTCTTCTGCTGCTAAACCATGTAACGGGAACATCAATAAAAATAAAACTAAGATACATAGCGATACCTTTCGCATCGACTTTTCCTCCTTCTTTCTCTAGCTGTACGATTTGATCTTAGTTTTTTCAATCTATAAAAATTTATCCATCTAAAAAAGACTTCATTTCGAAGCCTTTTTTCTTAAACACTCACTATTCTCTTTACTCTTTTATAAAACACTTGAATAAGTGGACCGATGCTTAATGTAACGATGATCGTTCCCACTCCTATGGGTCCTCCTACAAGTAGTGCAGCAATTAAAGCAATAATTTCAGCGACAGTCTTAGCCCCCATCAAGGGCAATCGCAATAACTGCTTTAAATTTAACATCAAGCGATCAATTGGGATGATGGCGAAATCTGCTTGGAGATATGTGGATATGCCGAGCCCCATTAACGTAACTCCCGTTAATAATACTGCTGCTTGAACGGGCAACTCATTTATGCGAATGTCTTGAAAAACGATTAATAGCCAAAAATCAATAAAATAGCCTAATATAATAACCGTCACTAATGAAAGTATTTCAGGGCGTGACCACGCTAAAAGAGCATTTACTACAATAAGGATAACTCCAATCAAAATGACCCAAGTACCAACGGTCAGGCCAAAACGAGCCGATAAGCCAACACTTAACGCATCCCATGCTCCCGCTCCAAGGTTTGAAATAATTGTAAATGTAATTCCAAAGGCTAATATAAACAATCCTAACAGATAACATAATCCTCTTCGTAATTTTATTGACACTTTGTTCTCACCTCACCACAGTTTATATTTTGCTATTTTTGCATAAGCTATCCACAACACCCTTACATAAGGTTGGAGGGATTATTTTGGATTTTCATTGGGTATGGAAAGCGATCATCATTGTTTTTGTTGGTATTATGATTTTACGCATCGGCGGTAGAAAATCAATCTCTCAGCTCACGGTCTCTCAGACAGTTATCATGATTTCAATTGGGAACTTAATGATTCAGCCTGTAAGCGAACGAAACATTTGGATCACTTTTTTAATTGCACTTCTACTCGTTCTTACGTTAATTTTTATTGAATTTCTTCAAGTGAAGTCAGATAAAATAGAGAGTTTTTTTACCGGTAAATCGATTGTTGTTATCGAAGATGGTGTAATCAATATTAAAAATTTAAAGAAATTACGATTAACGATTGATCAACTAGAAATGCGCTTACGACAATCTAATGTCCAACACATTAGTCAGGTTAAATGGGCAACTGTTGAAGTCAGCGGTCAGCTAGGACTCATCTTGGACGAACAGAGTCAAGTAGCTACAAAAAAGGATATTCAAGCCGTATTAGATTATATTCATTCCATGCACCCGGTAGGCCAACCTCCACCAAATATTACGCAAGGCAATAGTTATCCTACCCTATTTACTGAATCAAAACTACGTAAACACACAAATGGCCGCCCATCAAGACAGCTAGACTAAACCAACTATTATGGTACCAGGCACCTTTAATACATTAAAGCGGTCAAAAGAAAAAGGAACTATCTCAATGGAGATAATTCCTTTTTATATGTATGACAAACCTTAACTTCTAAATGGTGCGGGTGAAGGGACTCGAACCCCCACGTCAAAGACACTAGATCCTAAGTCTAGCGCGTCTGCCAATTCCGCCACACCCGCAAAAACTAAAAAATGGTGAGCCATGAAGGACTCGAACCTTCGACCCTCTGATTAAAAGTCAGATGCTCTACCAACTGAGCTAATGGCTCATGATGTAAAATCATGT
>NZ_JBYCKM010000055.1:0-41228 GCF_057473385.1 Alkalihalobacterium sp. TH-98 | reverse complement strand
CACCCCAGACACCCTTGTCTTAAGCTAACTGTTACTACTGCCTTCACAGTTCGGGACTTGAACCCTAGAGAATGTGCGCATGCCTGGCGCACATAAAGAAAACTCGCCGTTTGGCGAGCCTTAGGCGCTGATAAAGGAGCAGTTGCCCTTATACTAAATTTTATGTCCAATACATTAAATCAACAGTCTCTCTTACAAGTTTGACCTAAAACAAAAAAAAGCTAAAGAATGTCCTCTTTAGCCTCTTTTAATATCATTATTGTTGAAGAAGTTCCTGTGCATTCTTGTATTCTACTCCTTGGGCTTCAGCAACAGCTTGATACGTTACATACCCATCTAGTGTGTTAATTCCTTTGAGTAGCGCTGAATTATCAATACAAGCTTGACGATATCCTTTATTCGCTATTTGTGCAGCGAACGGGATGGTAACGTTCGTTAAAGCAATCGTTGACGTTCGAGGTACAGCCCCTGGCATATTCGCCACTGCATAATGTAAAACACCATGCTTTTCATATGTTGGATCATCGTGAGTCGTAATACGATCTGTTGTTTCAAATATTCCACCTTGATCAATCGCCACGTCAACTACGACAGAACCAGGTTGCATCGATTTAATCATTTCTTCTGTAACTAGACGCGGTGCCTTAGCGCCTGGAATAAGGACCGCTCCGATTACTAAATCCGAATCGCGAACAGCATCAGCAATATTCATTGGGTTAGACATCATTGTGTTGATTTCTTTTCCGAAAATATCGTCAAGCTGTCTTAAACGATCTGGACTTAAATCAAGGATCGTAACATTGGCTCCTAGCCCAATTGCTATTTTCGCTGCGTTGGTTCCGACAATTCCTCCGCCAATAATGGTAACTTTTCCGCGGCTAACTCCTGGAACTCCTGATAAAAGCGTTCCTTTTCCACCGTTCGGTTTTTCTAGAAATTGGGCACCGATTTGCGACGCCATTCTACCTGCCACTTCACTCATCGGAATAAGTAGAGGAAGTGAACCATTTGGTGGCTGTACCGTTTCATAGGCTATACCAACGACTTTTCGATCCATTAATGCCTGAGTTAACTGTCGTTCAGGTGCTAAATGTAAATAAGTGAATAAGATCTGACCTTCATAAAAATAATCAAATTCCTCTGCAAGTGGTTCTTTGACTTTCATGACCATTTCTTGAGACCACGCTTCTTTTGCTGTATCAACGATTTTTGCCCCAGCATTTATATACTGTTCATCCGTAAAACCAGAGCCGTTTCCAGCACCTCTTTGGATATAAACCTCATGACCGAGATTGACGAGTGTGATCACACCAGCAGGCGTCATTGCTACCCGGTTTTCATTATTCTTTATTTCAGTCGGAACACCAATTCTCAAAGCTCACACCTCATTTGTATTAGTTAATCCTACTTAATCTTCTATGTCATCATTCTTCAGAAGCTACATTTTAGTCATTCCCAACTCTTTATTTCCCATTACGAATTGACCTCGATACGATTGAGCTCAAATTCGATTAATCTTTGTTCCATACCCACGTAAACAACTTTCCTTCACCGTTCATCATTCGTATATCGAGTCGCTCGATATCTTTGTAGCCATTTTCCTTTAATTGTTTGACCATAAACTCTACTTTTGTGTCTTCACGAAGTTGAATAAGGGAAATCATTGATTGTACCTCTTTTTCTGCCTCTTTCCCTCTTTTTATAACATTACCGGTTTCAAATTCGAATTTATCTGGGTTATCATACTCCCACTCATATATAATCCCATTTTCGATGACTGTAATGCGAATAGCAAATTTATCCATAAGCTCCGATGCTAATCCAGCCGATTGAAATGAGAATAAAACTGTTAGTAAAACCATTAATAAGAGTAGCCTTTTTTTCATGATTATCACCTCTAGTATTAAGGTGTTCAGTTTATGGAAAATAATACATATTTTCCGCTTAAAATTAACATCATTGCTACACAATAAGAACTTCTTTACGTGCAAATAAATCGAGGTGAAAATCACTAACGATTTTCACCTCGATCAATTACGATCACTTCTCTAACTATCTGTGGCTGTTAATGACATCAAGACCACCCGTGATCTCTAGTACTGTTCCAGTGATCATATCGGAATTATCTTGACAGAGGAAACTTATAGCTCTAGCAATATCTTCACCAGTCCCCGAACGACCAACTGGTGTCTTCTCGTCAAAAAATTGACGTGACTGTTCAATGGTTGCTTCTTTCATTTCCCCTAGTATATTGCCTGGACAAACCATATTTACAGTAATGCCGTGTTCCGCTTCTTCAATTGCTAACGTTTTCATCAATGATACGAGACCTACTTTTGCAGCTGCATAAGCTGAACGATAAATCCACCCTGGTGCATCGTTTGCTCCTTGAAATCCATAGGCAATAATTCGGCCAAACTTCTGTTGTCTCATTATTGGAATTACACCTTTTGCAATATGAAAAAAGGAGCTCAAGTTACCCTCTACCATTTCATACCACTCGTCATCTGTGTAATCTACAAGCTTTTTCCGCTCAAAAATGTAGGGGCCGGCATTATGTATAAATATATCTATCTTGTTGAATTTTTGTAATGAAGATTGGATGAGTTCGTCTAAATCCGCTTTATTCGTAACGTCAGCTCTTACAAACTGAAGCTGATCAGCTTTAGCTTCCCAGCGTTTTTTTAGCTTTTCTACTGCACTAACACCGCTGCGGTAACTAACCGTTACAGAGTACCCTTCTTCTAATAATTGTTCAGTAACTTTTAGGCCAAGCCCTTTCGTACCTGCAGTAACAATCGCGTGTCGCATAAACATCCCACCTTCCACCTATTGAAACTACCTCTTCTATACTATTGATCATACAATGAAAGGGACATGAAGTAAAAAAGATTGCACTCTGTTTATATTAAGTTTATGTAAAAATATATGCTATGTTGTTGCTCTTTACTTTTGACCGTAACTGAAGCGGATCTTTATCTCTTTTTTCAACTCACAGTTTGAAAAGATTAAACGACAAACAACAAGATAAAAAAAGGCTGACTTCTAATTGTCAGCCTCATCCCCAATCTTACCCTCTAAGTTCATCATTGTTACGCTGTTGTCCATTGGCTCGTTCATCTTCAGTTGTACCGACACGATAGGAATCCATGATTTGTTCTAGCACCATCGATTCGCCTTGCTCATCATAAATCGTACCCGTTAACTTATGTTCTTTCATACGAATACCCCCTTCTGGTCATTGAAACAAATTTATTATTTAACAATTCATGAACTTTTATTACCAGCTATATTATTATTAGAATGTTTTGATACAATGTTATTGTGGTAAACATAACAACAAGAGAAGCCACATGGTTAAATTGTAATTTCACAATTTATTTAGGGGAGTAGATATCAATGGAAAATAATTATACTAATGTATTAGTAGCGGTAGACGGTTCTGAAGAAGCAAAATTAGCTTTAAATAAAGCTTTTACTATTGCCAAAAAGGAAAATGCACATTTATTTATTGCACACGTAATTGACACTCGTACTTTTGCTACAGTAGAACAGTATGATCGTACAGTTGTCACTCGTGCGGAAAATTATGCAAAGGAACTTCTTGAAGAATATAAAGCAGAAGCTGAAAAAGCTGGAGTTGCAAACATTACAACAGTGCTTGATTTCGGCTCACCTAAAGTTAGAATTCCTAAAGATATCGCTACCAAACATGAAATCGACCTAATTATTACTGGAGCTACAGGTTTAAATGCTGTAGAACGTATTTTAATTGGAAGTGTTTCTGAGTCTATTACAAGAAATTCGAAATGTGATGTATTGATCGTAAGAAATCAATAGACCTAATTAAAAATTAAATCAAAGAGGATGGCTCCTTCGCCATCCTCTTTTTATGTAAACAGCCTCGTCTACAAGACTTATCTATACAATGAAGCAGGGAATAGTTAACATTAAAAAATTATCCTTTTTTTCCATTAAAAAAGTTGTTGAAATTCTTCTCCGAATCAGTAAAATTAGATTAGATAAATACGCTTTTTATTTTACTACCGTAACTTTAGACTTCCATACTCTTAACACAAAAACCTTTTTAGTTTTTTGAATATTGAAAATAATTATTCAAATGGTTTTTATTTACGTAATGATTTAAAAAAATTTTTACAACAGAATATTGTTTAGGGAGAGAACTGAAGAAATGAAACATATTACATTTAACCCTTATCGTACGATAGGTATTAAGAATACTACCTATTTAAAACCTGATTCTATGTTTCAACATATTAATCAAATCAAAGATTCTGATTGGGTTTTGTTTCCTGAGTATTGGCAAGTGAATTCACTCGTTTACGGTTTAAATAAAAAGATTTTTCCTAGCGTTAACTCATATCATTTAGGACATGACAAGATCGAAATGACACGTTCTTTACTATCTATTTGTCCACAAAATGTGCCTTATACACTTATCTTACCTAATAATGAGTCGGGGTTTGAAACCGCTCTTAATGAAATGCCATTTCCGTTTATCGCTAAAGAAGTTAGAAATTCAATGGGCAAAGGTGTATATCTGATTAATGATGTCAGTGAGTTCCGTGAGTATGCATCTATTAGTAATGTTTTATATGTACAAGAGCAACTCCCTATTGATCGTGATATGAGAATTGTCTATGTTGGTGATGATGTCGTAGCTGCTTATTGGCGTGTTGGGAATGGAGAGAGCCACTTAAACAACGTGGCTCAAGGTGGAGAAATTGTTTTGGAGCTTATCCCGCGAGAAGCTATTGATCTCGTAAAACATGTAGCTCAAACTTTAGGAATTAATCATGCTGGCTTTGATGTTGCGATGGTCGGTGATCAATTTTATATATTTGAATTTAATATTTTATTTGGAAACGTCGGATTTCAAAAATTAGATGTTTCGGTAGAAGATAAAATCGTAGAGTACATGCAAAAAGAAGATAGCAAATTAAATATAGATACGATGTTTGTTTCTTAAACATAAAGTAAAGGTTGTAAACTTCAAAAGTTTACAACCTTTTCATTTCGTTTTGAAAGCAGTCAAGGAATAGTAATTTCCCGTTTGCTTCCTATTTACTCTAAATCTTTAGGATGAGGTGTAGGGTGCTTTTTATTAATAACCTCATAAAAAAGGCTTCCATCGATGTCAGGCGATTGATTTTGTTGTTGAACCATTGCCCCCATTAACTTTTTAAATTCTCCAACTGTTAATGGTCTCGCATCAGGCTTTAGCTCATACCCTAGTTGACCATTGGCTTCAATTGTCGCATTTTTTATATCTGAAATATTCGAAATTCCATTTTGCCGAATTTGCATCTCCAGTTTATCGATCGTTAATCTGATCTTTTTTAAATTCTCTAAGTTGACTTGTCCATTTTCAATCACGGAAATCGCTTTTCCGGTAAACAGCTTTTCAAGTGCGTTATATTTTACTTGAAGAAATTCGATAAGAATGAGGACACCAATAAAAATACCAATCGATATTATCGTTTTTGAAACGCTATCTTCAATAATAGGCTGTACGATAATGGCACCGATTGAGATCATCACAATGGTGGTCGTAATGGTCATTTGCGCAATTGACTTTCTCCCTGATACCCTTAGAAATAAAAATCCCGTCAGAACTAACAATACCGACTTCCATATAAAATCAAGCTCCATAGCACATACTCCTTTTATAGGCTATCCCTTTATCCAATTTTCTCTATAGTTAGTATGTATGCCTCTACTGAACTTATTCAAAGCATGTTATTTGTTTTCCATAAACCATAATATAGCCCATTAAAATTACTACTTTTATCAAAATACTTTATGTAAAATGAAGGAAAATATAAGTTTATGGTATTTCTAGGAGGAGTAACAAAGTGATAATTTTAATGCAAGTAATTTATTATGGAATATTAATTTTCTTTGGAGCCCTAGCGTTACTTTTATTTAAAAAAGCAAAATTACTAAGTAATCAGGACAAAAGACTTTCATATATCATTCTTAGCATTGGAATAAATGTAATATTTCTTCCCTTAGCTTACTTTATTGGCACAATGGCTATGGCTCATAAAGTTTAAAGAAGCAAAAAATAATGTTAAAAGGTAACGGAAAATTTATTCCGTTACCTTTATTACGTCTATTATTAGATATAGCAGGTTTTATTTATTATTTAATAATGTTCCAGCTTTTTCTAGCGCAAGTTGAACTTGAGCAAAGCCTGTACCACCAGCACTATTTCTACGAGCAACTACTGTTTTTGGCTGCAGCACTTCATAGATATCTTCTTCAAATAGTGAACTTGCTTCTTTATAGTCCGCAAATGGCAAGTCTAACAGGAAATGCCCTTGCTGGATACAATGAAGAACAAGCTTTCCTACCACTTCATGAGCTTCACGGAATGGCATTCCTTTACTTGCTAAATAGTCAGCAAGCTCAGTAGCATTTGAGAAGTCAGAATGCGTTGCTTTTTCCATCACATCTGTATTTACAGTCATTGTCTCAATCATACCCGTAAAGATCTTTAGTGAACCTTTAACCGTTGTTACCGCATCAAACATGCCTTCTTTATCTTCTTGCATATCTTTGTTGTATGCAAGTGGCAAACCTTTTAAAATCGTTAACAAAGAGAATAAACTTCCGTAAACTCTTCCTGTTTTTCCACGAATTAGTTCTGCCATATCTGGATTTTTCTTTTGTGGCATAATGCTGCTTCCAGTTGCAAATGCATCATCTAGTTCGATAAAGCGAAACTCTTGTGATGACCAAAGTATGATTTCCTCACAAAGTCTGGATAAGTGCATCATTAAAATCGAAGAACTGCTTAAGAATTCTAAAATAAAATCACGATCACTCACTGCATCTAGACTATTTTCATAAATTCCATCGAATCCTAATAGTTCTGCACTGTAATGGCGGTCAATCGGAAACGTAGTACCAGCTAACGCCCCTGCACCAAGTGGCGAAATGTTGACCCGCTTCAGGCCATCTGCATAACGATTATAGTCTCGTTCCAACATCCAGAAATAAGCCATTAAGTGATGGGCAAACGATACAGGTTGCGCACGTTGCAAGTGTGTATAGCCTGGAATTAACGTCTCAACATGCTGTTTGCCTTGTTGAACTAACGCATTTTGCAGGTTTTTAATCTCTGAAAGAATGCCTTCTATTTGCTTACGTAAGTATAGATGCATATCTGTTGCTACTTGATCATTTCGACTTCTACCTGTATGAAGTTTCCCACCGACTGGACCGATCTCATCAATTAAGAACTTTTCCACATTTAAGTGAATGTCCTCATTTTGAACAGAATATTCAAGTTCACCGTTTTGAGCTTTTACTAAGATCTTCTGTAAACCTTCAGTAATTTTATCAACCTCGTCTTCTGCTAAAATTCCACACTTACCGAGCATTTTAACATGTGCAAGACTGCCTTCGATGTCTTCTTCTACGAGTAGTTGGTCGAAGCCGATAGAGGCGCCGAATTCATCGACCCACTCCTCGGCTGTTTTTGTAAATCGACCACCCCAAAGCTTACTCACAGTTTGACCCCCTTATTGCTGTTAACGTCCTTGTTTACTTTACTGCTTACTTTTGTTGGTAGGCCCCAAAGTTTAATAAATCCTACTGCTGCATTATGGTCAAACTCATCATCAGTAGAGTATGTTGCTAATTTCTCATCATATAAAGAGTACTCAGATTTACGTCCTTCGACAATAGCATGCCCTTTAAATAGTTTTACACGAACAACACCAGTAACATTCTTTTGAGTTTCAGCTAAGAATGCTTGAAGTGCTGGAGTTAATGAAGAGAACCATAATCCGTTGTAGATCAGTTCAGCTAGTTTTTGGCTGATCACTGGTTTAAAGTGTGCTACATCTTTAGTTAATGTTAAATCTTCTAACTCTTTATGGGCTTTAATAAGTGTCATTGCACCTGGGCACTCATACACTTCACGAGATTTAATTCCTACTAGGCGGTTTTCAACATGGTCGATACGTCCAACCCCATGTTTACCAGCGATTTCGTTTAATTTTAAAATAAGTTCGTGCAGTTCATACTTCGTTCCATCTAAAGAAACCGGTACACCTTGCTCAAAAGCAATTTCTAAGTACTCTGGTACATCAGGAGTTTTTTCAAGAGGTGCTGTCATTTCGTATGCACCTTCTGGTGGAGTTGCCCAAGGATCTTCTAGTACTCCACATTCGTTTGCACGTCCCCAAAGGTTTGCATCAACTGAATACGGATTATCTAAGTCAATTGGAATAGGAATGTTATTATTTTTTGCATATTCAATTTCTTCATCACGAGACCAGCCCCACTCACGAACTGGAGCAAGTACTTCTAAGTCTGGGTTTAAAGCTTGAATAGAAACTTCGAAACGAACTTGGTCGTTCCCCTTACCAGTACAACCGTGAGCAACTGCGTCTGCCCCTACTTGCTCCGCAATTTCCACTAACTTTTTGGAAATTAATGGACGTGATAACGCTGAAACAAGCGGATATTTTTGCTCATATAATGTATGAGCTTGAAGTGCTGGTAATACAAATTCTTCTGCAAATTCTTTCTTTGCATCTATTGTATATGACTGAATAGCTCCTACTTTAAGTGCCTTTTCTTTAATAAAATCTAAATCTTTACCTTCACCAACATCTAACCCAACTGCTACAACATCGTATCCTTGATCGCTTAACCATTTAATGGCTACGGATGTATCTAATCCTCCAGAATATGCTAACACCACTTTTTTCTTACTCATGATATTCCCTCCAATAATGTATGAATATAAATTCTCTGTTTATAATTTTTATGCATTGATGTTTTAAAAAATAAGAGGATCAATCTCCTCTGTTAAATGAATAAATTTAAATAAAAACTAATTATTATTCATTACTTTATCAACTATCTTCCTTTTTGGCAATAGGTTAATTTAAAAAAATGTATATTCTTTTTCCTCAGCTGTGTTCGTATATATTCAAAGCCTTTATGTTAATCGTGAGGAATCATACATTTGTCCGCTGAGGTATAAGAATAAGCACCATACTCTCTAGAAAAAGAGCCTTTTCTTTTTGCGTTTTCACTATCTATATGTTTAAATCTCAAAAAAGTTCATGTAAAATTACTATAGGGGGTGGAGAAGTGGAATATCAATTTATTTATGATGAGCGTTTAGGAATAAATCTTCCCGACTTTGATAAAGACTGGGATGAATATACATTTTCTACACAAACAGAAATTTTACTTCAATGGGAAAAAATACGTGGAAGTATACCTGATAGAATTGCTGATTTAGAAGTATTAATTAATAAGAAACAAGCTGCATTAAATAATGAAGAGAACTTCCAAAAGTCATGTGAGTTAAACAGTGAAATCTCAGAATTAGCTTCTATTATTAATGATTTATGGATTTGGTATCGTACCAATCAAAATATAAGTGATAAAATCCATCAATAAAGTGAAACTTCTTTTTCAGAGGGGGTTTTTTCATCCCCTCTGAAAATTAGTTGAATCTATCTGGGTGTTACCAGCGCTTCCTCAAAGGCTTGCAAGTGGAGTCTTAGCGCGAGTTAAACGCAAGAATCATTATTGACCTTGTCCTAAAGAGTATCCTTTTTCACCATTAAATGTATAAAGGTTTTCAGTTTTTATACAATGCAGCCCCGCATCATCTATCCGTTGTAATAAATTTAGGATTCCTTTATTTGTTTTATCAGCATTTGCTTTAAATTGAAAACGGCATCTCCAATGATCCGTTGTAAATGTTTCTGGAAACCCTCCTGGATAGACTTTAACTCCTCGATTTGTAATGACAATTAACTCCAAATCAGATCCAGCTAATGACTCTAATTGCTCACCTAACTCGTCTGAGGTATATGTATTATTTAGTACAAAAACATCTACCCCGTCTAATTCTTGGACAACATCAGCCCTTACACGTTCTTTTGCTAATGGCGAAATCTGCATTTTTACTTCATCCTCTTCATTTACTTTCTTATACATCACAGGAGCAAATGACGTTGGACTTTGACCTAATCGTTCAATAACAGATTCTGCAAACTCAACTGTACCCACAGATGGTCCACCTTTTGCAATGTCTGCTGTAAATACTCCGTCCTCTATTGTTTTTAACCAAGCATTGTGTATTTTCGTTGCTGCCTCGGCCTGACCGATATGAACTAACATCATAATAGCTCCGTGAAGTAAACCAGACGGATTAGCTATTCCTTTTCCTGTGATATCCGGAGCACTTCCGTGAATAGCTTCAAACATAGCTACGTGATCACCAATATTCGCTGACCCCGCAAGACCAACACTTCCAGTAATTTGAGCAGCTACATCGGAAGCAATATCACCGTACAGGTTCGGCATCACAATCACATCAAAGTCTTGCGGTGTATCGGCAATCTTTGCAATTCCAATATCAATAATCCAATGATCCGTTTCAATTTGTGGATACTCTTCAGCAATTTCATTAAATGTCTTGTGAAAAAGTCCATCCGTTAGCTTCATAATGTTGTCCTTGGTAAAGCAAGTTACTTTCTTACGGTTATTTTTAACCGCATATTCAAATGCATAGCGAATAATTTTTTCACAACCAGGTTTCGTAATTAACTTTAAACATTGGACAACTTCTGGTGTATGTTGATGCTCAATACCTGCATATAGATCTTCTTCATTTTCTCTAACGATGACAAGGTTTACGTCTGGATGTTTCGTTTTTACAAACGGATGATAAGAAATATTAGGACGAATATTAGCATATAATCCTAAAGTTTTCCGAATGGTCACATTCAAACTTTTGTAGCCTCCACCTTGTGGAGTCGTAATTGGAGCCTTTAAGAACACTTTTGTTCTGCGCAGCGACTCCCATGCTTCTTTACTAATTCCGGCTGTTTCGCCCGACAAATATACTTTTTCTCCAATATCAATAAATTCTGGTTCAATCATTGCTCCAGCAAATTCAAGGATTTTTAAGGTAACATCCATTATTTCAGGTCCTATTCCGTCTCCGCGAGCTATTGTAACCTGTCTTTTTTCACTCATAAAAACACTCCTTCATTGAATAAGCGTAAAGGTTGCTTCTAATAATTTGTGCCTAAACCTGAGGAATAATCATAGTAAAAGCGAAAACCTCACTCATAAAGTCTGAGGAAATGTTTTTGTCGCCTGCACGTGACTTTTCTTCAAAAAGAAAATAAAAAAAAGAGATCTACTATAATAAGTAAATCTCTTCACAATTAAGGTTGTTAAAAAACTAATTTAATTTTAATTTCTTTCAAGTAATAATCGTTTTTGATAAAAACGCTGCGCTACTTCTGTTACTTGTCTAGAAAACTGATAGTTCATCGTCGCTCCAAAAGCCATACCGATGAGTGGTACCCCTTGAATTAATTTTTTTCGCAGTAACATAATGACCATTACTTTTACTAATTGTCTTAATGGTTGCTGGATCCAAGAAATGTCTGCAATTTCCTCATTTCCTGTATAAAACCACTCATCATAGTCTGCTGTCTGCACTTCATCCCATAATGCATCCCATGCACCACCTTGTAAGTCTTTAGGTAGTGAGGCCACATGGAAAACTTTTAGCGCAATCATCATTTCGGATGGACGTTTTACATCATAACCGTACGATAAGGCAATAAGTTGAATCGCGCGCATATTTATAGCGATCATTGCTGGCAGGTCTATACCTAATAAAACAATTCCTCCCATACCAGAAACGCCGCCTTGCCCTAAAGACAATAAGCGCTGTTTAGCCATTTGCTGTTTGGCCATAAAGTTAAGCTTTTCAATTGATAACTGTCTGATATCTTGAATGTCTTCAATTTCTCCATCAAACACTTTGGCTTGATCTAAAATTCTCTCTCGTGCCTCTTCATGAAATCTAGAGTTTTGAATCATCGCATGTAAATGGAAAAGAAAATTATCAATCGTTTCTAAAACTTTCGAGCGTTTTTCTGTACCTAGTTGATCGAGACTAACATTCAGCCATTTTTGATACATCATTTCAAAATCTGTAGGATCATGTTCAAAAAAAGTTTGTTCCCAACGTTCTACTTCAAGTAACAAGCGTTCTTCCTGTACCTTTAAAGACACTCGCTTTGCCTCCTTTCGTTTGAACCGTTTTTGCGAAACCATTGGACCATTTCATTTAATCGTCCCTCAACGCGGTGATAGATCGTTCCTTCTGGATAGCCATGTATTGGATCGTATGCCCCTGCTTCATATCCCGTTAGAAGTTCAATGCCTTCTTGGATCGATTCAATTGCCCAAATGGAAAACTGACGATCTTTTACTGCCGTAACCACTTCTTCATCTAACATTAAGTTTTTTACATTTTGTATAGGGATGATGACACCTTGAGTTCCTGTTAAGCCTCTTAACTTACATGTGTAATAAAATCCTTCAATTTTCTCATTCACCCCACCAATTGGCTGGACTTCACCGAATTGGTTGACAGACCCTGTAACAGCAATTCCTTGGTTAATTGGTAGATCGGCCAAGGAAGATAGGATCCCATAAAGTTCTGTACTAGAAGCGCTGTCACCGTCTACCATATCATACGACTGTTCAAATGTAATGCTAGCAGCTAAAGGTAGCGGATGGTCTTTTGCAAATTCACCTTGCAAGTAACCTGATAAAATAAGTAGTCCTTTGGAGTGAATAGGCCCGCTCAAGTAAGACTCACGGTCAATATTAATAATTCCTTTTGACCCAATATACGTTCTAGCTGTTATTTTATTCGGTTGACCAAACGTATAATTCCCGGTGCTTAATACAGATAGGCCATTAATTTGGCCGACCTTCTCTCCTTCTGTTTCAATCATAATCGTTCCGTCTTCGATAGAGCTATTAATTTTTTCTTCAATTAAGTTTGAACGTTGCTTACGTTCTTTTAAAGCTTTATCGACATGAATTTCGGTCACATACTCAGCCTTTTCTAGTGTCGCCCAATAATTCGCCTCTACTAGCAACTCTGTGATTTCATGAAAACACGTAGTTAGTTTGTTTTGATTGTTACTTAATCGCGTACTATAATCAATGACTCTTCCAACAGCCTCTTTTGTATAATGTAATAAATTTTGAGTTTTACAATAAGTATGGATAAATGATGCATACTTCATACAATGCTCATCATTTCTTTCCATTTCCACATCAAAATCTACTTTTACTTTAAAGAACTTTTTAAAGTCTTCATCATAAGTAAAGAGAAGTCGGTAGATATCGATCGTCCCTATTAAAATTACCTTCATTTCAACGGGGATCGGCTCTGGTTTCAGCCCTGCAGAAACGACAGAATTACCGCTGTCTTCTAACAAATTCTCAATGCGCAATTCACCTGTTTTAAGCATGCGTTTTAATGCATTCCAAGAATACGGATTCGTGAGCAAATCGGATGCCTGAAGAATGATATATCCTCCATTGGCCAAATGAAACGCACCTGGCTTCATCATCGAAAAACTAGTCATCAATGATCCAAAGGCACTTTTAAAGTCAAACTTCCCAAATAAGTTCGTATATGTAGGGTTGTTTTCGTGGATTACCGGTGCCCCTTTTACCTCACTATTATCTATAAACACATTCACATGGTAGCGAGACTCGTCTTTCTTCTCATTTTTTTGTAATAAAGATGCAAACAAGTCTTCTTCTTCATCCATAGGTGAGTCAATCAAGTCCTGCCAGTTTTTGATAATATCTTTTTCTAAACTCATTATATATTCAGCCAGTTTTTCTTGGCCTGGATATTTTTTTACTAACAGTTCAATATAAGGGTGGATTGTCTCCAGGATCGTATTTTCTTCAAGGTCTTGAATACTTTTCTTTAAATCACGTTCTAATAGAGCTGTTCTTCGGTTAATCTCAGTCAAACGTTTATTAAGCTCTCTCGTCTTTTCAGCAATTTGTTGTTTTTGTTCATTCGAAAGATTGCGATAAGTTTCTTCCGTGTGTGCTTCTCTATTTTCATCTAATGGAATTGCCATCAGGCTCGAAGAATTTCGTTCAATCTGAAAATATTCATTGTAAGCTAAATCATCTAAGTCTTGCCACTGCAAGTTAATGGTTTCTTCGTAATATTGAATGATGTCTATTTTCGATTGCTCAAATTCTTTACTAGAAAGCACCTTTTCAATCTCTTGACGAACTTCCGTTATAAATTCAGAAATGTCTTGCTGAAAAACAACGCCTTGTCCTGGCGGTAGCGATATCGCAATCGGTTGATCCGAATGCGCAAAATTATAGACATAAATCCAGTCTGATGGAGTCGATTTCGTAGAAGCAACCTCTTTTACCTTTGATTTTGCAAACGTTGTTTTGCCAGTACCACTTGGTCCTACTAAAAATAAATTATAACCTTCTTGTTTAACGGTTAACCCAAAATCAATGGCTTGAACTGCTCTTTCTTGTCCGATCATTTCCCCTGTTAAACTGCCTGCATCTGCTGTCGTTTCGAATGGAAATTGGCTTGGATCCATACGATTCGTTAATTGATCATATGTTAGCTTTTTTTTCTCTATTTTTTCTAGCGATACTCGGTTCATCTCTTGGTTCCCCCTCAGTTGTCAATCCAACTTTACTTTCGATTGGTATACATTCTTCTCTTAAACATCGGTGAAAAGGTCCAATCTTCATTCGCTTCATTTCCTATCATAAAGAGAGCATTCAATTGATTATCTAGCTTATTAATATGTTGAAAAAATATAGCTTCTGCTGTTTTGCTGCTTAACCCGCTTTGCAGGCTGTCATTTACATGACTAGATAGGATACAATGCTTTACTGCTAAAACTTCGTGATCATCTGTCGAAATTCCTGCTTCTATGGCTCCTTCTAGTATCATTTCTATACTTAAAACAACATGACCAATTAATTCACCATTCGTTGTATAGTCTGGTACAACCGGATCAGTTAACGCTTTTGTTTTTCCGATATCATGTAAAATACAAACTGTCATAATGACATCTTTATTTAATTGCGGGTATACTTGCAAGAGTTGAGCTGAGACATGACATAGTGTAACAATATGTTCTAGCAACCCGGCATAATAGGCATGATGATACTGCTTCGCTGCAGGAATGGTTGTTAATTTTTCACGGATCTCTTTCTTCCTTAACAGTGTCTTTACTAATTCTCGAAGCGTTTCACTGTCAATGTCTTCGATAAACATTCGTAACTCTTGCCATAAATCTTCACGTGGAATGTTCGCATGGTTTAATAAATCATTAATTTCAATTGCATCTTCTTCCGTTACTAAGCGAACGCGCTGGATCGTTAATTGACACTGCCCGCGATAAAATGTAATCAGTCCATCGATTTTAATGAGCGCTCGTTTAAGCAACCATTCTTTTTCTTTTTCTGTTACATCCCATAATTTCGCTCGTATAATTCCATCCTTATTACTTAAAGTGAGAGATATATATTCGCTTCCATTCGTCGCAATACTCGTTTCACGTTCTCTCACGATGAAATAGTCGACGATACGTTCTCCTTCTTGTTTGTTCACCCAAGTCAATTATGAACACTCTCCCAATAATTCTAAGTTACTTCCATTGTATGCGATCTAATTCGGGAATAAAAGGGTTTTACGTTGGGATGTAGAGGGAGCCCATTGTAAGACGAGAGAGATTAAATGGTAGTCAAATATGAGGATTTATTTGGGTTTATTAGGTTTTAAAAAAGTATTTTTCGTATACTTTGTTGCATTTGTTACGTTTTCGCTTCACACAAGGCGTGAAGCGTTAAGCTTTTACTTGGCTCGATCCAGAAGCAAAGAGCAACATTCTTTAAGCAAACTGCAAAGTAAAAGAGGCTGACCATTTGGATAGGCCGCCTCTTTAAACTAAACAGTATTATTGTGCTAATCTTACCGTATCTCTTGCAATCATCACTTCTTCATTTGTCGGGATGATTAGTACTTTTACAGGAGAATGAGGATAATTAATAAACGCTTCTTTTCCTCGTACTTTATTTAATGTTGGATCCCAATACACACCCATGAACTCTAATCCACGAAGTACGCGTTCACGAATGACATCACTATTTTCACCGATACCTGCTGTAAAGATGATCGCATCAACGCCGTTCATACGCGCTGCATAAGAACCAATATATTTGTGAATTCGTGAAGTGAAAACTTCTAGAGCTAATTCTGCACGCTCATTACCGTTTTCCGCTTCAGTCTCAATATCACGAAGGTCACTTGAAAAACCAGAAACTCCAAGCATCCCACTGTTTTTATTTAATACGTCTAGCACTTCTTGAGCTGTCTTTCCTGTCTTCTCCATAATGTACGGAATTAAGGCAGGGTCAATATTACCAGAACGAGTTCCCATCGTTACCCCTGCTAGAGGTGTAAAGCCCATCGATGTATCAATTGATTTACCTCCGTCAATCGCAGCAATACTCGCTCCATTTCCTAAATGACAAGAGATCAAACGAATTTGTTCTAACGGACGGTCAAGTAATTCTGCTGCACGTTGAGATACATATTTATGGGATGTCCCGTGGAAACCGTATTTACGAATGCCGTATTCTTTGTAGTAATCGTAAGGCAAGCTATATAAAAACGATTTTTCCGGCATCGTTTGGTGGAAGGCTGTATCGAACACACCAACAGCAGGTACATTCGGTAACACTTCTTTAAAAGCTTTGACTCCAACAATGTTAGCTGGGTTATGTAATGGTGCAAGTTCAGAAACTTCCTCAATACCCGCTAATACTTCATCTGTTATTAAAACGGAGTCATTAAATTTTTCACCACCGTGAACAATACGGTGACCAATGCCTTCAATTTCATCTAATGACGAAATAATGCCAAGAGTTGTTAACTTATCAAGTAACATTTTTACGGCAAACGAATGGTCAGGGATATCTGTTGTTTCTTTTTTCTTATCACCGTCAACCTCAATTGTAAAAATACTATCACCCAAACCTATTCTCTCAACGATACCTTTCGTTAACACTGTCTCTTCTGGCATCTCTAATAATTGAAACTTTAGTGAGGAACTACCTGCATTGATTGCTATTATCTTTGCCATTATTATGAACCGCTCCTTCTTTATCGTACTGAGTTGATAAAAATATCACTCATATCTATAATCAAGTCTTATTCGTGGTCATGAAGTGCTACTGTAAAGCTAAATGATCATATGATGACCATACCTATTTAAACATTCAAATTCAGCAATTTCAACTATCTATAGTAAAGTCTTTAAATTCAGAAATGAATGCGCTTTAATACTGTTTTTATACAGTAACCCATCACTTAATGTAACCGAATGCCAATACTTTTATTTTCGATTTTAGTGGCTTTGTTAACTTTTTGGCTTGAACGTTACAGAATTTACTTTGATTCATTTACTTTTCCACGTTTGGTTGCGAAAAATAGGTTTGTTTTAGCATGATCTTCGTTGCAATTTTCTGTTGTGGAAGAATTCCTTTTTATACGAAAATAAAAAGGCCCCTTAAGATATTGTGGAATTAGAAACCATGAATTACTAATCACGGTTTCGTGAACATCAAATATCAAGGAAGCCTTTATTATTGCTTTTTCCAGAAATTCATTTTTGTAGGTAAAGTATTCGAGGGTCCTATGAGAGGTTTAATTCCTCTTTAAACCAACGATCAATTTGCTTTAACATATCTGCCAATGCGTCTTGGCGTGAAAAAGATGGCATTTCTGCGAGTAACGCTTGGCGTGGTTGAATTGCGTCTGGTCCTTTTTTCTGCAAGATTAAAATACTTTTTCCAGATTTTGAGTTTTTAAACATCGTCTGTGGCAATTGTAATAAGCCCAAGATGATTGATTTTTCTTTAAGGTATGCATTAAGTGCAGGTGCTTGATCACTTTCAAATAAAAAGTTAGGAATTAGAAAAATGAGATAGCCATTTTCTTTTGTCAACTCCAGTGATTTTTCAATCATTAAATGGTGAACAAACGACCGTCCTTCTTTCGCTCTCAACTCATAATTAGCTGCGATGTCATCGTTTGGATAATAACCCACTGGTAAATCCGAAATCATTACATCTACAGGAGCCAAGCTTAACGGACGAATGCTGTCCTGGTGATACAATTCAATTTCCTGTTTCTGTAAATTCGCACTCACAAACGCTAGATGTAGTAGTGTTTCATCCGCTTCTAATCCGTAGCTTTTTGATTTCTTCGGAAGCCCATTCATTACAGCCGTTAATAAGTTTCCTGTTCCAACAGCTGGATCTCCTATTGTCACTTCTTTCATGTTGCTGGTCACTTTATTAACTAAATAACTGATAAAAACAGCTACAGTATCCGGCGTTAAGGCATGATTCGGTTGGGTCGCTTCTTTCATGCCTTTTAGGACTGCTAGCTGGAGCGCTTTTCGTACTTCTTCTTTATGTAATGAATCTACATCGACTTGTTCTAAACGTTGTTCTAATTGCTTTTTAGTAGAAGAAGTGAGTTCCTGTACAACTTCCCCTTGAAAAAAGTTTTCACCTGCTTCCGCTAAAGCTTCTAGGTACGTAACGTCAAGCTCTTCTTTTAATAGTTCCGCACTCTCATCTAGTACTACGAAGAGTTTTTCTAAATTAGTTTTCGCTTCTAACACGATTTCTCCTCCGTTCTATTTTTTGTCCATTCGTATATTTTAGCAAAAACAATGAAATAATAAACCTTTTGTGGTGATTTTTTATTAGTTTAGCGTATTTGACAATATAATCAGCTTTACTAAATTATAAGATCTGATAAGTAGAATTCTTCTTTAAACTAAAATGTTAATTAATACTTGTCCTTATAGCGTATTTTTCTTAAGATTAACTTATTAGGAAAGGAGCCTCTGAAATGATTATTAAAACTCGTGATGAACCTGTAGAGTTGACCTTGTGGAAATATTTAAAGAGAAGGATGAATTTTTCTGAAAGCGATGAGAGTTACTACTTAAATATTCAAAGGGGGTTTATTGGAGAACAACAATTTGACACTTGGTTAAATGCTATTACTGTTGATTGTCTAATTTTGAATGATTTATTACTAGAATGTAATAATACAATTTTTCAAGTTGACAGCTTATTAATTACAGCAGAGACTATTTACCTTTTCGAAACAAAAAATTATGAGGGCGATTTCTTTATTTCTAACGATACTTGGTATACTTCCGCTAAAACAGAAATAAAAGACCCGCTACTCCAATTAAAAAGAAGTAATTTTTTATTTCACCGCTTACTGCTAGATCTTGGATTTAGCTCCTTGATACCTACTCTTAAAACTTACCTTATCTTCATCAACCCTCAGTTTCAACTTTACCAAACCCCTCTTAGCCTACCTGCAGTTTTTACAACTCAACTTAACCGCTTCATCAAAGATATTAATAAAAAGAATACATTAAAAATTAAAGATAGTCATACACGGTTAGCGAAACAATTGACAACCCTAAATATTAAAGAGTCTCCATACAAACGGCCACCGATATTTTCATATGAGCAATTAAAAAAAGGAATCCTCTGTAATTCATGTAAGTCAATTAATACTCAACTTGCTTCTAGAAAGTTAGTTTGTAAAGAATGCGACTCAAAAGAGGAAATTGAAACTGCAATTTTACGGTCCGTTGAGGAATTTAAGATTTTATTTCCTAATGAAAAAGTTTTCAACAAACATAATTCATGAATGGTGTAAAGTCGTCCATTCCAAGAAAACCATTCAACGCATCCTCTCGAAGAATTATGAAACGATTGGTCACGCAAGAGTCTCTTATTATGTTTAGCAACCGTTTTCTAATTCCATACTACTCCTCATGGTCCCAGTGTATATGTATACCGTTTTTTCCCGTTCTCTAGATTTTCGGGCGTCAACACCTTCTTTGATTACCGTTTTTTTCGGTTCTTCAGTTTTTCGGGCGTCAACTCCCTCTTTGACTACCGTTTTTTTCGGTTCTTCAGTTTTTCGGGCGTCAACTCCCTCTTTGACTACCTTTTTTCGGTATAATATTTTGCTGTCACCGTCTTGTTTAATTATTTTAACAGGAGTTTAGTTTATTGAAAAAAGAGGCTGAACGCTTCAGCCTCTTCTCATTATGTTATTTATTGAGCTGCTTTTACAGCTTCGATTGCTGCTTCGTAGTTAGGATGGTTTGTTGCTTCGGATACATATTCCACATACGTTACTTTATCGTTAGCATCAATGACAAACACTGCGCGAGCTAATAAACGAAGCTCTTCGATTGCTACACCAAATGCTTTACCGAAAGATAAATCACGGTGGTCAGAAACCGTTTGAAGGTTTTCGATACCAGCTGCTGCACACCAACGTTTTTGAGCGAATGGCAGGTCAACACTTACTGTTAAAACTTGTACATCACCTAGACCCGCTGCCTCTTCGTTAAAACGACGAGTTTGTTGGTCACAAACTCCAGTGTCCACAGACGGTACTACACTAATTAAACGTACTTTGCCTTTGCTGTCTGCAAGTGTTACTGGAGATAAGTCGTTAGCAAGTACTGTAAAATCTGGTGCTGTATCACCTACGTTTACTTCGTTACCTAATAATGTTACTGGATTACCTTTAAATGTTACGTTTGCCATAATTAATTTCCTCCCTTAGTTATTAACATATGTACAGTGTTAATCATAATTTTTTTTAGCAAAATTTTCAACCTATTTGTATTTCGTTATTTACTTAAAAATACCTGCTCAAATAATTTGAGTTCAAAATTAAATCATATTTAAACCCATCTTAACAACAAAGATTTGTTGCACAGAAAAAACGAAGGGTAAGATGGTACCCTTCGTTTTCTAACTTTTTAAGTTAAACGATCTGGATCAATATCTTCTAACGTTGATGTCGTTGAAGTTGTTGTAGTGATTTTTGTTTCCTCTTGGTTTTGATTTCCGCCACCACTGTTTACCATTTGCTGGATTTTTTCAACAACTTGTGGTGCAAAATCAAGAAGTTTTTCATAAAGGTGGGTATTGCTGTCTAAATGAACCATTTTAACACCTGTTGAACTTACAACTAAGAAAGCGATTGGTGTAATGGAAACACCGCCCCCGCTACCTCCACCAAAAGGATGCAACGTTTCAGTTGTACCTGTAGCTGTTTTATGGTCAACTACGAATTCACTACCACCCGCAGCAAATCCGAAGCCTACTTTTGAAATTGGCATAATGACACTGCCGTCAGGAGTTTCAACTGGGTCACCAACGATTGTATTTACATCAACCATTTCTTTTAAATTTTCCATAGCTGTTTTCATTAGACCTTGAATAGGATGATCTGACATAATAAATACCTCCTGTCATTTTTGTTATATTTCTATTGTCCCCAATTATCAACCTTTTATATCTTAAGTTTTGAATTATGTAGTTGAAATTGAGCTACGCCTTTTCTTCACTTGGTTTAAGTGATGCTGGCCGTCTTTTCCAGTGTCTTAATACAAGAAGGCCCGCGATGATAGAATGTCCGATTCTAAAGGAAATTATACATTTTAAATCGGTTTGAGACAGGGTTTGTTGAAAATGTGGATTAATCGTTAGCTTTGGCATATTTCTCATTCTTGTGTAATTCGCAATTAAGCCGACAATACCACCTTTTACAGACCAAGCCATTCCTGAAAGAAAGCCTGTTATAGCTGCATCAGATACTCCAACATTTGTCGTCCATCTTAAATCTTTAACAGAAACATGTTTTAGAAACCGGCGTACAATCTTATGGAACCCGACAACTTGCTGTAAAAAATCCTTTGCCCTTTCAAGTTCTCTCATGATCCTCTCAAATGTTATTTTTACTTTTTTCTCATCTTCTATTCCACCGATTTCTTGTTCTTCTTCCACAATTAATGATGGAGAATCTTTATCAATTTTAATTAACGGTGCCTTAAACGTATAAGAGAGCACTTTCCACATGCGGACACGAACCATTAATTCATCATCATCGCCATTATGATAATAACTGATAAAGATCGTTAATTTTGTTATACAAATAATAAATAAGAGCAAAAAAGTTATTAATACAACGAGAATGAAGATATTCATTCTAATCACCATTTCATTTTAAGATTATTAATAAGTCGTAACCTTTTCCATTATTGACCAATGTAAAAAAAATAAACCTGCCGAATGACAGGTTATCTTTCTTCATGTATGACATAGGTATCAGCAATTCGATCATGTAGCCCTTGTTTTGTTTGTGAAAAAGGGATGATCAAATAAAGCAACTTCAAAGGTAAAAAAGGATGGTGCAAATATCTGCCGATCACTTCTCGAAATACAGCCGTTTTCCATGAGAGACTTTCACCATTGGTTTGCACTACTTTTAGACCAAAGACTTGTTTCCCTAACGTTTGCGAAAACCACTTGGTCAACAGCGTGAAATATATAAATCCAACCAGCGTTGTTAAAGCCCCGGCAACTGAGAATAACCAAATCGTTTCCCTTGTAAGGTCTAACCATCTCAAAACAGGGGTAATTAAAATTCCGTTAATACTAAAAACGATAATACTGTCTAACAAAAACGCCCATAGCCGCATCCAAAATCCGGCATAGCGATATTCTCGTCCTGCATAGTTATCGGTCACGTCAATTTTTTCTTCTTCTTGTAATTCGTTATAGTTATTTTCCATAAACCTACTCCTACTTCGTATATAAATACATTAAGGACGGGGAATTTGTTTGTCGCAATAATTGTTGCAGTCCAAGTAAATCACCTTGATTTGTCGTTAACCTTTGTGCCGATAATTGAAGTAAATCATTAAAGCCTACAGATGTCTCATATCTGATCACTCGTAAGTTTCCAAAGCCTAAATCTTCAATTAATGCATCAACTGTTTCTTCATAACTTCCAATTTCATCAACTAGATCTAGTTGTTTCGCTTGAGCTCCGCTGTATATTCGACCGTCAGCAATATTTCTTACTTCAGCTTCAGTTAAATCTCTTCCTTCAACGATGACATTCACAAATTCATTATAGGCATCATCAATAATCGACTGGAGGATCTCTCTCTCATCTTCCGTCATATCTCTGGTCGGCGACATAATGTCTTTAAATTCACCGCTTTTAATGGTCTGTTCTTTAATACCAATTTGTTCAGCCAATTCAGAGACATTATACGACTGCATAATAACTCCTAAAGATCCTGTAATTGTTGAGGTATTTGCAAAGATTTTATCAGCAGGAGCAGCTATGTAATATCCACCAGAAGCGGCCATACTCCCCATTGAAACATAAACTTTCTTAAAGTATTCCTCTTGAATACTACGGATTTTATCATAGACCTCAGCACTTTCAACGACTCCACCACCTGGCGAATTCACACGAATAATAATTCCTTCTACATCCGGATCTTTCCCAGCATGCTCAAGCATTTGTAAAAAGGTTCGATGTCGGTATCCAGGAGTTTGAAATAGTAATGAGCTATCCTCTTGGTCTTGAATTACACCATTGACATCCAACACAACAATCTTTTCTTTTCTGTCTCCTTCACGTATTGTTCGTTCTACCCACTTACGATCTACGCCTGTAAAAACTTCATCCCAATTCGTTGTTGTAGTTGCTGTCCTAAAGTTAATCGTGGTGGAAAGGATAAATAGTACTACAACTGCTAATAGCGCAAGCCATCTTTTTTTACTCATATTCACAAACACTCCTATACATTAAATACATTGTTAAATTTTAGCATATTGTTTGAAATTATGAAACGAATGTACATTAAAAGAGATGACAATACTACGTATGAAAAAAATATTGTACTATAAGAAGGTAGTATATTTTTGAAAGGAAGTTACATATTATGCCCAATCGTAAAAATCTTTTTTTCTTTTATAAAAGGACCCCAGAAATGGAGGATAAAATCTCTTCTTTAAGAGATTTAGCTCATCAACACGATTTTGAAATCGTTGATGAAGTCGACAAAGCCAACATCATCGTTTCTGTCGGGGGTGACAATGCGTTTTTGCAAGCCTTACGAAAAACAAATTTCAAGGATGATTGCTTATACGTTGGAGTCAACACGGAAGACATTGGGTTTTATACCGATTTTACCATCCAAGAAGTAGATAAAATGATGGCTTCGATGAAAAGTGAAGAAGTGGAAGTAAGAAAATATTCAACTATTGAAGTAAAAATCGATGAAGAAACGCCATACTATTGTATTAATGAATGCAGTATTCGCTCCAACGTAATCAAAACATTAGTTATCGAAGTATATATTGATAATGAGCACTTTGAAACATTTCGTGGTGACGGAATTATCGTTTCCACTCCCACAGGTAGTACAGCTTATAACAAGTCAGTTCGCGGAGCCATCGTAGATCCACGTCTACCTTCAATGCAAGTAAGTGAAATTGCTTCTATTAATAATAACGACTATCGAACACTCGGAACCTCATTTTTATTGAGTAATACTCGTACGTTAAAGCTTGAAATTGTTCAGGATGGGAATGACTTTCCGATTATCGGCTTAGATAACGAAGCGATGAGCATTCGTCACGCAAAACAATTAGAGATAAAAGTATCACCACGTCAAATTAAAGTATTAAAGTTAAAAAACAATTCATTCTGGGAAAAAGTACAGCGCAAGTTTCTTTAAATAATAAAAAAGGAATGCGGAAAGTGCCGCTGATCAGTGACAAGAGCTGGAGGTCCATCAAAAGTGTTCGAGTCTTTGGACACAGTGGATGGACTGAAGCGACCTCGAGCCGATGGACAGCGGAAGGTACCGTTTTAGGAATAAGTGGAGCATCTATCCACCAAATCGTTTAAATAAGCGGACTGAGAGGCCCTTATTTTAACAAAAACACTGCTTTTTAGCTTTTAACGGACTCAGGAGCCCTTATTTGCTTAAAATTTCTGAGAAACAACATGAAAATTAGCAAATAACGGCCTCTCAGACCATTAAACTTCAAACAGAACCCCCTCTGAAGAAAATAAAGGCCTGTGAGTCCGCTAATTTCCATTCACTATTTTAATGGTTGATTCCGGTCTGCTACATATTTTTAGCAACATTCAACACGCTCGAATTCCTCTAGACGCTGCCCCGAGAAAACCAGTTTCATCCTGTTTTCGTTTTATATTAAGGCTGACATTGCGTCAGCCTTTTCCTTGTTCATACATGACTGTCTCATCAACGACGGTCATGATTGGATTGGCATCAATAATATCATTTCCTTTTAACGTAAAAAGATCTTTTTCTAAAATGGTGAAATCAGCAGCAAATCCTTCTTTAATGAGTCCAAAACGATCTTGTTTATTGATTGCAGCCGCACTTCCTAATGTATATAACTGTATCGCTTCAAACATGGTTAACTTTTGATCTGGCAAATATCCTTCATGATCCTCAAATAGTTTTCTTCTCGTTACAGCAGCATGAATTCCTACTAATGGATTTACACTTTCAATTGGTGCATCTGACCCACCCGCACATACGAATCCATGATTTAATAGCGCCTTCCACGCAAAGGCTAGAGGTAGTCTATCATATCCAAGCCTTTCTTCTACCCATGGAAAATCGGCAGCAACGAAAGATGGTTGAATGTCTAATATAAGTGGTAGCTTTTGCATTCGCTCGACTAGCTCAGGTCTTAATACTTGTACATGGATTAATCGGTCTGGCAAGTCACCAATAAGCGGATATTTCTCTATAGCATTCAATGCATACTCTACGGCTAAATCACCGATTGTATGGATGGCAACAGGTCTTTTTATAGATCTGGCAAACTTAATGATTTCACCTAACTCCTCCTCAGAATGAATCGCGACACCATTTGTTTCAGGTGCATCATTGTATGGAGAGCTAAGTAATGCGGTCCGTCCGCCTAATGCCCCGTCAGCAAAAATTTTTACAGCGCCTAATTCGATATAGGGATGTTCAGAAAATTTCTTAGCAAACTCTTGTTCAACGGTTTTGGCTACTTGATGATGGACGAGTAGATGGGCTCTAAACTTTCTTTCCTGGCCATCGACAACCTCTTCAAATGCTTGAAGCGGCCGGTCTGGAGAACCGTAATAAGATAAGTCTTCTGTATGCCCGCCAACTAATCCAAGTTGAAGCATGTCATCGACCGATTTCGTTAATGCTTTATGTAAATATTTCCTGCTGTCTTCTGGTACAGCTTGCTTGATTAATTCTTGCGCTTCATCAAGAAAATATCCTGTCGGTAAACCATCCGTATCACGAACGATCACACCGCCTTGTGGATCGGGGGTTTCTGCTTGAACATTAGCGAGTTCCATCGCTTTACTATTGGCTAATAAAGCATGACGACAAATTCTTTTCAATAACATCGGATGACCAGGTGCGATTTCGTCTAATTCAGTAAAATGAAAGATTTTTCGATCAGAAAAATTATTTTCATTCCAACCTTCCCCAATGATCCAGTCCCCTTCTCCTGCTTCTCTCACTTTTTCCAGCAATAACTCTTTCATTCTCATTGCAGAATCGACTTCTGATAAGTCAAGACGTATTAAGCGTTCACCGTGGCCAATCATATGTAAATGGCTGTCAACGAAACCTGGATAAGCAAATCCACCTTTTATATTCACCTTATTAGTAATGCCACTCCCAAAAGTTTGTTCCAATTCAGAAACATTCCCAAGCGCTTTAATGAACCCGTTTTCCGTTACAACTGCCTCGACTTTTTCCCCTTCTCTATTCATCGTATAGAAGGTACCGCCAAACCATAATGTCGCCATTGTATCACTCACTTTCTGTTTCGTTTCCATCACTTCCAACATCTTCACAAAACTCCGCATAAATTGCAAGGGGTAGACTAATACTCTTATACATAAAAGAAAACGCACCGATTAGCAAGCCCTTACGCGTAGTTGCACTTATCATAATTCTTAAAAGCGAGCCCTACGTCAAATGAACTTGGTGCTACGCTTTATACTTTCTTAACCTGAAACAAAAGGTAGGAGACGGATCTCCTACCTTTTAATAAACGAGCGCTCGCTCATTTTATACTATATTTATGCGTACATTTCCTTTTCACGTTGACGTAACTCAACACGACGAATTTTTCCTGAAGTTGTTTTAGGTAAGTCTTGAACGAACTCAATACGTCTTGGATACTTATATGGTGCTGTTAACGTTTTAACGTGATCTTGTAAGCTAGCAATTAAGTTTTCATCTTTTTCATCTTCTGGATTTCTTAAGACGATAAATGCTTTTACTACACTTCCGCGAATTTCGTCTGGGCTTCCTACTACTGCACATTCCTTTACAGCAGGGTGTTTAGTAAGTGCATCTTCAACTTCAAATGGCCCAATCGTATAACCAGAACTAATGATGATATCATCGCTACGACCTTCGAACCAGAAGTAACCATCTTCATCTTTTTTCGCTTGGTCACCAGTAATGTACCAATCGCCACGGAATGCCATAGCTGTACGCTCAGGATCCTTATAATACTCTTGGAATAAAGCAGGTGTACTACGGTGAACCGCGATGTCTCCTACTTCACCTGGCTTTACAGGATTTCCATCTTCATCAATAACTTCTACTTGGTTTCCTGGTGTAGGTTTACCCATTGAGCCTGGTTTAATTTCCATTCCCATTAAAGTACCAACTAATAATGTGTTTTCAGTTTGACCATAGCCATCACGAACTTCTACATTAAAGTGTTTCTTAAATGTATCGATAACTTGACGGTTTAATGGCTCACCCGCTGATACCGTACTGCGTAAAGCTGGTAATGAATACTCTTCAATGTTATCTACTTTTGCCATCAAGCGGTATTCAGTTGGTGTACAACATAATACGTTGATTTCATGGTCTTGAAGTAATTGTAAGAATGTATTTGGACTAAATTTACCGTGGTATACAAAAGCCGTTGCTCCCATACCAATTGTCGATAAGAATGGACTCCAAATCCATTTCTGCCATCCTGGAGCAGCAGTTGCCCAAACCGAATCTCCTTCTTGAACACCTAACCATTTTTTAGATGCTGTTTGTAAATGCGCATATGCCCATCCGTGTGTATGCACAACCGCTTTAGGGTTTCCTGTTGTTCCTGATGTATATGGTAAGAATGCCATTTCATCGCGTTTCGTTTTAGCGCCCTCGTATACATCACTTGAATCAGCAGCCAATGCATCAAGAGAGATCCAGCCCTCTTCTTCAGCACCAACGACAAACTTATGCGTTAATGATGGCATTTCTTCTTGAATAAGATTCACTTCAGTAGTGAATTGATAATATGCTATAACTGCCTTTGCTTCCGCATGATTAATACGGTAGATTAAATCTTTCGCACGCAGCATTTCTGAACATGGAATAATGACTAAGCCTGCTTTTAGACAAGCTAGATAAGTAAAATAGGCCTCTGGTAATCTTGGCAGAAGTAATAATACTCGATCACCCTGTTTTAACCCTTGGCTAACGAAAGCGTTTGCAATCTTATTTACATTTTTTACTAATTCTGCATAAGAAACATTACGAGTTTCCCCTGCTTCGCTTAACCACTTGATTGCTAATAAGTCCTCATTCTGCGCAAATTTCTCTACTTCTTGTGATAAATTGTAATACTCTGGTGCAATTAAATCTTCGCGTTTCATGTAGTTTCCCCCTCATCAAAAGTATCGGACAATTCTATTATAACAGAATTCGACTATTTTTTTGAATATTTTTTTAAATAAAAAAATAAAGGGTACGGTATAAACCGTACCCTCATCAGCCATGATATAAATGGTAATTTAGATTATTGTTGTTGATAACCACCCATTTGTTGCTCTGCCATTTGTACTAAACGTTTAGTGATTTCACCACCGACAGAACCGTTAGCACGAGAAGTTGCATCTGGACCAAGTTGAACACCGAACTCAGAAGCGATTTCGTATTTCATTTGGTCTAATGCTTGTTGTACTCCAGGTACTAGTAATTGGTTTGAGTTGTTGCTGTTGTTGTTTGCCATGTGTCTCACCTCCTTTGTTAACTATAGACTGTGTCAGATGAGGTGTTTTAATGCAAATTTCTCACTGGTAATTGTTACATTTAACTTGACAATCTGATTTTAGTTAAGTAAAGGACGGTATTATCCAAAAGCTACAACGACGATAAAACGCAAAGAAAACTCGCCGATTGGCGAGCCTTAGGGGCCTAGACAGCGTTGCCCTTATATTTTGTACTTTAAAATTTTCACCCTCATCGAGTACCATTATGCTAAAATTTTATACTTTCCTCATGTGCAAAAAGACCGCCATTCGGCGGCCTTTTTTGATAAATAGTGAAATTAAAATAAGTCATCTACACTTTGTTCTTCTTTAGTTGGTTGATTACGAATAGTGATCACTTCTGTTTCAGCTACTGCTTTATCAACTAATGATGTAAAATCAAAGTTACCTTCAAATTTATTTGCTAATTCTCTTCTAGGCCTTGTCTTAGAATTAGGAGGCAAGAAGATAGTACAGCAATCTTCAAAAGGTAAAATCGACGTTTCGTACGTACCAATTTTTTTGGCGATTTCAATAACTTCTAACTTATCCATCGTAACTAATGGACGTATGACTGGTAAATTTGTAACTTCATTTATTGCATTCATACTATGGAGTGTTTGACTCGCTACTTGTCCTAAACTTTCCCCTGTAGTAATAGCCAACGCTTCTTGTTTTTGATTATTTGCAATCTTTTCACTGATTCGCATCATCATTCTTCTCATAATCGTCATCGCATAGTCACCAGGTACTTTTTCATGGATGGTCGTTTGCATTTCTGTAAATGGAACAAGGTGCAATTGGATCGTTCCACAATATTTCGTTAAAATTCTGACCAAATCTTTTACCTTTTCTTTTGCACGTTCATTTGTATAAGGCGGGCTGTGAAAATGAATAGCGTTTATTTTCACCCCGCGCTTCATTGTTAAATAACCAGCGACCGGACTATCAATTCCACCAGATAACATAAGCATTACTTTCCCGCCTGTACCAACCGGCAACCCACCAGCGCCAGGAATGTTTCCACATGTAATATAAGTTGCCTGTTCACGAACTTCGACTCTTATTTCTACATCTGGTTCATGAACGTTAACTGTTATATCGTCCGTATTTTGTAATACATATCCACCGATCAAAGGATTTAATGATTGTGAACCAATTGGAAAATTTTTATTCGGTCGCTTTGCTGTTACTTTAAAAGTACGAACGGGTTGATTTCTACTATCCATAAGCGCGGCAAGTGCACCTTTTTGGATCGCTTCTAATTCGTTTTCAACTTTTAAAGCTAAGCTAAATGAATGAATACCAAATACATCTTTTAATTTCTCAATAATTTCTTCTTCGCGTGCATCATGTAATTCAATCATAATTCTTCCAAACATTCTATGCACTTTTATATCATAGCCCTTTAAAACAACATTAATATTACTTGCCAGTGCTTTTTCAAATACTGAACGGTTTTTTCCTTTTAATGCCAGTTCACCGACACGAACTAATATATGATCATATTTCATTTTTCTACCTCATCACTTGTAATAATTTTGGGACTTCCTTTTTCATCACTTGAATAAATGCTTCAACTTCTTGATCTTTCGTTTCATAAGAAAAACTTATGCGAATCGCACTCTCAGCTCGCTTTTGACCTAAGCCCATTTCTAATAAAATTCGACTTGGTGAAGATAATTTCGACGAGCATGCGGATTTAGTTGAAACATATATTTGTTGATGCGATAACGCTTGAATGACCACTTCAGGTTTTGCACCGGGAATCGAGAAATTTACAATATGCGGCGCATGACCATCACCAGATCCACTATTAAGGACTATACCATTGATTTCTTTTAATCCGGCAATCGCTTTTTGTTGTAGTTGCATCAGGTTTAATTTTCTTTCTTCTGCCTTTTCAATCGTCATTCGAAGAGCTTTTGCTAAAGCCGCAATACCAGGTACATTTTCTGTTCCAGCTCTCAACCTCGCTTCTTGAACACCACCATGCAACATTGGACTTAGAGTAATTCCCTCTCTTACATATAATGCACCAGTTCCTTTTACCCCATGAAATTTATGACCCGATATCGTACAAAGATCGATATGATTTGCTTTAAAATGAACTGGAACTTTTGTTACTCCTTGTACATGATCCACATGAAAAAATACTTTTGGATAATCTTTAAGTACTTCTCCAATTTCTTGAATGGGCTGGACAGCCCCTGTTTCATTGTTGACATGGATAAGGGATACTAAAATCGTATCTGAACGAATAGCTTGTTTGAGATCGTCAAGCGAAACGTGTCCTGATTGATTGACCGGTAAATACGTCACATCAAAGCCTTTATTTTCTAATTCGGCAAAGGTTTCATATGTTGATGCGTGCTCTATTACCGATGTAATGATATGTTTCCCCCTAGATTGATGCTCTAAAGAGACTCCTTTTATAGCTAAATTATTTCCTTCTGTTCCCCCAGAAGTAAAAATAACTTCTTTAGCTTTGACACCTAACAATTTGGCTATTACCTCTCGAGAACGTGTTAACACTTTCTCCGCTTCTAATCCTAGTGTATGAAGAGAAGACGGATTACCAAAATATTGCTCAGAAACAGTCAAATACGTCTCAAGAACTTCTTTATAGGGTTTTGTTGTAGCACTGTTGTCTAAATAAATCATACACAATTACCCCTTCTAAACGACTTCATTTTACAACTAATTATCATAACACATAAAAAAGCAGAATGGTAATAAGAAAAGCGAAAGGCGCCTGCTTATTGGCGACAAGCGCTGGAGGGCCAGCAACTTGTGTCTTGGTTTTGGACACAATTGATGGACCGAAACGACCTAGAGCCGATGGCGCCTGCAGCTAGACAATAAGAAAAGCGGAAGCGTCCGTTTAGCGGCGTATGGACTGGAGCACCCCGTATGAGATGAAAGATACTCGGCAAGTGCTAACGAGCCGATGTTGACTTATCGTAAGGAGGGGAGCGAAGTACACCAGCCGCTGGATGCTGCAGCTAGACAATAAGAAAAGCGAAAGGCGCCTGCTTATTGGCGACAAGCGCTGGAGCGCCAACAACTTGTGTCTTGGTTTTGGACACAATTGATGGACCGAAGCGACCTCGAGCCGATGGCGCCTGCAGCTAGACAATAAGAAAAGCGAAAGGCGCCTGCTTATCGGCGACATGCGCTGGAGGGCCAACAATAAGTGTCCTGGTTTTGGACAGTTCTTTTACTTGATATATATTAATACGAGCATTGCAATACTTTTTTGAAATTAGAGAATAATTTTAATTTTAGATCTTGTTTTATGCTGATATAATTTTTAAAAAATTATGATAGTATGGGTTACAGATATAAAGAAAACGTTTTCACCGGAGGTTAACGATATGAATACACTCTCAACAAAAGAAACGGTCGCCATAGGCTTAATGACGTTTGCGTTATTTTTAGGTGCCGGAAATTTAATCTTCCCACCAGCTATGGGTCAAGCAGCGGGAGAAAATGTGTGGGTAAGTACACTAGGATTTTTAATTACGGGAGTCGGGTTGCCACTACTTGCCATTATTGCGATAGCTCGAGCAGGAGGAAATTTACAATCTCTTTCAAATCGCGTTCATCCGATCTTTGGCGTGATTTTTACATTGACGATGTATTTAGCAATTGGACCTTTTTTCGGCATTCCTAGAACAGGTACGGTAGCTTATGAAATTGGGGCAGTTCCATTCTTAAGCCCATCGGTATTAACTTCTAGTATGCCCTTATTTTTATACACAGTTATCTTTTTCGGACTTACGTTTTGGTTAGCGCTCAACCCAACAAAACTGGTTGATCGAGTAGGAAAACTTTTAACGCCTATCTTATTATTAATTATTACAGTACTTGCAGTAAAAGGTATTATCACTCCACTTGGATCGATTGAAGGTGTGGCACAAGAGTATGAAGCCGCTCCATTTTTTAAAGGTTTTCTTGATGGTTATTTAACCATGGATACAATTGCAGCTCTCGTATTTGGAATTGTTATTGTATCACGGATTACCGAGCGTGGAGTTACTGATAAAAATGTGATTACTTCTATAACGGTCAAAGCCAGTTTAATTGCAGGAACAGGATTAGCCTTAGTCTATTTAGCTCTAGCGTACCTGGGTGCAACCAGCGTCTCTACTCTTGGCATGTTAGACAATGGTGGAGCTATACTTTCTGGAACCGCAAATGAACTGTTTGGAGTTCTTGGAACTGTGTTATTAGCAGTAGTCATTACAGTTGCTTGTTTAACAACGTCTGTTGGATTGGTATCCGCTTGTGGTGAATATTTCGTTAAATTGATGCCGAGATTGTCTTATCCTATGATTGTTGCCATTCTTTCTGTTTTTAGTTTAACTATGGCGAACATGGGGTTAGCCCAACTAATTTCATTCTCTTTACCGGTATTAATTGCGATTTATCCAATTGCGATTGTTTTAATTGTTCTATCATTTTTACACAAAGCATTTAAAGGAATGCCTCAGGTTTACGGCGGTTCCTTAATTGGTGCAGGAGTTATTAGTATCGTGGATGGATTAAATGCAACATCACTACAGTTAGGTTTTATCAATTCCGTATACAGTCACATCCCGTTGTTCGCAGAAGGGGTAGGTTGGTTGCTTCCTGCAATCATCGGTGGAATTATCGGGTATATATACGGTAGCACGAAAAGGAATCCTACAAATTAAAGTTCTAGCTATCATACTGCTTGCTATATGAGGGACAAAAATAAGAGGCTGACATTTTATTTTAAATGTCAGCCTCTTATTCATTTATTATTTCAAGTAACTCATCTACAGATATCACTAGGTGCGGGGCTAATTCTTTTGCCTTTTGCAAAGTAATTCCATTTTCTTTTTGTAGATCCGTGATACTGACACTAATTTGAGGTTGTTCTCCCTCCTCATCAGCTAACAGTGGTTTATACTCTACAATTTGATGATCTTCTTCGTTTAACTCTTCTGATGCTAGAGGTGAATGAAGGAGAGTAAATACGACAGTCGTCCAAACCACAATACATAATAACGAAGCTACTGTGAGTAGTATGTACTTTTTCATATTAACCCTCCTTATTCTATTAATTATTATACAGACACCGTATTCTTTTCTTCTTTTTCAGAAAGCTTTTCAAGTATGTTAGGTTCATACTTTTGAATTGCAGTTGAGGCAAGTTCAATTGCATCGTCATAATAAAAACTTCGAAAAGCCATTTCAGCTTCACTAAGTTGTATACTCGTCTCCTCTGACTTTCTGCGATAGCGGTTTCCATATTGTATTAATCGTTCAGCTAACTGAGATTTTTCTACGGTTTCCTCAATCAGGGTATAGACATTATTAACTGCAATTGCAGCTTGTTCGACAATATGAATAACACCAGTCATATCCAATGGTATTTCTTCTAACTTTTGGATAGAGGTTAAAAGTTTTTCTTCCCCTTCTGCCAATTCACTATTGATATAAGACGGTAAACCGGGGATATTGCTCTTTTGAACAATTCGCTTACCTTCTAACAATTTAAACTTCAACTCTTTTAAGGTTTCTTTTGCTTTCAGTTCATCTTTACGAAGAGTATCTAATGCAAGCCGAGATGCCTCAAGAGCTGCTTCTAAGTTTTCATAATTACTATTGAAGTCCTCTACCATTTTTTGCAATGTCGTAAAAGATTGCGTATTGTTAATCGCTGCATCCTCTATTACACTCAACTGAGTAGTCAACTCTTTTAATTGTTTATTAATTTTTTGGTGGTTTTTTAAATCTTCTTCAGCGACACGATAGCTCTGTTGTACTAATTGTGCATCTTCATTTAATTCTTCTATTTTTTCATCGGTTTGAATAAACTTATCAGCGATTTGATCCAAATACGTTTGAACTTTCTGCTTGCATACCGCTTCGGTTTCTAGTGCTTCGTAAATCGTATCGACTTTTTCATTTAATTGAGCTATTTTTTCTTCCATCTCTTCTAACTCTAATTTATGAACAGAAGAAATTAATGCTGTACTCGTGTCTTTAATCATCTCAATATCTTTTTCAAAACTAAAGTGTTCTAGATTAAATCCAGCTTCTTCCATATCTTTCAGTCCAAAGTACAAATTTTTCAATTCACTTGGAATATTCGTCTGTAACTGAACGAGATACTTAGGGATAGTTTCCATTACTGAGGATTCCGTTTCAATTTCTTCGTTTATTAAAACAAGTACTTCGCGTGCTTGAATATAGTTCCCTGATTTGGTTGCTTCATCAAATAAAGAAAACTTTTCGTAAATGCCCTCAATTCGTTTTTCAACTAATTCAGTAGCTTTTCCGAATGAAGAACGATGTGTTGAAAAGTGCTTTTTTAAATCTTGATATAGCTTTTTTATGTCACCAATTTCCGTACGATTTTGTTCTGCACTTTTTACTAATACATCGATATCGTCTAGCATTTCTTTCAATTGGTCTTCGACTTCCATTAAACGTTCTTCAATAACTTTATTCTTTTCTTTAGCCTTTTTAAAACGGTACTTGTTCGCTAATTCTTCAACATCAAACAGATCTTCTTCTATATCAGGAAGGACAACATCGACTACGCCATCCCAGTCTTTACGCCATGTTTCAAACTTTTCCTCTGTTTCTCCAGACATTGTCAGCCCTTTAACCTTCGCAATTTCATCAGTAATTGGCCTATTCATTATATCCATTTTCCACTCTTCTAATTGGTCCACCTGTTTGTATATACTTTTCCTCGTCCAAGCTCCGTATCCAAAAAACAGTATGACAACAGCAATTGTTATATATAAATAAACCATTTGAGGGTCTCCCTTCCGTCCTAACAAGTCGTATATCCTATGTATTTATTATCCGTATTTAAAAGTATTGTATATTTCTACAGATTTTTATGTTTTCTGATAGATTCTGATACATATTATGATACCATGTAACAAAGGATTTGGGTTGACTTTTTTAGGAAAAATTAAAGAAAAGGAGTGTTTTTCATGATAATACACGATGGACACGTTCATACACCTTTTTGCCCCCACGGTTCTAAGGATCGTTTAGAATCTTATATTAAAAAAGCAATAGAGCTTAATATAAAAGGAATTACTTTTACAGAGCACGCTCCACTACCACTAGATTTTGCAGATCCAGTACCTGAAAAAGATAGTGCTATGACTTGGGAAAATCTCACTCCCTACATTGATGAAATTCAACAATTAAAAGAAAAGTACAAAGGAAAATTAACGATATTGTTAGGGCTCGAAGTGGATTTTATTGAGGGGTATGAAGATCAAACTCGAAAGATATTAGATGAAACAGGACCCTATTTAGACGACGCTATTTTATCTGTCCATTTTTTAAAACATAATAACAGTTACTTTTGCCTAGACTATAGCCCTGAAATGTTTGAAACGATGATTGGTGTGTTTGGATCTATTGAAGCCATATATGACACGTACTTTACAACAGTACAAAAATCAATTGATGCGAATTTAGGAGCATATAAACCAAAAAGAATTGGCCACATTTCTCTAGTTAGAAAGTTTCATCAAAGATTTTCGCCGACAAAAAAGTATGATGCTGCCTTTCATCAATTGTTAGACTCTATAAAAGAAAAAGGTTTGGCATTAGATTATAATGGTGCCGGTGTTGTAAAACCATTATGTGGTGAACCGTACCCTCCTGAAAGTGTTATAAAAGGCGCATTAGAAAGAAAAATACCCCTTATCTATGGCTCTGATGCTCACAGTGTTAAGGGGTTATCACAAGGGATTGAAAAACTTTATACAGGCGCAACATTTAGTGTTCCTGAGCGCTTATCCTGAAGCTTTTGTTACAAAAAGATTTGGTTCTTGGCTTAAGTAGCTATCCATCCACATCGATAAATAACTAATATAATGTTTTAAAAAGTAGCGCTCGTGCGGAATTAAATGATGAACTTCACGAATGTATTGCGGATGTAAAAACGGCATGATCAGCATTCCTCTTAGTTGGATAATAATAAAATCGATCGGTTGCCGTTTGAACTCTTGGCGATCCATACCATTCTTAATCATTTGGTAGTACATATGTTTTTCTTTCATCAAATACGTACTCATTACTTCACGCACGAGCATTGTATCTAACGTAATTTCACGATGCACGAAACGAGCTAAATGATGGTTTTCTTGTTGATATACAAGTACATTTTCTAATGCAATTAACAAACAATCTCTTGATGGCCTTTTGTTCAAATATTGAACGCCCTCATCTAATGCTCCAATAAACCCTTCGAAAAAAGTAGCCATTAATTCTTCTAGTAAACCCTTTTTGTTTCCAAAGTAATATGAAATCAACGCAACATTAACGTTAGCACGCTCAGCAATCATTCGAACCGATGTACCACTAAATCCTTGTACATTAAATAAAGAAATCGCCGCATCCATAATCTTTAGCTTCGTACTTTCCTTTTCGCTTATCATTGCCCGTTCCCCCTTAAAAACTATGTACTAATATATTTCTTGGTCCTTTTAGCATGCCCTTCGTAAACCTCTCGACAAACCAGAAGAATGTTTCTACATGATTTCCTATAATGACATGATTTCCGAGTTAAAGAATCGAGACATGTTATACAAACCGTCGAATTATACTAGAGAACGTTCCTTTTGAGATAATTAAGTCGTATCAACACTAAAGCTCCCGTTCATTACATCTAGAGTTAGGAAACCCGACAGATTCAAAAAGAGACTAACTTTGCGTTAGCCTCTCCTAATTTTTAAAGATGGGTTTGGTCAATGACTTGGTTTTTCCCTGACTTTTTAGCGATATATAAACATTCATCTGCCATGTTAAATAGTAGTTTAAGTGATTTTTTCTCCTCCGTTTGAGCCCAATAGGATACCCCGCATGAGATTGTAACTCTAGGGCTCGTTTCAATAGCAACATTTTTCACTATTCGTTCCGCTATCTTTTTACCTGTTTGCAACTGAACTTTCGGCAGATAAATAGCCAGCTCTTCCCCACCCCATCTCGCTGCAATATCGTTATCGCGAATATTCTTCTTCATTACATTCGCTACTTGAATTATGATATCATCGCCGACTTGATGACCGTACGTGTCATTAATCATTTTAAAGTTATCAATATCGATTAATATAAAGCATCCGTATGCATCACTAAACATCGATTCTTGTATTTTTTGATCAAGATAATTACGTGAATACAACCGAGTTAAATGATCAGTAATAACAAGACGTTCCATTTCTTCGTGTAAAATTGAATTCGTAAAGGCTAACGTCGAATGATGAATGAGTGATTGTAACAACTTGAAGTTTTCAAACGTGAAGTGATACGGGTTTTTATGAAGAACGACGACCATTCCTTTTAACTCGCCACTTTGTATCATCGGAACAGCTAACAGGGACTGATAGGGATCTATTTCATAAATACCATCGGCTTTTGCATCTCCTACAAATAACGATTCTTTCTCAACTTTAATTTTTTGACTTAAAGTTGCTAAAGGAGCTTGAGCATTATCTGTGAAGTAATATTCAGTACTTCCTTCTAAAACATTTAATTCACCGCTGGTAAACATAATATAGCCGACTTGTTCAGCACTAAATGATCGAAGGATTTGATCTGTCATAAAGCGGATTGTATCTGATAATCGCAAATTTGAATTTAGTTGATGTGACGTTTGATTGATTAATTGTAAGTCATTGATTAGTTGTTGTGACTGCTGATAGAGCTCGGCATTTTCTAATGCATTCCCACCGATATCAGCTAACGTTTCAATAAATTCTATTTCATGTTTAGGAAATACCATTGAATTGGTCGTTTGTATTTGCATCACACCGTATACGCCCTGTTTTCCTCGTAATGGTGCATAAAGTCTGGAACATTGATCTTTTTTTACGTCTTCAATTTGAATATCTCCTGTTAAAAATGCAGTTTCCCCTACACCGTATGATTCAATGCCATAATTAAACTGCTTCACAGGCAGGTTTTCACTTACTTTCCAGTCCCTAGATAATAATAAGTTCACTGTAAACGATGGATACATTTCCCCCACCGCATAAATCATTTCACCTAATACTTCTCCTACGTCCATGGATGAGTGAAATTTTTTTGTAACTTGAAGCAAGAGTGCCTTCCTCTTTAGTTCGACACTTGCTCTATCATTTTTATGTGCTTGTAATAAGATTGGTTTTACTTCTTGAAGAAAGCACTTAAACTCTTCATAGTTATTCTCATCTACTTGTTCGTCTTTCAACAGGATAACAAGAACAGTTAACGGGTTGACTGTTTCAGTACAAGTAGGAACAATTAGTGCTTTGTCGTACTGAAAATCACAGGACATCCACATATTTTCAGTTATTTCTGAATGTGTGTATATACCCCATTCTTTTTGAATGGAGTTTCTGTGTAAATAGCATTGATTAGGGCTTGCCTCTATTAGGTTTGTAGTTGAAACAACTAAACTCAGCAGTTCATCATCTACCCTTTCAAAGAGAAGTATATCCTTTACGAATGGATCAAATGATGTTTGAATTAACTCTAATATTGGGTTAGCAATGGTCGTCATGTTTATATCGTAGTTCGACTCTTTTAGGATTGTTTGCAGTGAATTTGCAGCTTCCTCCATACCCTTTTCAGTCTTTTCATGACGATAGTTCTGTAAATAATAAGACAAATGAAGAGCGTTACGAAGTCCTTCTAGGAAACTTTTTATCGAGATGTCTTTTTCCGTTTCGCTACTACTTGCAATCATTCCAAGGTAACCGTCCCAAGCCTTCTCTGGTAATGAAATGCTAATTATATCCGCAAAGCATCCATTTAGATCAAATGGATATTCTTTCTCTAGCATACTATCTTTTAATTGGTACAATACTTCAATCATTTTGGTGTTTAGTCCACCAATTTCTCTGATGGTAACTATCTTCCCTTCTTGATCAGCAACAAATAAGACAGCAGATCGAAAGCATTTATCAAACGAAACACTGTCTGTGACTGACAACTGTAAAAGTTTAGACACATCTATTGAATTAACTTCGTTAGCATTAAGTTGATTCATGTTCTAGCACCACCGTTACATACTTGAGACAGCTTTCGATACTTTGATAATAGGAAAATAAAACTATATTTATTGATTTTTTTTCCAACAATAATAATTCTTTGTTTCATTATACCTGATTTATTATTGTATTACTATAAATATATGTAAGGACTATTTTCTTTTAATTAGATAGTTATCGTGCACTGTAAAGGGCTATTGTTGACATCGGTATTGTAAAGTAATATAATAGCATTTGTGTGAAATAAGACAGCCAAGGTAAACTTGATTTGGACCCTCTCATTTTGTTCCTCAATTCAGCGGCTGCTGAATGTGTTGAGGTGCATCGCGTAACTTCACGCTGTCGAAGCGAAGGTGCATGAAAGCAAAATGACCATTTCAGGAGATTGCCATAACTGTTGTTGTTTTGCTCAAACAAAATAACAAAGGAGGAGTCATTCATGGCTCGTTATACAGGTCCATCTTGGAAATTATCTCGTCGTTTAGGTATCTCATTAAGCGGTACTGGTAAAGAATTAGAAAAACGTCCTTACGCACCAGGACAACACGGTCCTAACCAACGTAAGAAAATCTCAGAGTACGGTTTACAACTACAAGAAAAGCAAAAGCTTCGTCACATGTTCGGAGTAAATGAGCGTCAATTCCGTCGTATTTTCGACGATGCTGGTAAAATGCCTGGTATCCACGGTGAAAACTTCATGATCTTACTTGAGTCTCGCCTTGATAACTTAGTTTACCGCATGGGTCTTGCTCGTACTCGTCGTGCAGCTCGTCAGCTAGTAAACCACGGTCACGTAATGGTTGATGGAGGACGTGTTGATATTCCTTCATACCGCGTAAAGCCTGGTCAAACGATTTCTCTTCGTGAAAAATCTCAAAACTTATCAGCTGTTAAAGAAGCTATTGAAGTGAACAACTTCGTTCCTGGATATATCTCTTTCGACGCTGAAAAGTTAGAAGGAACTTTCACTCGTTTACCAGAACGTTCTGAGCTTCCTGCTGAAATTACAGAAGCGCTAATCGTAGAGTTCTACTCTCGTTAATAACAAGAAGAACGATTGGATTTATTCCAATCGTTCTTTTTTTACCCTCTCTTGTAATTAAGTTGTGCTAATTTAATTTTTCTTTATTTGCTTTCGACTTTTCCATTATCTCGATTATTGACAACTAGTTAACAAATCCCCTTACACAACTTTTCTAAAAATCGAGTAGGAGGGGGTGACTAACCCCCGACCTCTCACACCACCGTACGTACGGTTCCGTATACGGCGGTTTCATTTAAGTCCAACGCTTTGTTTG